>QCMR01000001.1 GCA_003213595.1 SAR86 cluster bacterium AG-422-E19 | reverse complement strand
ACTTTTGCAATATCTATGTTGTTTTGTTCGATCTGTTCAGCTAGAGCCTCATCAATTAACGTGCCTTTAGGAATTTTGAAAGACCCATCTTTTGAAGATAATGGTTCAGCTAAAACTCTACCTAAAATTCTGTCTTTTAAATGTTGAACAACTTCACCACCTTCAATGATTGATCTTAGTTCTATACCTTCTTTTGTTTCACAATCTTCTTCTCTAATTACTAGATCTTGTGCAACGTCGACCAATCTTCTTGTTAAATAACCTGAGTTGGCAGTCTTTAAAGCAGTGTCTGCCAAACCTTTTCTAGCACCATGTGTAGAAGTGAAATATTGTAGAACTGTTAAGCCTTCTCTAAAGTTCGCCGTAATTGGAGTCTCAATTATTGAACCATCTGGTTTAGCCATAAGACCTCTCATTCCAGCTAGTTGTCTAACCTGAGCAGGAGAACTTCTTGCGCCAGAATCTAAATACATAAATACCGAGTTAAAGGATTTTTGGTCTACAGAATTTCCATCTCTGTCTTCAACTTTTTCTGTTGAAATTGTATCCATTAAAGAACTTGCAACTTTTTCATTTGCTCTGGACCAAATATCAATTACTTTATTGTACTTTTCACCTTGCGTTACTAGACCAGATGAATACTGAGATTCGATTTCTTTCACTTCAGTTTCAGCGCTTGAGATGATTTCCTCTTTGTCAGTAGGAATTACACAATCATCTACACAAATTGAAGATCCAGACTTTGTAGAATACTCATATCCCAAGTACATTAGTTTGTCTGCAAATATTACTGTTTCTTTCAAACCACTGTGTCTGTATGACATGTTGATAAGAGAAGATATTGACTTACTGTCTAGAGGTTTATTTATGAGTTCAAAATCAAGTTCCTTAGGAAGAATTCCAGAAAGAATTGCTCTACCAACAGTAGTATCAACTAGATTCAACTCTGATTTTTTATTTACCAATCTAACCTTTACTTTTGCCTGAAGATCGACATTTCCACTGTCATATGCTCTGTGGACTTCGTTTATATCAGCAAAAATTGAGCCTTCTCCTTTGGCTGAAACCTTTTCCCTCGTCATGTAATAAATACCAAGGACTACATCTTGAGAAGGGTCAATAATCGGTTTTCCATTAGACGGTGAAAGAATATTATTACTAGCCATCATTAAAGCTCGACACTCTAGTTGAGCCCCCAAGGTAAGAGGAACATGCACTGCCATTTGATCGCCATCAAAGTCTGCGTTGTAAGCTTTACAAACTAGAGGATGAAGTTGAATAGCTTTTCCTTCAATCAAAGTTGGTTCAAAGGCTTGTATTCCAAGTCTATGAAGAGTAGGTGCTCTATTTAGCAGAATTGGATGTTCCCTGATTACGTCTGCCAAAATGTCCCAAACTACTGGCTCTTCCCTTTCAACCATTCTTTTAGCGCCTTTAATAGTTGTTGCTAATTCTAGTTGTTGAAGTTTTCCAAAGACAAATGGTTTGAAAAGCTCCAAAGCCATTTTCTTTGGAAGTCCACATTGATGAAGCTTTAATGTTGGGCCTACAACAATTACTGATCTTCCAGAATAATCTACTCTTTTACCAAGTAAGTTTTGTCTAAATCTTCCTTGTTTTCCTTTAATCATATCTGCGAGAGATTTCAAAGGTCTTTTGTTTGAACCAGTGATAGCTCTTCCTCTTCTACCATTGTCGAGTAATGCATCTACTGATTCTTGAAGCATTCTTTTTTCATTTCTCACAATTATTTCAGGAGCATTAAGCTCTATTAATCTTTTAAGTCTGTTGTTACGATTGATAACTCTCCTGTAAAGATCGTTAAGATCGGATGTTGCAAACCTTCCACCTTCTAATGGAACAAGAGGTCTTAGGTCTGGAGGTAAGACAGGTAATACGTCCAAGATCATCCACTCTGGTTTGTTGTTAGAGGAGGTAAAAGCCTTAAGAATTTTTAATCTTTTGGAAAGCTTCTTTTTCTTGGCATCACTATTTGTGGAATCTATTTGTTCTTGTACTTCTGATATTTCATTGTCCAAATTCATCTCGGAAAGAAGAATTTTTACCGATTCTGCTCCCATACCAGCAGAAAATTCTTCTCCAAACTCCTCAAGTTTTTCAAAGTATTCTTCTTCATCTAAAATTTGACCTTTTTCAAGATCGGTCATGCCTGGGTCTGTGACCACGAAAGATTCAAAGTATAAAATTCTTTCTACTTCTCTGAGAGTCTTATCTAAGAGCAGAGATATTCTAGAAGGAAGAGATTTTAAAAACCAAATATGTGCAACTGGAGCTGCCAATTCTATATGCCCCATTCTTTCTCTTCTGACTTTGGCTAGTGTTACTTCAACTCCGCACTTTTCACAGACAACTCCTCTGTGCTTCATTCTTTTATATTTGCCACAAATACATTCATAATCCTTAACTGGACCAAATATTTTTGCACAAAATAAACCATCTCTCTCAGGCTTGAAGGTACGATAATTAATAGTTTCAGGCTTTTTTACTTCTCCAAAAGACCAAGATCTAATTTGCTGCCCGGAAGCTAGTCCGGCTTTAATTGCGTTGAAATTGTTTTCTTCTTCCTGTTTAAAAAGTTTTAATAAATCTTTCATAAATTTAGTCTACCTCATCGAAGTCTATGTCTATTCCTAAAGATCTGACTTCTTTGGTTAAAACATTATAGGATTCGGGGATACCAGCTTCCATTTCATAATTACCATCTACAATATTTTTGTATACCTTTGTTCTTCCTGGTACGTCATCTGATTTTACAGTCAACATCTCTTGTAGAGTGTTAGCAGCTCCATAAGCCTCTAGAGCCCATACTTCCATTTCTCCAAGCCTTTGTCCTCCAAATTGAGCTTTTCCTCCAAGAGGTTGTTGAGTAACAAGACTGTATGAACCTGTAGATCTAGCATGCATCTTATCTTCGATTAAGTGATTTAATTTTAGGATATACATGTATCCAATTGTCACTAATCTATCGAAAGGCTCGCCTGTTCTGCCATCGTATAGTTGAGCTTGCCCAGAAGATGGTAAATCAGCTAGTTCGAGCATCTTTTTAATCTCTTCTTCTGAGGCTCCATCAAAAACAGGTGTAGCCATTGGCACTCCTGATTTTAAGTTTTCACATAACTCTTTGAATTCTTTATCAGACAGTTTTTCAAGCTCTTCTTTTTTTCCAGTAGAAGAATAAATTTTTTCAACAAAAGGCTTTACTTCAGAGAGGTTCTTAGACTTTTCAACTAGCTCACCTATTTTTTTACCTAGTTCTTTTGATGCCCAGCCTAAGTGGACTTCAAGAAGTTGTCCTACGTTCATTCTCGAAGGAACTCCTAAAGGATTTAGAACTAAATCAACTGGTTCTCCGTTTTCATCATAAGGCATATCCTCGACAGGCATGACTACTGAAATTACACCTTTGTTTCCATGCCTTCCTGCAAGTTTATCTCCAGGCTGGATTTTTCTTTTAACAGCAAGATAAACTTTTATTACTTGTTGCACTCCTGGGGGCAAATCATCGCCAGAAACTATTTTTCTTTTTTTAACTTCAAAACGTTCTTTGAGCATATCCTCATATTTTTTGAGATTGTCTTTAGATTCTTTTATCAGATCATTCAGTTTTTCATCTTGCATTCTGAATTTGAACCATTCAGAAGCAGGCAAACTCTTTAAGAAATCTTTTGTCAAAGCCTCTCCCTTGGAAATACCCCTTCCGCTGATGACTTTCTTACCTTCAAGCGAAGGCATAAGGGAATTTGTTGTAGCTTCAGAAACTATGTTTAATTCTTGATCAATATCTTTTTGAATCTCTGCTAAAGAAACCGATTCTATTACTTCAGCACGAGAATTTTTTTCTAAACCTTCTCTTGTAAAAACTTGAACATCAATAACAGTTCCATCTTGCCCAGCTTTAACTCTCAAAGAAGTATCTTTAACATCAGATGCTTTTTCTCCAAAAATTGCTCTTAATAGTTTTTCTTCTGGAGAAAGTTGTGTTTCACCTTTTGGCGTTACTTTACCAACAAGAATATCTCCTGCATTTACTTCAGCTCCAATGTGTACTATTCCACATTCGTCGAGTTTTGAAAGAGCAGACTCACCTACGTTGGGTATGTCCGCTGTAATTTCATCTGGACCTAGTTTTGTATCTCTTGCAGTGCAAGTCTCCTCAATAATATGAACACTTGTAAGCTTATCTTCTTTGACTAATTTATCGGAAATTAATATTGAATCTTCAAAGTTGTAGCCATGCCATGTCATCAAGGCAATTTTTATGTTTTGTCCAAGAGCTAATTCTCCTAAATCAATAGAAGAGCCATCTGCCAATATGTCTCCAGCAGAAATCTTATCTCCCTCACTTACAATAGGTCTTTGATTGATGCAGGTATTTTGATTTGATCTTGTGTATTTGATCAAATTATAAATATCGACAGCGGAATCCGTTGCACTTATTTCTTTAAGATTTTTTCTTACAACAATTTTTCCAGAATCAACTTTTTCTACAGTTCCAGAGTTTTTAGCAATAATACAATCTCCCGAGTATTGTGCTACAAGTCTTTCCATACCAGTTCCAACTAAAGGAGCCTCTGTTGATAAAGTTGGTACTGCTTGACGTTGCATGTTTGATCCCATCAATGCTCTATTTGCATCATCGTGCTCTAGAAAAGGTATTAGAGCCGCAGCAATAGAGACTACTTGTTGAGGAGAAACATCCATAAGATCAACTCTATCTACAGTCATCAACTCAAATTCATTTCGATATCTTACTGGAACGAGCTCTTCAACAAATTTATTGTTTTTGTCTAATTTTACTGAGGCTTGTGCTATGACAAATTCACCTTCTTCGATTGCAGATACATATTGAATTTCATCGGTTACCTTGCCGTTTTCTACTTTTCTGTAAGGAGTCTCAAGAAATCCAAAATCATTAACTTTTGCATATACTGACAGAGAATTTATTAAACCAATGTTAGGTCCCTCAGGAGTTTCAATAGGACAAACTCTACCGTAATGAGAAGGATGAACATCTCTAACCTCAAAACCAGCTCTTTCACGAGTTAGTCCTCCAGGGCCTAATGCCGAAACACGTCTTTTATGGGTTACTTCAGAAAGAGGATTGTTTTGATCCATGAATTGAGACAACTGACTTGAACCGAAAAACTCATTTATTGCAGCTGTTATTGGTTTTGCATTAATTAAATCTGCTGGTCCTAATTCTTCTGCTTCTGCTATGTTTAACCTTTCTCTTACAGCTCTTTCAACTCTCAATAAACCAACTCTAACTTGGTTAGCAACCATTTCTCCAACTGATCTAATTCTTCGGTTTCCAAGATGGTCTATATCATCACAGGTTTGTTTTCCATTTCGGATATCTACCAAAGTTTTTATAACCTCAAGAATATCGTCGTTATCTAGAGTTCCTTTTCCTATTAATTCTTCCCTGCCAAGCCTTTTATTGAATTTCATCCTTCCCACACCAGAAAGATCATATTTATCTGCATTAAAAAATAAGTTCTCAAACAAGAGAGTTGCGGCTTCTTTGGTAGGTGGTTCCCCAGGTCTCATCATTCGATAGATTTCAGCAAGAGCTTCAAGTGAATTTGAAGTAGTATCTGATCTTAAAGTATCTGAAATATATGGGCCTGATTCAAGCTCGTTAATATATAGGACGTTAATTTCTTTTAGTTTTAGCTCACTCAGTTTAAGAAGAACTTCTTCATCGATCAAAGTGTTGCATGCTATTGCTATTTCTCCGGTTGAAGGATCAATAATATCTTCAGCAATTGTTTGATTGAAGAGACTTTCTTTTGGAACCTCTAAAGTTTTAATCTTACTCGACTCAATTAATCTTATATGTCTAGCAGTGATTCTTTTACCTGCTTCAATTATTACACCTTGAGTGCCTTTAATGTCAGAAGGAGCAATCTTTCCAACCATTCTTCTGGGAATGACTTTCAAAGAATAACTATTCGAACCAATCAGATAGGTTTCCTTTTCATAGAATTTTTCTAATATCTCTTGGGAAGTAAAACCTATTGCCCTTAATAAGATGGTCGCATAGAGTTTTCTTCTTCTATCAATACGAATGTAAACAAGGTCTTTGTGATCAAATTCAAAGTCTAACCAAGAGCCTCTATAAGGAATGACTCTGGAAGAGTATAAGAGTTTCCCTGATGAATGAGTTTTGCCCCTATCGTGATCAAATATCAGGCCTGGTGATCTGTGCAGCTGAGAAACAACTACCCTTTCAGTACCATTGATAACAAAAGTTCCATGCTCTGTCATCAAAGGAACAGTTCCCATGTAGACTTCTTCTTCTCTAGCGCTCTTGAGGTTTTCTTCGCCAGTAGTTTTATCAATAAAGATGATTCTGCATCTAATTATTAATGGCGCCTCATAAGTTTTTCCTCGCGGAAGACATTCTTGAACGTCAAATTCAGGATCTTGTAATTTATAACCTAAATACTCAATCCTTGCATTTCCAGAGACACTATTGATTGGAAAAATAGATTGAAAAACACTTTCCAAACCTTGATTTTTCCTTTTCGTAGCATCAGGGATATTCTGTAAAAAGTAATCATATGAATCCGTTTGAATTTCCAAGATATCAGGTAGTGACATCGCACTAGAAATTTTTTCAAAACTTTTTCTTATTCTCTTTTTTTCTGCAAATGAGTATGTACTTGCCATATAAATTTAGCCTATAAATGATGTTATTTTAGTTCTACTTTTGCGCCAGCTTCTTCAAGTTGAGATTTGGCTTGTTCAGCCTCGTCTTTATTAGCGCCTTCTTTAACAGAAGAAGGAGCGCCATCAACTATTGCTTTTGCTTCTTTCAAGCCTAAGCCAGTGATTGCTCTCACAGCCTTGATGACATCAATTTTCTTTTCACCGACATCAGCTAGGAAAATTTCAAATTCACTTTGCTCTTCAGCAGCAGCGGCTTCGCCACCTGCGGCAGGAGCAGCAGCAGCAGCAACTGGAGCTGCAGCAGTGACGCCAAATTTTTCTTCCATAAGTTTTACTAAATCAACTACATCCATAACGCTCATTTCTGATATCGCATCGAGTATTTCTTCTTTAGTAGTAGCCATTATTTTTCTCCGTTATGCCTAGATAATTAAGATTTGGTTTGACTCACTGCGTTAACAGTTCTAACTAACTGTGAAGGAACCTCATTTAAAGTTCCGGCAAGTTTATTAAGTGGAGCCTGCATTAATCCTAAAAGCATAGAAATTGCTTCTTCTTTTGATGGAAGAGAAGCTAAGGCTTTAAGCTCATTTGGCTCAAGAAAACCCTCTCCTATGGAAAGCCCTTTTACTTCAAATGATTCTTCTTTTGCTGCAAAGTCTTTTACAAGTTTTGCTGCGCTTTGAAAATCATTCATTGAAAAAGCTAACAGGGTTGGACCTGTGAGAATTTCATTTAAAGAATCAAATTTTGTATTCTCTAAAGCTCTTTTTGCTAAAGTATTTTTAATAACTTTTAATTGAACAGACTGTGATTTAGCTTCCTTTCTAAGTTGAGTTAAACCAGGAACATTAGTTCCTCGATAATCAACAGCGATCACAGAAAAAGCTTCTTGAGCAATCTTATTTAAATCCTCAACTAGAACTTTCTTAGTATCTAAGCGTGACATTAATTAAAACCCTCCTTTGATTAAATTTCCAAAAGAGGAACCTTTTGTCCAAAAAGAGAAATCCTTTTGAACTATCTGCGTAGGAAACATTAAGTTTAATGAAGTTAAACTCCTACGGTCTAAGACGGTTGTAACGAAGTTACAACAGCTTAAAATTCTTATTTTTCCAAACAAACTCATCTATAAATTAAAAATTAAGTTTTGCAGTATCAATTTCAAACCCTTTGCCCATGGTGGAAGAGAGGGTTACTTTTGAAATATAAATCCCTTTTGCCGAAGGGGGTTTCGCCTTCTTAACGTCTGTTAAAAAAGCTTCTAAATTATCTTTCAATTGTTCTTCTGTATAACCTATCTGTCCAATACGGGCGTGGATTATACCTTGTTTATCTGATTTGTACCTAATTTGTCCTGATTTTGCGTTTTTTACTGTATTTGGAATATCCTTAGTAACAGTTTCTGATTTTGGATTTGGCATCAACCCCTTTGGCCCAAGAATTTGCCCTAAAGGAGAAACGACTCTCATGGTGTCAGGAGTAGCAATCACAACATCAAAATCCATGTTGCCTGCTTTTATTTCCTCTGCAAGATCTTCCATACCTACTTTGTCTGCTCCTGCTTCTTTTGCTTGAGTTGCTTCATCGCCATCAGCAAATACTGCAACTTTGAAAGATTTACCATTTCCATGAGGAAGATTTGAAGCTCCTCGAACGTTTTGGTCTGATTTGGAAGCATCAATTCCTAAGTTAATTGAAACATCCAAAGATTCAGTGAATTTTTTTGAGGCTTTAGAATTAAGTTCACCCAACGCCTCTTCGATCAAATATTTTTTAGTTTCTTGAGACATTAAATTACCTCTATTCCCATGCTTCTGGCACTTCCTTCAATGATTTTTACAGCTTGATCCATATCGGTAGCGTTTAAATCAGCCATTTTTGCTTCTGCAATTTCTTCTAATTGCTTCCTAGATACTTGACCGACTTTTTCTGAATTTGGAGTTGGACTTCCTTTAGAAAGGCCTGCTGCTTTTTTTAGAAGGACACTTGCTGGAGTCGTTTTTACGATGAAATCAAAACTTCTATCTTCGTAAACAGTTATGACGACCGGTACAGGAAGATTTTTTTCCAATTCGTTGGTTTTGGAATTAAATGCATTGCAAAAGTCCATTAAATTTACTCCATGTTGTCCCAAAGCTGGACCAACAGGAGGACTTGGTGATGCAGCTCCCGCAGGAACTTGAAGTTTGATATATGTCATTATTTTCTTTTCAGCCATATTTATCCTCTTTCAATTTGAGAAAAGTCCAATTCAACAGGAGTTGATCTTCCAAAGATCATTACAGCAACTTTTACTTTACCCTTTTGGTTATCAGCTTCTTCAACAACACCGCTGAAGTCATTAAATGGACCGTCTATAACTCTAATCATTTCTCCAGGCTCATAGACAGTACCTTGAGATGTCTCCTCTATTCCGTGCTCCATTTGATTTAAAATCTTTGCTGCTTCAGCATCGGAAATTGGTTTGGGATTATTTTTTGTGCCGCCAATGAAACCAAGCACTCTGGGAGTCTCTTTAACCAAATGCCAAGTTTCATCGTTCATTTCCATTTCAACTAAGATATACCCAGGAAAGAATTTTTTTTCTGTAATCTTCTCTTTTCCTCCTTTCAATTCAACAACTTCATGAACTGGTATTTCTATCCTGCCAAAATGATCTTCCATTTTTTCTAATTTAATTCTCTCTAGAAGTTGCTCTTTAGCCTTATTTTCGTAGTTGGAATAAGAATTTATGATGTACCAAGCTTTAGACATTTATCACCCTAAGATTAAACTCATTAAGAAAGAAAAAAGAGAATCTAAGCCCCATAAAATAAGAGCAGCAATTATGACTACACCTACAACTATAAGAGTAGTTTGAGTTGTCTCAGTTCTATTGGGCCATACTACCTTGCGGATTTCAGTAGTAGACTGTTTTATAGTTTGGAAAGCAACAGATCCAAACTCGGTAAATCTTAAAACAAATAGGCCTAATGAAAATAAAGCTATAACTCCTATAACTCTATAAAGGAGACCAAAATCGCTGTAATAGGAATTACCCCACACTGCGGCAGCAATGATTGCCAATCCTACTAACCAAAGACCTTTACTTAGAATCATCTAGCTCCTCTCGTGCCATGCTCTTTAAGAAGAGGGCTTCTCTTTCTGGCAGGCCAGGAGGGAATTGAACCCCCAACCTGCGGTTTTGGAGACCGCCGCTCTACCAATTGAGCTACTGGCCTATTGAATAATTTTAGAAACTACTCCGGCACCAACAGTTCTTCCACCTTCACGGATAGCGAACTTCATACCATCTTCCATTGCTACTGGAGAAATAAGCTCTACGGTTACTGCAACGTCATCTCCTGGCATAACCATTTCTACACCATCAGGAAGAGTTACTTCACCAGTTACATCAGTAGTTCTTACATAAAACTGAGGTCTATACCCTTTAAAGAAAGGAGTATGTCTTCCACCCTCTTCTTTACTTAGAACATAAACTTGAGCTTCAAATTTTGAGTGGGGAGTAATTGAGCCAGGTGCAGAAAGAACTTGTCCTCTTTCCACATCTTCTCTTTTAGTTCCTCTTAATAGGACTCCTACGTTTTCTCCGGCTTTTCCTTCATCTAAAAGCTTTCTAAACATTTCAACTCCTGTACAAACAGTTTTCTCAGTATCCTTAATACCAACTATTTCCATTTCGTCATTAACTTTGACTTCTCCTCTCTCAATTCTTCCGGTAACAACCGTTCCCCTTCCCTGAATTGAAAAGATATCTTCAATTGGCATTAGGAAAGGCTTATCAGTTTCTCTGGTTGGCTCTGGAATGTAAGAGTCAAGCGCTTCAACAAGCTTTTGTACAGATTGAACTCCATGTTCTGAATCTTCTCCTTCAAGAGCTTTAAGAGCTGAACCTATAATTATAGGAGTGTCATCTCCAGGAAATTCATATTCATTCAATAAATCTCTGACCTCTACCTCTACAAGCTCAATAAGTTCTGCATCATCAACTTGATCGGCTTTGTTAAGATAAACGACAATGTAAGGAACGCCCACTTGTCTAGCAAGAAGAATGTGCTCTCTTGTTTGAGGCATTGGGCCATCGGCACAATTTACCACAAGGATAGCGCCATCCATTTGTGCGGCACCTGTAATCATATTCTTAATGTAGTCAGCGTGTCCTGGGCAGTCTACATGAGCGTAATGTCTTGCAGTAGAATCGTACTCTACGTGAGAAGTAGCAATCGTAATTCCTCTTTCTCTTTCTTCAGGGGCATTATCGATACCATCAAAAGCAATTGCTTCACCAGTACCCTGAGCTTCGGCACACACTTTAGTTAAAGCAGCAGTTAAAGTCGTTTTACCATGATCTACGTGACCAATAGTACCCACGTTTAAATGCGGTTTGGTTCTTTCGAATTTTTCTTTAGCCATTTTTTATTCCTCTTTAAAAAACTTTATTTAATGGAGCTCATAACCGGACTTGAACCGGTGACCTCTTCCTTACCAAGGAAGTGCTCTACCAGCTGAGCTATATGAGCAATTCCTTTAATATCTTAGGAGACGGTATAAAAAAAGTAGAAAATAAAATAACTCTTAACACCCGATACTCCGAACGGCTTTATACTTAAATTTTGCTTTAAAAGCAACACTTTTGGTGGAGGGGGCAGGATTCGAACCTGCGAAGCCGAAGCGTCTGATTTACAGTCAGATGGGTTTGACCGCTCCCCAACCCCTCCTATAGAGTTGTGTATTCTCTGAGCACACATGAAAGATGTCAAACAAAATACATTGAAAGAAGAAAAAATCTTTAATTTTCTAAGAAAAAACAGTGATTTTGAGTGGGATTTATCGCTTTCTGAAGAACTAGTCTCAACTAATGATTACCTTATTGAGTTTGCAAATCCAAATGAATACTGTCTGTGCGTAGCAGAAAGCCAAACAAAAGGTAGGGGAAGAAATTTGAAAAAATGGCAAAGCCCCAAGTATGAAAATATCTATATGTCTCTGAGTTTTTCTACCAATCAAGAATTGAAAAATTTCAGCTCTTTTAGTTTGGTATCAGCTCTTGCAGTACACAATGTTCTATTAAGGCAAAATATTTTTACTGAAATTAAATGGCCTAACGATGTTTTCTTGAATAAAAAGAAAATTGGGGGAATCTTATTAGAGACTTTTACAAGGGATAGGAAAAATTTAATTGTTGTGGGAATTGGCTTAAATATTTTTATGAAAAATAATTCAGAAATTGAGAGAGACTGGACTTCTCTTAAATTGGAATTTGAGAATATCGAAATCGATAGAAACGAAATAATATCTGAGATAGCAAACGAAGTCTTACTATCAAAATTAAATTTTGAAAAAAAAGGTTTTGATGGCTTTGTAAAAGATTTCAATAGATTGAATTTTTTAAAAGACAAAAAAGTTTTTCTCTCAAATTCAGTTAATAAAGAAGGCACTGCTCTAGATGTAAATTCCGATGGTTCGCTAAATGTCAGAATGGGTGATAAAACAAAAAAAATATCTTCTGGAGAGGTTTCGATAAATATAAATTAATCTGCAATTTATTTTTTAATTAATATATCATCTTCATCTGATTTGCTGGCGTAGCTCAGTTGGTAGAGCTCCTGATTTGTAATCAGGCGGTCGTTGGTTCGAATCCAATCGCCAGCTCCAATATTATTTAAATTTCTCTTCCTCGATTATTTGAGCGTCTTCTATATCTGAAGCTAGATCTTTTGGGTTCTTTCTTTCTGAACTTTTTCTTCTCAATAATAAAAATATAAAACCTATTAGATAAGGCCAGAAAAAAAGTAACGCGGAAAAGAAAATATTCCACTCCCATATAAAAGTAGCGCCGATGATTCCTAAAATTGGGCCTAAAAAAGGAGTAAAGGTAAGAAAGAGAGAGATGATAAATAAAATACCTTCCAGAAAGGTGCTTTGAACCATAAAGATAAGTTTTAAAGCATCTGTGACGGCGCTGATCTGATATATCGAAATTGTGATGTAGAAAAATAAAACAATAAAAAAAGGCATTCTCAAAAAGCAATTTTACAAAGTATACTCTTTAGTCTGTTATGAAATTAAAAAAAATAATTTCCAAACTATCTCTTGAGGAAAAAATTTTCTTGTTGTCAGGCTTTGATAACTGGCATACCCCGGATATAAAAAAATATGGAATACCAAAAATAAAAATGTCCGATGGTCCAAACGGAGTAAGAGGAGACTCCAGCACTCCTCAAACCTCAGCTTGTTTCCCTAGTCCTATTCTTTTAGGAGCTACCTGGAATGAAAAATTAATTAAAAAAATTGGTTCAGCTACTGGTGAGGAAGCCCTATATAAGGATGTTGATGTTCTTCTTGCCCCTACTATAAATTTACATCGTCACCCGCTTGGAGGTCGTCATTTTGAATGTTATTCGGAAGATCCTGTTTTAACCTCAAAAATTGCCTGCTCTTATGTCTCTGGCGTCCAAAGTAAAGGAGTTGCTGCTTGTTTAAAGCATTTCGCTGGAAACGATACTGAATTTGAAAGACACCTTGTTAGTTCCAACATAGATGAAAAAACATTAAGAGAGCTGTATTTATATCCTTTTGAAATGGGAATAAAAAAAGCCAAAGCTAAAGTCGTAATGTCGGCCTATAACAAAGTAAATAATATTTATTGCAGTTCTCACGATGAATTGATAAATCAAATTTTAAAAAAAGAATGGAAATTTGATGGTTATGTTGTAAGCGACTGGGGAGCTGCCTTAGAAACTGTGGAAAATGCCAATGGAGGTTTAGATTTAGAAATGCCTGGACCAGCGAAAACTTGGGGGGAAAACCTAGTCGATGCAGTTAAAGATGGACTTGTTGAAGAAGGAACGATTGACGATAAAGTAAAGAGAATCCTTAACGTTGCAAAGTTCACCAATAGGTTCAACAAAAAAAGAGTTGCAGAGAAAAGCATTGATAAAAAGTCTCATCGCGAACTTATTAAAAAAACTGCTACCGAAGGTATGGTTCTTTTAAAGAATGAAGAAGTACTACCTTTTGATAAAACCAAAATTTCTAAAATTGCTCTTATCGGTCCAAACGTTAAAGACAGTCAAATTATCGGTGGCGGAAGCGCAGGTTTGAAACCTCATTACGAAATTCATCCCTTAGATGGAATTTCAAATTTCCTAAAGGAAGAAAAAGTAAAAATAAATTATGCAAAAGGTTGTCATGTTGATAAATATCTCCCTGCTTTAGAAAAAGAAATTTCTTACGTTCCAGGAAAAAAAGAAAATGGATTTGAAGTTGAGTTTTTTCGAGGAAAAACTTTTGATGGAGAACCAATATCAAGACAAGTTTTAAGTGGAAATAGATTTTGGGCGTTACAAGGATTTGCAAGAGAGTTTTTGGATGAAAAGGAAAGGCCTGAATTATCTGTTAAATTTTCTACTACTTATAAACCAAAGATTTCAGGAGAATTTGAGTTTGAGGTTTTTAGTATTGGTTTGTCTAGAATCAAAATCAACGGAAAGGGGTTAGTTGATAATTGGTCATCTCAAAAAAAAGGAGAAGCTTTTTTTGGTTTTGCATGTGCTCCAAAGAGAAACAAAATTAAACTTTCTAAGGGAAGAGAATATCTAGTAGAGGTTGAGTATGAATTTGAAGGGAGATTTCCTGCTATACAATTTGGCTGTAGACCACCTGACCCAAAAAATTTGCTTGAAGAAGCAGTCAAAGTAGCAAAGCAATCTGATGCGGTAGTTCTTGTTGTTGGGACAAATTCAGATTGGGAAACTGAAGGCAATGATAGAAAAAGTTTAAGCCTTCCAGGCGAGCAGGATGCTCTTATAAAAAAGATTTTAGCTACAAATAAAAATACAGTTTTAGTCATAAATACCGGATCTCCCGTAAGCATGCCTTGGATAAAATCTTGCCCAGCAATTTTACAAACTTGGTTTCCAGGACAGGAATTTGGAAATGCTTTAGCAGAAATATTATTTGGCAAAGAAAGCCCAAGTGGTAAGTTGCCTACAACTTACCCCAAAAAACTATCTGATACGCCGGCATATTCTTCTTATCCAGGTAAAAACTTGCAAATGGATTACAAAGAAAAATTATTGGTTGGTTATAAATGGTATGACAAGAAGAAAATTGAACCTCTTTTTCCTTTCGGTCACGGTTTATCTTACTCAAAATTTAAATTAAAAAAGGTTTCTGTTACAAAGAAGAAACACGAAATCAAAATTAAAGTAAAACTTAAAAATATTGGCGACTATTCTACTTTTGAAACTGTACAGTGCTATCTTGAAAGAAAGGCAGTGAAGGCAGAGATACCAAAAAAGAAACTCGTAGATTTTAAAAAGTTAAAAATTACAAAAAATAAATCTAAGAAATTTAGTTTGAAAGTTTCTAAAAGAGATCTCTCAGAATGGGATGTAAAAAAATCTAAATGGGAAATTGCTACAGGGGATTACGTTATTCATATAGGGACCTCTGTAAAAGATATTTCAATTACAGAAGAGATAAAAATCTAATCTAAATCTAACTGTTCTTTAGAAACTAATATCCCGCTTTCATCAGCGTAAGCCCAATTTCCAGATTCAATTGAGATGCCCCCAAATTTAATATTGATTCCTATTTCGCCTCGATCTTTTTTTTCACTTTTTTTTGGAACTGAGCCCAAAGCAAATATTCCAATCTTGAAATTTGACAGGGCCTCAACATCTCTCACACAGCCATTTATTATGATAGCTTGCCAATTATTTTTTTCTGCAGACTCTGCAATCATGTCTCCCATTAAGGCAACTCTGGTACTACCTTGACCATCTACGATCAAAATTTTTCCATCGCCCTCTTCAGCTAAAACTTGCTTAACTTTTGAATTATCGTCAGGGCAAGTTGCTGTTTCAATTTTTCCTGAAAAAAAACCTTTTTTGCCAAAACTCGTAAACTGCAAATTCAAAAAATCTACGTGGGGGTACTTATCACTTAAGTCTGGGGTGGTCATATATTTCTATCAATATACATTATAAATTAAATCGCTTTATAGATTATCAAGGGCAGTATAATTGAATCGATGAAAGAAAATTTCAAAGCCAAGGTATTTTTAAATAAATCGGGCAGAGGGAGGGTAAAGTATTCAGAGGATGAATTTCTGTCTTTATCGAATAGAGAAATGTTCAAAGTTTTTCCAGGAGATGAAGTTGTTTGTCAAAAAATGCCTGGGAGCAAGGCAAAAATTAAGGAAGTTTTGAAGAGGAATACCAGTGTGCTTACGGGCATCATTAGAAAGTATAAAGGCAAGACTTTTCTAACCAGTCTAGACAAAAGTTTTCATCTCGATATCCTGTTAGAGGGCAAGAATTTGAAGAATTTCAAATCAAATGACATTTGTGAAGTAAAAATAACTTCTCAACCATCTCTAAAGTACAAGCCCAAAGCAAAGCCTATAAAAACTTTAAAAAGCAGTGATGTATTTGAGGAGGCTTTTATTTTTGCTACCAATGGAACCGAGCTTTCTACCGAATGGTCCAAATCTATTATTAACGAATGCAACAAGATCAAAAAAGATATTTCAGCACAGGATATCAACTCCAGAAAAGATCTAAGAAGTTTGAATTTAGTGACCATTGATGGAAGCAATGCTAAGGATTTTGATGATGCTGTGTATGCCGAGGAAAGTTCCGATGGCTTTCTTTTATACGTAGCAATAGCGGACGTTTCCGCATATGTACTACAAGATTCTTCACTAGATAAAGAAGCTCTGTCTAGAGCAACCTCGGTTTATTTTGAAAAAAAAGTTATTCCTATGCTGCCAGAACTTATATCAAATAAACTTTGTTCGTTGAGGCCTAATGAGGATAAGTTGGTCTTAACTTGTGAAATTTATCTAGATAGAGAAGGAGAAATAAAATCCTATGAATTTTTCAATTCTGTTATCTGTTCTAAGTATCGTCTCACCTATGATGAGGTTGAAAAATTTTATCAAAAAGGTCAAACCACCCTTTCAAACGATATTGTGTCTAATTTAAGTACCCTAAAAAAAATTCATGCTTTGAGAAGAAAAATAAGAGAAGAAAGGAAGGCAATAGATTTTTATCTTCCTGAATATAGGCCTGTTGGCAAAGATAATAAAATAATTAAATTCAAATCAATAAATCATCTATTAGCAAACGAAGTCATAGAAGAATCTATGATTTTGGCAAATATTTGTGCAGCAAAATTAACTAAAAAACTTAAAAAACCTATCCCATTCCGTCACCACGATAATCCGGATTACAATGAATTGGAAAAGCTTAAAGAATTTCTAAAAGCGAGAGGCCTTCGTAAAGGCATGACTGAATCCAATCCTAGAAAGAAACTCAATGCTTGGCTAAAAGAGATCAAGCAAAAAGAAAAGCCCTTTTCTTTGATATATCAGATCTTAAGAAGTATGAAGCTTGCTGTCTATTCAGGAAAAGAAAGTAACCATTTTGCTCTTGGACTCGAAGAATATTGTCATTTTACATCTCCAATAAGAAGGTATTCAGATCTGGTAACGCATAGAGTCATTAAGTCAATTATTGATAAAAAAGGAGGCTCTTACTCTCAAGATGAAATAGATGAAATTGCTACAATTTGTAGTGATAAAGATAGAGAAGCAGAGAAAATTGTAAGGGAATCTTCTAAATATCTAAGTTGTAAGTGTGCCGAACAACACATCGGAAAAGAATTTTATGGAGAAGTAGTGGCGGTATTGGAATTTGGCGTATTTATGCATATCGATGGACTTAATATTGAGGGGTTTTGTCATATAAAAAATCTTAAAAGATCACCTTATTATGTTCATGATTCGGCAGCTCAATCTCTTACTTCAGCAAATAAAAATAATATTTATGCGTTGGGTGATAAATTTAAAATTAAAATAAAATCTGTGGAAACTTCTAGAAAAAGGATTGATTTGAAAGTTATAAATTAGATATGAAAAAGTTGGAAACTATTGATCAAAACTTTATCAAGACTTTACTTGATAACCTTCCTCAAAATATTGAAGAGCTTTCTGTTCCAAAAGATAAAAATAATAAAAAAACTTTGGAATTGATTTCACTCGCAGAGGAAAAAGATTTACCTATCTCATTTAACACAGATAAAAAACTATCAGCTACTTTCAAACCATCACAAATTAAAGATATTAATTTTTTAGAAAAGTTGATTAGTCAAAAAGAGAATTCACTTCTACTGTTTTTGGATCATGTTATGGATCCACAAAATGTAGGTTCCATATTAAGAACTGCTTTAGCTGCAAATGTAGATGCGGTAATAGTCAGCAAAAACAGAGCTTGTCATCTAACCGAAACAGTAAGAAAGGTTTCCAAAGGTGCTTCAGAAATAATACCTTTTGTTATTGTTAACAACATTAAGTATCTCCTAAAAAATCTTAAAACTTTGAATTTCAATATTCTTGGTTGCGATGGAACTGCTGAAAAAAACTATTATGAGTGTGACTATAACTTACCTACGGCTATTATAATGGGGTCCGAAGGTGAAGGCATAAAACCAAATCTAAAAAAAGATATAGACGAAATGATAAGAATTCCCATGAATGAGCAGATAGAAAGTCTTAACGTTTCCAATGCTTGTTCTGTTATTCTATTTGAAGCCAGAAAACAAAGAATTTAAAAGCAATGTTGGTACAAAGAACTCTTACAAATCCTATAAAAGCAACTGGAGTTGGGCTTCATACCGGAAGAAAAATTACGATTAATCTTCTCCCGGCTGAAGAAGATCAAGGAGTAGTCTTTAGAAGAATTGATTTAGAGCCTAACGTTGAAATAAAAGCAGTAGTTGAGAATGTTGGGCCAACTTCAATGGCAACAACATTAAAAGATGGAGAAATTGAGATTGCTACTGTAGAACATATGATGTCTGCTTTTGCTGGATTAGGCATAGATAATGTCACTGTAGAAATAAACGATTGCGAAGTCCCAATTATGGATGGTAGTGCGAGTCCTTTTGTTTTCCTAATTCAGTCTGCAGGTATAAAAGAACAAACAAAACCAAAAAAGTTTATAAAAATTAAAAAAGAAATCTCAATAACTACCGATAATGGTGCTTATGCGAAATTGTCTCCTTACGATGGTTTTAAAGTAACACATTCGCTTGTCTATGATGACGAGGCGCGCAAAGGTCACTCTAGAACAACCACAGTTGACTTTAATTCAACGACTTATTTAAAAGAAATTTCAAGATCAAGGACTTATGGCTTTATGGAAGAACTCGAAGCATTGAAAAAGAATTCTCTTGCCTTAGGTGCCAGTCAAAAAAATGCTATTGCTATCAAAGATAATGAAATCTTAAACGAAGAAGGTTTGCGATCTAAAGATGAGTTAGTCAAACATAAAATTTTGGATGTAATCGGAGACTTATATTTATTGCAACATAATCTTATTGGAGAATTTGAGGGATATAAATCTGGACATACACAAAACAACTTACTTTTAAGAAAATTGATTGAAGTTCCAGATTCTTGGGAGCTCATTTCTTCTGAAAGTGACAATCCCATTATTGATTACATAGAACCAATCATCGACCCTAGTCTTGGATAAACATGTCCATATTGTCATTCTTATTTGGAAACAAAGATAAGCGAGTTTTACGTAAACTCGGAAGCGTTGTTAATTCAATAAATGATTTAGAACACAATTTTGATTCTTTCACGGACGAAGAACTAAAAAATACTACTAGTAAATTAAAAGAAAGACTTTCCGAGGGTTCAAGTTTAGAAGACCTTATGCCAGAGGCATTTGCAGCTGTAAGAGAATCAAGTAAAAGATTTTTAGGACTTCGACACTACGATTGTCAACTAATTGGTGGTGCAATTTTAAATGAAGGCATGATTGCTGAAATGGCAACGGGAGAAGGAAAGACATTGGTTGCGACCTTACCCTGTTATCTCAATGCTCTTACTGGAAAAAGTGTCATCGTAGTTACTGCAAATGAATACTTGGCCAAAAGAGATGCAAACTGGATGGCACCAATTTTCGAAGGCTTGGGAATGAATGTTGGATATATCACTCCAGAACTTAATCCTTTAGAGAAAAAAGAAAACTATGCCAAAGATGTTGTGTATGCCACAAACAACGAACTAGGCTTTGACTATCTTAGAGACAATATGGTTCTCAGAGAGGAAGATCGTCTTCAAAGAGATCCTTATTTTGTAGTGGTAGACGAAGTGGATTCGATTTTGATCGATGAAGCCAGAACTCCTCTAATAATAAGTGGCGTTGCAGAAGATAATGGACCTCTCTACAAAAAGCTTAAGCCGGTCGTGAAAAGTCTCACTGAGGAAGAGTTTGATTTTGAAAAAGAAGAAGTAGTAAAAGCAGGAGACTTCAGTATAGATCTGCAATCCAGATCAATTGAAATTACTGAAAATGGGCATGAAAAAATAGAAAATTATCTCAAGCAAAATAACCTCCTCGAAGATTCTGTGAGTCTGTATGCCAGTGAAAATTTAAAACTTCTGAATATGGTTCAAGCTCTTGTTAGAGCTGAAACTCTGTTTGAAAAAAATACCGATTACATAGTTCAAAGTGGAAAAGTCATCTTAATTGATACCAATTCAGGTCGAGCGATGCCAGGCAGAAGACTCTCTGATGGAGTGCATCAAGCTTTAGAATTAAAAGAAAATCTGGACATTCAAGTAGAAAGTCAAACACTCGCATCTACTACTTTTCAAAACTTCTTTAGAATGTTTGAGAAGCTATCAGGAATGACAGGAACTGCAAAAACTGAGGCTAGAGAATTCGATGAAATTTATTCTTTGGAGGCAATTTCTATTCCCACAAATCTTCCAATGGTTAGAGAAGACAAAAACGATAAAATTTATCTCACAGAGGAAGAAAAAAACGATGCCATCATCGCTGAGATAAAGACTTACCACGAAAAAGGCAATCCCATTCTTGTTGGCACCATATCTGTTGAAAACTCTGAAGTTTTATCAAAAAAACTAGATTCTCTAAGCATTCCTCATCGTGTTTTAAACGCCAAACAAAATCAACAAGAGGCAGAAATAATTTCCCAAGCTGGAAAAGAAAAAGCTGTGACCATAGCTACAAATATGGCCGGAAGAGGAACAGATATTGTCCTTGGAGGATTCCCAGAATCTGAAACAGCCAGAAAGGAAATTGTTGAATTGGGAGGATTGCATGTCATCGGTACCGAAAGACATGAATCTCGAAGAATTGATAACCAACTTAGAGGAAGGTCAGGACGGCAAGGTGACCCCGGTTCTTCCCAGTTTTTCTTATCCCTAGATGATGGCTTGCTAAAAATATTTGCTCCTGACCGAATGAAAGCTCTTATGCAATCTTTTGGTGGAATGAAAAAAGGAGAATCTATAGAACATAAGATGTTAACCAATTCTATAGAACGAGCACAACGGCGAGTTGAAGGTAGGAATTTTGATATTCGTAAAAGAATTCTAGAATTTGACGATGTCTTGAATGAACAAAGACAGGTAATTTATAAACAAAGAAAGGAAATATTAGAAGATAAAGATTTAGACGACTTAATTTCAAATATGCGAGCTGATGTTTTGAGCTCGACCTTTGAAGCTCATATCCCTGAATATGAAATAGAAATCAATTGGAAAGTTGATGAACTTAAAAACATCCTAGAATCTGAATTCAATCTACAATTTAATTTAAAAGCTGAATTAGAAAATAGTGAATCCAACACGCAAGAGGTATTGAATAAGCTTTTGGATTTTGCTGACAAAATTTACTTAGAAAAAAGAAATAAATTTCCAAACGTTTATTCTCAACTGGAAAATCAAATCATCCTGCAAGTCATTGATCAGAGTTGGAAAAATCATATTAATCAACTTGATTCGCTTAGACAAAACATTGGGTTTCGAAGTTATGCAGGAAAAGATCCGCGTCTTGAATACAAAAGAGAAGCGTTTGAGATGTTTGAACAACTTCTTGAAACAATAAAAAAAGAATCTACAAGGTTCCTCTGCCGCGTCGAAGTAAAACCTGAAGACGAACAAGAAATTGAAAAGATGAAATCTAGAGAGGTCTTAGAAAAAACTAAAACAGTGCATGAAAATTCTCCATCAGCATTTATGGATAACTCTGTGTCTAACCAACAAGCATCAAATAACGATCAACCAGTTGAGGGAAATAGACGTTTAAGAAGACTGCAAGCAAAAGCTAACAGAAAAAAGAAAAAAAGATAATGTTGAAAGATATAAAAATCGGTTGTGCATCCTCCAAGACGAAGTATGGAGCTAGATTGGATACCTCCATAGTAAAACTTGAAAAGGAAGCAATTTGGTCTGGCTTGTTTACTTCAAATAAATTTAAGTCTGCTCCAGTTGAAATATGTTTGGAAAAAATGAATAAAAATATTTCAGAACCGAAGGTCTTGATGGTAAATGCTGGAAATGCAAATGCTGCAACAGGCAAGAAAGGGAAAAAAGACTCTGAAAAACTTATTGAAGATGTTTCTACTTTATTAAACGTATCCAAAGAAAATATCCTTCCCTTCTCTACTGGCGTAGTAGGAGAATTACTTGATACCAAAAAGCTTTCTCAAGCTTTTAAAAAATGTACCAATCAGTTAGGTAAAAATTCTTGGGAGGACTTTGCTAATGCAATAATGACTACAGATATACGACATAAGGTAGTAAAAAAGGAATTCAAGCTAGGGAATCAAAAAATTAATGTAATTGGAGTTGCAAAAGGAGTTGGGATGATTGAACCGAATATGGCAACTACCCTGAGTTTTATTTTTACTGATCTAAAACTTTCAAAAATTCAATTGAAGAAATTGCATAGGGATATTTGCGATCAGACATTTAATGCCATCTCAATTGATGGAGATCAGTCTCCAAGTGATTCAAGTATTTTTACAACAACTTCAGAAATAAAAAGTGATTTTAAGAAATATCAAAAAAAAATTAAGAATAACTTTTTTGAGGTCTTTAGAGAATTGGCTGAAAAGATGGTTTTAGACGGAGAAGGTGCAACCAAACTCATTAAGATTAAAGTTTCGGGATTAAGCTCCTATCAAGCTTCTAAGAAAGTTGCTTTAAAAGTTGCAAATTCCCCTCTAGTTAAAACAGCAGCATACGGTGAAGATCCCAATTGGGGCAGAATCATTACCGCTGCAGGAAATGCCGATGCAAAGGAATTTGATATGAAAAATCTAACACTTAAAATTGGAGGTCATCCGGTTTTAGTCAATGGAAATCTAAGTCCAAAATATTCCGAAGCAAAGGGCAAAAAGGAATTTAGAAAAAAAACAATCAATATTGAAATCAATCTTGGAAAATCTAAACAATCGGCTCTTGTCATGACATCAGACCTTTCGCCAGAGTACATATCGATTAATAGTGATTACAGAAGCTAGATTTATTCCCATCACTCCAAAAAAAATTCCAGAAAACTTCTTTTCTCTGATCGAAAAACTATCTGATACTTCTAAGTACTTGATCTACAGAGTGGATGTAATGGATTTTTCATCAGAGCATTGGAATAAAACCAAAGAAATTTATGAAACTAAGGGAGGTAAAGTAATTTTAAATTCGAGATTGAAAGATATTATTTCTAATCATGAATGCCTTCATCTAACTTCTAGTGA
Source organism: SAR86 cluster bacterium AG-422-E19 (assembly GCA_003213595.1). GTDB lineage: Bacteria > Pseudomonadota > Gammaproteobacteria > Magnimaribacterales > AG-339-G14 > MEDG-81. The sequence goes on along the minus strand of QCMR01000001.1, from coordinate 372,189 downwards.
TTTAACTGAAACAAACGAGTTGAGTTCCTCTTTAACCGGCGCTTCCTGTCATAATAAAAATGAAGTTATTAAAGCTGCGCAACTTAACTTGGATTATATTTTTATCTCTCCAATTAAAAATGTTGCGAATAAAAATCCTGCATTAGGGTGGGAAGAATTTTCTAACCTTGCCAAATTATTTCCGGGACCTAGTTTTGCTTTAGGAGGTTTGAAGCAAGAAGACCTTAAAATTGCAAAAGAACATGGCGCTCAAGGTATTGCAGGTATCAGTGGATTTTTTCAATCTTCTGAATGAGATAAGTCCGAAGAAATAACATTTCTTTCGTTAAGCCAATCTGACAGGTCCAGAGAGCGGCATCTTTCTGAGCAGAAAGGTCTAAATTTTTTATCAGCACTTTCTGAAATTTCTTCTTTACAACTTGGACATTTCATTTAGTTTCAATTTGAGTAATTATTTTTTGATGTAATTCTGTTACAGCCTTTTTTAGATCATTTAAAGTATTTTCGTTTTCTATGATATGAGTTGCTAATCTGAGTCTTTCAGAGCGATTGATTTGCGAAAGAATTATAGTTTTCACTTGTTCTTCAGGAACATCGTCTCGCGTCTTTGTTCTTAAAATTTGAATTTCCTCAGATACATCAATAACCAGTACTTCATCACAATAATCGGACTGTTTAGTCTCGAACAACAATGGCGAGGCAAGGATTGTATACTTGGAAGAAGATGATTTTAATTCCTCTTTTATTAAATCTGCTATTAGAGGATGAAGTAAATTTTCTAACCAATCTTTTTCCTCTTCTTTTTCAAATATTATTTCTCTTAATTTTTTTCTATCCAGCTCACCTGTAGCAAGAAGAATTTCAGAACCATATCTTTTTTCTATCTCAAAGAGGCCTGCTTCTCCTTTTTGAACGGGGACTCTAGATAGAACATCGGCGTCGACTATCTTAATTCCCAGAGAGGAAAAAATATCAGTTGCTGCTGATTTGCCAGACCCAATTCCACCTGTTACACCCAAAACAAACATTTTTTATATTTTTTTAAAAATCCTATACTATGATAATTCTTTCACAATATCCTATAAGTATGAATCCATATAGACTTCTTTTTTTTCTGACTGTATTAAATCTTCTCAACATTACAGATAGACAATTAATCGCAAGTTTTGCCAACTACATTGTTCCAGAGCTAGAACTTACCGGATGGCAATTTGGACTGCTGACTTCTCTAGCGTTTATTTTCTTTTACTCAATAATGGGTCTATTTATGGGGGCTTTGGCTGATCGAGTAAATAGAACTAAGTTGATTGCCTTTGGAGTTGTGCTTTGGAGTATTTTTACAATGGCATCAGGCGCAGCTAAGGGATTTATCACTTTAGCTCTTCCAAGAATGTTCATTGGCGTGGGAGAATCAATTCTCACTCCAACTTCAATGTCTCTTTTAGGTGATGCTTTCCCTCCAAAAAGGATGGGTTTTGCTTCAGGATTTTATTACTTAGGAGTTCCATTAGGCGTTGCGATAAGTCTTTTATTGGTTGGATTTGTAGCAGATATAAAGTCACCAATTTTTTTAGAAGGTCTTCTTGGAGAAACAATTGGCTGGCGTGGCTGTTTTTATATGTTAGGAATCCTAGGTGTCTTTTTAGGACTTTGCATGTTGCTCTTTAAAGATAAAAAAAGAGTTGAAAGTCAAGATTTAATTGAAGCCCAAGAAGAGAAACTATCTTTCTCGGAAGTAATGACAATCTTGGTTAATGCTTTAAAAAAATCACCTGCTCTAACGCTCACCATCTCTGGAGGAGTTTTCTATCATATTATTCTTGGTGCAGCCGCCTTTGAACAAATATGGCTAGTTGAGGAAAGAGGTTTTGATAGAAGTGTCATCGCTCAAATATCTGGAATTATAGCTGTCTTTGCCGGACTGGCAGGAGTTTTGTTTGGTGGATTAGTGAGTGACTGGTGGTTAGAGAAAACAAATCAGGGTAGACCGATTTTCTTATTTTGGTTATCTCTTATTTTGTTACCAATAGGAGTAATCTATAGATTTGTAGAACCAACAACGGTAATTTTTTGGGTCGGTGTAGTCTTTGGTTATTTTCAGTTGGGATGTTTTTATGGCCCCACTTTTTCTACAGTTCAAGAGTTAGTTCCGGAGAAAATTAGAGCGACAATCGTTGCTTTCTATATTCTTTGTATAAACTTAATTGGTCTTACTATCGGTTCCCTAGGAGCTGGAATTCTAATTGATTTAACCAAAGGTACCTTTGCAGAGCCTTATACCTGGGCTTTATTAATCTTTGGTTTTATCGGATCACTCGCTATCCCATGCTATTACTTTGCAGGGCGAAGATATGCTCGAGATAAAGCTAATCTAGAAACTTCAGTTTAGTCGTCGGAAACAACTGTAGTTTTAACTGAGCTTTTTCTAAAATTCCAGAGTAACTTAAAAGCTTTAACAGACATTAAACGAAGAGTTCGGTCAATGAAAGGTACCCTTTCTTTTTCCATTTTTACTTCACAAGTTTGCTTTCCTCGGATTAATTTTCCCGGAAGAATTCCTGTCGCTTCACCAGCTTCATAAACTACTTCACCACTTTTAACTGTAGCCAAGTAACCTGAAGAGGTTTGAATTAATCTTCTTCCTCCCAAAGGCAGGTCGTAAACCATTTTAGGATGAGTAACATTAAGCTTCTCGAAATCAATGATATTCAAATCGGCTAACATTCCTGTTTTAATTTCCCCTCGGTCAAACAAACCATAAGTTTCGGCAGTATCCTTAGTTTGTTTTCTAACTATTAATTCAATTGGAATTTTTTTACCAGCCTCTCTGTCTCTTGCCCAGTGTGATAAGTTAGTTGTGGGCATACTAGCATCGCATATCAATCCACAATGAGCTCCACCATCGCTTCCGCCAGCTACAGAAGACTTAAGACTATAAGCTCGTTCTACAAAATCTAATTTGTGATTATCGTATGGAGTAAAACAGGCATAAACTAAATTAGTACCCTCGTTTTTAAGAAATTCATCATAAATGACTTCAAGCTCAGCTATACCTTTAGATTTTGCTAAAGCTGCAATACTGTCCTCTTTTCCAGGCTCATAATTAGGAGGATCTCCTAGAATAAATTGAGTATCGTAGTTGGAAATAAGTTTAAGACCTAGATTAGCTGCTTCTTTGATCTCTTCTTGAGATTTTGTATTGCCTTGCTCATTCATTGATTTTTCTATCTCAGAAGCAAAATTTGGTTTTTCATTAAGAAGTTTTTCCTTAAAAGCTGGATCTTTCATAATTTGAACCCTTTCAGATAAAGGAAGGTCTGCTATTTCACGATAAGAAGGATGACCAATAAAAGGATGTAAGGAACTTTCCAAGCCAAACATCATTCCGACATTCCTACCTGGAAATTGAGGTCTAACGTTTTTACCTTTCAAAAATTGTTCTTCACAAAATAAAATTGTTTTTACTGCATCACCACTTGTCTGAAGCACTGTAAGTCCACAATCGCTTTTTTCAACGTATTCTCTCATCCAAGACATTTCAATTTCTTTATCAAGCCAATCAGAAACAATTTCCAAAGTTCCCTCGCCTGCTTTATCAATCGCAAAAGCTAAAGACTTCATTTCTTCTGAGCTTGCTTCTGTTCCAGGAACATAAACTCCGTGAACATCTCGATGTAAAATTGTTCTTGAAGTACTAAAACCTAAGGCACCAGATTCAATAGCCTCAGTAACAATATCCGACATTTTGGAAATTTCTTCTTTTGAGGCATCAACTTGACTTTGACATCTTTCATATCCCATGACGTAACTTCTCAAAGGACCATGTCCAATCATAAAACCAAGATCCATGACAAAATCCTTTTTTTCTATCGCATCTAAAAACTCTGGAAAAGTTTCCCAATTCCAATCAACCCCTTCATGAAGCGCCGTACCAGGTATGTCTTCAACTCCTTCCATCAATTGAATTAGAAATTCTTCATCGCCAGGTTTGACTGGAGCAAAACCGACTCCACAATTTCCCATCACGACTGTTGTAACGCCGTGCCAGCTTGATGGGGTTAAATATGGATCCCAACAAACTTGACCATCATAGTGAGTATGAATGTCTACCCATCCAGGAGTGACAATGTTACCTTTTGCGTCAATTTCCTTTTTACCTGGATTCTCAACGATTCCTACTGCAGATATCTTTCCATTGTCTATAGCAACATCACCATGAAAAGGTTTTTTTCCGCTGCCATCTACAATTTTTCCGTTTCTAATAACTAAATCGTGTAATGCTCTCATAAAATCAAATATAAAATATGAGAGATACACTGTCAAAGTATAAATATTAGGTTAAGTATTAATATTAGGTTTAGTATTAATATTTATCTAAAATAACTAGAAAACATATTTTAAAAATTAAAAAAGATTATGAATTTTACTGATGATTTTACTTTTAAATTTAAATGGTACTTAAAAAATAGATTCAAAATAAATAGAAGTGGAAGAGTTAAAGAAGCTTCAAAAGAATTTAATGACTACATAAATTCCTTGCCGAGAGGATCCTTTGTGATTGATGTAGGAGCAAATGTAGGAAAGTTCACAAATATTTTTTTAAAGAAAGAATTTAAAGTTCACGCCTTTGAACCTGATCCTATAGCCATAAATGAATTGAAAAAAAATTGCGGCAACGACAATGAAAATCTTAAATTATTTGAAGTAGCTGTTGGAATAAAAAAGGAATCCAAAAAACTATACAGGTACAGAAAATTTGATACAGCTAATCCCGAGACAACAATAGGTTCTTCTGTATTGAGTTTTAGGAGTGGCAAAGATAAACCTTTTGTAGAAATTAAATGTATAGATTTTATTGATTATTTGAAGAATATTGAAAATAAAATTGCTTTGCTAAAAATAGATATTGAAGGAGCAGAAGTAGAAATTTTAGAAAAGATCATTGACGAGAAGCTGTACAAAAAAATCGGAAAAATATATGCGGAAACTCATGAAAGATTTTCCCATAGAATTGCTGTTGAAACGGTAAATTTAAGATTAAGACTTATTAAAGAAAATATAAATAATATAAATCTTAATTGGGGATGAGATTATTTTTGGTGGAGCTACGCGGGATCGAACCGCGGACCTCCTGAATGCAAATCAGGCGCTCTCCCAGCTGAGCTATAGCCCCAAAGGAATTGGATTATATAAGAAGTTTACAAATAACTAAACCGATACGAAACTTGGACTGTCTGAAGGATTAGGCAAATTTGCTTGGATTTTTTCTACAATATCTTGTTGAAAAACTTCTTTTGTTTTTTGGTACATAGGGTGACCTAAAGTTGCCAAATCTACTGCTTTTTCCATCGCTCTTGTCATAAGATCGCCTGGAGCAGACACAACTTCATCAATCCAACCAGCACTGACAGCATCTGACATTTTATAAGGATCTGCATGAAAAAGAGCTCTATAAATGTGTTGCTTGTCTACCCTACTGGCTGCTATTTCCATAATAGGTACTGGAATATCCATGTTGTTTCTTACTTCATTTGCTTGAACCACAAATTCTCCGTCTATCCCAATTCGGTAATCACAACAACAAACTACAAAAATACCCAACGCTACAGCATGACCTGAAATTGCTGCAACTACAGGTCTTGGAAAGGTATACAAATCAAATAAAGTTTTGAAACCCAATGCAGACATATTTTTAATTTGATCAACATCTCCAGATGCAAAAGTTTTTAGATCAAAACCTCCAGAAAACATTCCATCTCTTCCCGTAATAATTACTGAACCTTTATCTTTGGGAATCTCGGAAAGAATTTTTTGAAGAGTTTCCAACATTGGAAAAGAAAAAACGTTTGCCTTTCCATCATCCAAAGTAATTATCGATACATCTCCTTCTGTTTTTAAAGTAGCTAACTCAGACATTTTTATCTCCTATATTAAGTCACATGCCTCTGCAGGCATCCAGTGTGCTTCCTTGCCCTCCCATTTAATATTACAGCCAATGGGATTGGTAACTGGCACTGATATTTTTCTATCTTCTTTGAGTTCTTCAAGAACTCTTTCTAAATCATTAGCTTTAATATTAGATGAATCTTTTGGAGAATCAACTCCTCTTCCTGTGTAAACCAACTTTCTTTCTTGATCGAATACAAAAAAATGAGGTGTTTTTAAGGCTCCATAATCCTTTGCAGTTTTCTGTGTCTCGTCATAAAGATAAAGCCATGGAAATTTTAAGTCATCTATTCTTTTAACCATGTTTTCAAAACTATCTTCTTCATAAGTATTTTTGCTATTTGAATTGATTGCAACGAACTTGAATCTAGGACCTTGATATTTCTCTACCGTTGCTCGTGTGACTTCGTCTGATCCTGTGACATAAGGACAGTGGTTACAGGTAAAAAAAATAATTAGATTTTCGTATTCTTGAAAAGAATCCAAGGAGTAATAATCTACATCGGTCCCTACTAGATCAAAATCCGGAGCATTTTCACCAATGCTTAATGTATAGGCCAATGTTATTTATAAGAAAGAAGTTTATAAGAGATCTTATCCGGAAGATCTTCAGCACCAGGAATGCCTCTTGCAATCATAAAAGGTTTTAAAGCCTCTATTGCTTTTGGTTCATCAAAATGACAAATGTTTGGATACATATGGTGCATCACATGGATTTGCATGGAATGATTAAAAAATCTAGGAATCCCATTTACCCAGAACCTCGTATCTTTATATCTTCCTTGGGGCAGAACTTTATGGGGTTCGTGAGAAAAGATAACTCCCAAATATGAAGTAACGATTTTTCTGGGAAGCCACCATAGAAGCAATGTTTCCAATGGAAAATAAAAGGCTGTAATCATTTGACCGAAAAAAAACATCAAAGCAATAGGAGTTCCTTTTTCTACGTCAGCCTTGAAGTTTTCATCTTCTTCGGTAAACATCTCCACCATTTTTTGTAGTCTTGAATCTCCGCCATTAGTTTGACCGTGAACATTTATAGCTGCCTGCCACCAGTGATCAACGTGAGTATGGAAAAAATCAGGATCTCTATCAGGATTATTGGTGTAAGCATGATGCTTCATATGTGTTGCTTTTAAAATATGGTGCGATTGCGCAAGAGGAATTAAAGAAATCTGACCGACAAATGCGTTTAACCATTTTAATTTTTTATTCTTTCCAGAGAGGTGACCGTGCTGACCTGCGTGAGACGGTAGATATGAGAATGCAGTTGATATAGTGCTTAGTACAAATCCAGCCCAAAGCGATAAAGACCCCATAAGAACCATTGCCCAAATCCCTAGCCAGACAAGAAATTGTCCTAATCCAATGACAATCATTTCCCACTCTATTCTGCCCATAAAGGTTCTAGCAACTAAACGTTCCTCATCGATGGAGAGAAGTTTTTGGTTATCCAAAGTAAATTGATTCATCCTAACCAACCCCAAGCTTTATATTTAGCGAATACTCCAAGAATAAGTCCTGCAAAGTAGCCTAAATAGTTAAGATAGAATTCTGAGTTGAAGTTAAAAAAATTTAGAAAAATTGCATTAAAAATACTGCCCCAAAAAATCAAACAAAACCAAACCAGTCCCCAATTCTCAAGATGGGTTGAAAAGCGCTCAGCCAGTTTTTCCATGATAAAAAGTCGTAAGTTTTTAACTAATTATGATATTTTCTTATTTGAGAGGAAATAATACAACATAAAATTTATATTCAAAGATACCATGTCAAAAATTAAAGATTTCTCAATAGCCATACCTGAAAGTAAGCTTGAAGACTTAAAAAAACGTTTAGAACTCACAAGATGGCCCGAAAAAGAAACGCCGGACGATTGGACTCAAGGTATTCCATTGTCCTACATGAAAGAAATTCACGAATATTGGTTGAATGATTATGATTGGAAAAAACATGAAAAAAACATTAATGAATTTCCCCAGTACATAACAAATATAAATGACTTGGATATTCACTTTATCCATTACCCCTCCCCCCACAAAGAAGCCAAACCTTTAATCATTACTCATGGCTGGCCAGGTTCCATTGTGGAATTTCTCCATGTGATTAAACCTTTAGCAGATCCGACAATCAACGGTGGAGATCCTAAAGATGCTTTTCATGTAGTAACCCCTTCTTTGCCTGGATTTGGATTTTCAGGAAAACCTGCAAAACCGGGTTTTGGTGTGGAAAAGATTGCAGATACTTTTCTTAAGCTCATGAAAAACCTTGGATACAAAAAATATTTTGCCCAAGGTGGTGACTGGGGCTCTGCAGTAACAACCGCTCTTGGTACACAAGATCCCGACTGTGAAGCTATTCATTTAAATATGGCAGTAGTTTCTCCTGATATGGATACCATGAATGATTTAACTGAATTCGAGCAGAATGCTTTAGCAGGATTTCAATTTTATCAAGAGTGGGACTCTGGCTATTCCAAACAACAATCCACAAGGCCGCAAACTTTAGGCTATGGATTGACCGATTCGCCTATAGGTCAAGCAGCATGGATCTTAGAAAAATTTTACCAATGGACGGATTGCGGTGGTCATCCAGAAAATGCCGTATCAAGGGATGAATTACTGACCAATGTTATGCTTTATTGGTTAACGGAAACCGCAACATCCTCTGCCAGATTGTATTGGGAAAGTTTTGGCGAATTCAATGGCGGAGAAGTTAAAACGCCTACCGGAGTCAGTATCTATCCTAAAGAGATTTTCAAAGCATCCGAACGTTGGCTTAAAAAACGTTATAGCAATCTGAAGTATTACAATGTTTTAGATTCAGGCGGACACTTTGCTGCCTTAGAAAAGCCAGAACTTTATATCCAAGAACTAAGAAGCTTCTTTAGCTCTTTATAATTTAATCTGGTTTAGCTAAAGGCTGGTAATCGTAATAACCCTCCACAGGAATCATCAAATGGGCATAGTCAGTTCCAGGAAACATGACGTAAGGCTCTCCCTTAGTGAAGTCGGTTGTGAAATTTTTCAGGCTTTTTGGATCTTTTGGCATCAGCATCAAATGCGGGCCTGATTCAATCCATTGCCCTGGAGTTGAATCACTCTCATTCAAAACGCCAGGTACTAAATTGTCTTCACCAACATCGCCATGGAGCATCCACATATAGGTGTCTCTGCTTAAGTTAGGAGCCTTTCCTTCAGCATAAGCCATCATCCATTTCATTCCTTCTTCATCGTGACATGCTGGCATGGCTTCATGCGCGGACTTCCATCCATCCTTTGGATAAGGTCTTGGATTACCTTGTTGGCAAATCCAACCATTGGATCCTTCTCTGAGTATTTCTCCATTACCGCCTATCACCGTAGCAAAATCTCCAATGTATGAAGGTGCAGCAGAAGAATAAGTTTCAATTTGCCACTCTGCTGAATTATGAGAAATTTCTGAACACGAAATAAAAAAAGCTGTTAATAAAATAAATGACAATCTCATATCTTTCTCCCAAAAAAAATTACATGAAAAGTGTAAAAAATCTTTTTTTATAATACAATCCCCCGCGTGTTAGGGAAAGAAAACAAACTAGCAATTCTTTTTAGCTTGGTTTTAGCTTCAAGTGGCTTACTTGGAGAGCTTTCTCACGATCATTCTCATGAAACTCATGATGTTGAGCATCATGAATTTGAATTTCAAAATGAATGTCATTCTTGTATCGGCGATCAAGTAAGTAGTGAACTTGAATTTACTTCATATCATCTCTTTTTCTCTGACAACATAGAAATTGAACAAATCAGTTTTTATGAAAAAAAGAATCAGTCTTACTTTCTTTCTAGGGCCCCACCTCAATAAGACCAACTTTTAAACTTTTTTAATTTTAATTTTTTAATTTCTTAGGAGGAGATTATGAAAAAATCTTTGTATTTTATTTTGTGTTTCGCATTTCTAAATGTGCTTCATGCAATGGATGAGGAAGTCATTGTTACTTCATCCCTTGGAGGAGCTACACTTGCTGAAATAGATTCACCGATATTTGTCATCACAGGTGATGACATTAATTATACAGGTTCAACAAATCTAGGAGACAGCATTGACTATTTACTAGGAGTAAATTCATCCGGCTTTGGTCCTGGAGTTGGACAACCAATCATTAGAGGAATGGGCGGGACTAGAGTGAGAATTCTATCTAACGGTAAGTTAGTTAGAGATGTCTCTGGTCTAGGTTCGGACCATTTAAATGATGTCGATGTGAACGACTTACAACAAATAGAAGTGGTTCGTGGCCCTTCATCTTTGTTGTATTCCAATGGAACCATGGGTGGAATCATCAATATCGTTGATCAAACTATTGCTAGCAAAGACTTCGAAGGCAATAACTTTAATATAGGTCTTGAAAGACAAACAGCAAACATGGGTACTTCAGGAAGTTTTTCTTATAAAGGAAACGTCAATGGTTTAAACCTTACTTATGCTTTAAAAGAAGTAAACTTTGAAAGTCACGAGGTTCCAAGCGGAGCCATCATTCATGAAGGTAATCCTGAAGCAGAAACAACTTTAGCAAATTCAGATTTAGCTACTTTCAGTCAAAAATTTGGCCTTTCAACAATTGAAGACTGGGGTTATTTTGGTTTTTCATTAGGTAAGATTGAAAATACTTACGGTATTGCTTTCCATGGTGAAGAAGAAGAAGAACATAAGCCAGGAGAAGAGGAGCATGAAGAAAGAATTCAAGCTGATACTGAATCTGAAAACGTAACCATTGAAGGAGCTGTAACTAATCTACGTGGGCTAGATAAACTAAGTTATTTCTTTCAAGCAAATGATTATTCCTTTACTGAAGGTCACGTAGAAGGAGAACATCATGAAGGAGAGGAAGAAGAGGAAGAAGAGGAGCATGCACCTACGACCTTTACTAATGAATCTTTCGAATTTGGGATGAAGATGGATATTGGTAATCAAGATGGCGGTAACAGACAAAATGTAACAATTAATGCCAGTCAAGAAGATGTTGCAATAGTTGGAGAGGAAGCTTTTATGAAACCAGTAGATTCTCAAATGTTGAGCTTTGGTTACTTCATCTGTAGAGAGTTGGACGTTGTTGATCTTGATTTTGGTGTTCGTTTGGATCAAGTAAATAGAGATGGTGCTATTGGCAATACACTTCACGATATTAGTGAAAGTGACTTGAGTACTGCTCTTACAATGGGTTGGGACTTAGCGAACAATGTTGGATTAACTCTTGGTATCTCTAGTGTTGCAAGAGCTCCATCAGAAATAGAACTTTTCATGAATGGAACTCACTTAGCTGCAGCTAGAGTGGAGACTGGTAACGTAAATCTAGAATCTGAAAGATCTAATAATATAGATTTCAGCGTTAATTACGAAAACGATGGTTATTTTGTAAATGCCTCGGTTTATTCAAACGCAGTTGATAACTATATTTATCTTTTAGACTCAGGTACTAAAAATGCCAAGAATTTACCTATTACCAATTATCGTCAAGCCGATGCAGACTTTAATGGTTATGAAGTAGAAGTAGGAAGATCATTTACTACAGAGAACGGTGAAGTCCAAATTTCTTACGGCAGAGACGAAGTTGTGGGAACTTTTGGCAGTGGTGGAAATGTTCCAAGAATCACCCCAATCAAAAATGTTTATCGTTTCGCGCTTGAAAATGAAAATGTTACTTACGATGTAAAAATCATAGATGTCCAAAAAGAAGATGACATTGGTTTTGGTGAATCTGTCACAGACGGCTACACCATGGTTGATTTCGATATCAGAAGATCAATTGCTATTGGTAGTGATGAAGAACTGGTTTTATCTGTCTTTGGAAGAAACCTTATGGATGAAAAAGCTAGAAATCACACTTCTTATGTAAAAAACGAAGTGCCTTTAGCTGGTCGAAACTTCGGTATCAAACTTAACTTTAACTTCTAAGTTAGAGAATCCCCCTAGAGCACCCCTTCAATTCTGGAAGGGGTGTTCCCAAAACAAAATTTTTTTATTTAGTTCAGTTAGACCAATAAATATATTCGTCCCCTGCTTCATATTCTTGCCCGTCATATTTATCAATCATTATTGGAGCTTCAAAAGCTGATGGGAAAAGAGGATCACTTTGCTTATCGTTGAATTCAACTAATAAGCTTTCTATAACCTGGGCCTGTTTTGGATATTTATCAATAACATTATTTTTTTCAAAAGGATCCGAAGAAGTATCAAACAACCATCGAGCATTTTCTTTAATGCTAATTAAATATTTCCAGTTTTTATGTAAAACCGATTGGTGATTACCAGAGCGCCAAAAAAGAGTTTCATGAGGTTTGTTAAAAGTCTCTCTATTAATGAAAGGTAGTAAATTTACTCCGTCAATAACGTTTTTATTCTTTATTTCTGCATTTGCCGCTGCAGCAATTGTAGAAAAAATATCGAAGTGGTGAATAGCATCATCGAATTTTTCTCCAGCTTCAATGCGATCAGGCCAACTAAAAATAAAAGGCACTCTTATACCGCCATCAAAAAACGATATTTTCCAGCCTCGATAAGGTTTATTGATATCTTCCAATTCGATGTAATTAGCACCTCCATTATCGCTGGTAAATATGATCAAAGTTTTCCCATAGATTTCTAGTTCTTTAAGTTTTTCTATAATTTTGCCAACACTACGATCAAGTGCTCGAATCATGCCTGAATATACTTGAAGGTTATGGCCGGACATATGTTGCATTTGCTCAACATCAGATCTTAAAGCTTGTAATGGATTATGAATTGCCCAATGACTTAAGTATAAAAAGAAGGGACGGTTCTGGTTATTTTCAATCACTTTCAATGCTTCATCGGTATAGTAATCTGTGACGTATTTATCAGGAGCAAAAGGTTTGCTGCCATTAAATCTAGCTGCATACTGAGAGGAAGACCAAACCATCTTATCAATGCTGGTATCGAATTTGGCATTCACAACTTCAGGGTCATTCTCAGAAAGATAAGAACTCCCTGCTAGCGACAAAGAGTCAACAAAGCCCTGACTTTGAGGATCCATGCCATTGGTAATTCCTAAATGCCATTTACCAATGTGAGCGGTGTAATACCCTGCATCCTTAAGAACTTCAGCTATAGTAATTTGTTCAGTTGGCATGCCCATATCGAAATATGAAGGTAAATTATTTGCGACTTCTCGATCAATTCTACCTCTCAATTGAGCATCATCTTCTTCAACCAGCCAAGTGAGAATAAATCTTGCCGGATCGGGCACTGGAGTAAATTCATAGCCAAATCTTGTAGCATATTTACCTGTCATGATTGATGCTCGAGATGGAGCACAAGTCGCATTAGCAGCATAACCTCTTGAAAACCAAACACCACTTGCAGCCAATTCATCAATATGTGGTGTTTGCAAAGAACCATCAGCAGCTCCACCATTGTGGAGCGAAATATCGTTGTAGCCCATATCATCAGCAAGAATTAAAATTATGTTAGGTCGATCGTCCTTCGTTGCTTCTTCTGGCCCTATAGACCAAGATGTTGGTATGTTTTCTTGAATGGGGTTAAGAATATTCATCATCTTTGGTAAGGACCAAATTAAGATGTTTACTTTGTATTCCCATGCAACAACCCCTATGAAAACAATTGCAATGAGTGAGTAAAGCGTCCTTTTGAGCATTTTGAATTATCTCCCTGAGGAAAGAATATAGGATATGACAGTATGACTGTCAAAATATTAAATTGAATTTGGTGGGTCTGGCAGAACTCGAATCTGCGACCTCACCCTTATCAGGGGTGCGCTCTAACCAGCTGAGCTACAGACCCAAAATTAGAAGTAAAAATCTTATCTTGCTGATCTTGGAAAAAGGATTATAGGTTTTTTTTCTATTAGATACTATGTAAAGTAAAAAAACTTTAGAAAATTATTTTTTGGGAGAAAGATGGAAAATTTTGATGGAAAAATTGCGGTAATCACAGGTGGTGGAACCGGCATGGGAAGAGAGCTCACTTATCAATTGGCTGGAGAAGGCTGTCATGTCTCTATTTGCGATGTCATAGAAGAAAATATGGAAGAGACTTTCCAAGAAGCCACAAAAAAATATCCTCATGTAAAAATCACAAAACACTTATGCGACGTATCGTCTGAAGAAGATGTCTTGCGTTTTAGAGATGAAGTTTTAGAACATCAAAAAACCGAACACATCAATTTACTTTTTAACAATGCCGGTATTGGTGGTGGAGCAAGTTTTGTTCTTTCTGGCATAGAAGAATGGGAAAGAACTTTTAAGATTTGTTGGGACGGAGTTTATTTGTGCTCTAGAGCATTTATGGATGCCTTACTTAAAAGTGAAGAAGGTCATATGATCAATACCAGTAGCGTTAACGGTTTTTGGGCAACCCTTGGACATTCCCAACCCCACACTTCTTACTCTGCAGCAAAATTTGCCGTTAAAGGTTTTACTGAAGCATTAATAAACGACTTTCGTATCAATGCGCCACACCTTGGTGTATCTCTGGTCATGCCAGGACATATCGGAACTTCGATTAGTGAAAATTCTGGAAAAGTCTTGGGTCAAAAAGATATAGCTGATCTTGATGACGAAGAGCTGCAAGAAATGAAAGACAGATGGATTAAGGTGGGTGCGCCAGTTCACAACCTATCCTTAGAAATGTTTCGTGAGTCGGTCATGAATAGACAAAGAGATTTTAAGGAAAAAGCCATTACTTCTGCCGAAGCTGCTGCGAAAGTAATTTTGGATGGCGTCAAAGCCAAAGAGTGGCGCATTCTTATCGGCCCTGATGCAAAAGCATTAGATAGAAGGGTCAGAGAAAATCCAGAAAAAGCATACGATCATGATTTTCTTCCGATGAGAGATGACAGTCACTTCAATTTAATGAAGCAACTTAAAAATCTCTCTGAAGAAGAAAACTAAAAAACTAATTTTTGGTTTTATCAACCAATTTATTGGCTTCAATCCAAGGCATCATGCCTCGAAGATCTGCGCCAACCTTTTCAATTGGATGCTCTCTCGATTCGCGACGATACTTTTCCATTTCTGGTCCACCTTCAGGACCATTACTCTTTCTGGCATCGGTGACAAACTCATCGGCAAACTCGCCATTTTGAATTCGGTCTAGAATTTTTTTCATCGCTTGCTTGGCTTCATCGGTCACAACTTTAGGACCAGAGGTATAGTCACCATACTCTGCAGTATTTGAGATGCTGTAACGCATGTTTGCTAAGCCGCCTTCATAAATCAAATCAACGATAAGTTTCACTTCATGAACGCACTCAAAGTATGCCATCTCAGGTGGATAACCGGCTTCAACCAGAGTTTCATAACCGGCTTGAATGAGGGAAGTTAAGCCGCCACAAAGAACTGCTTGCTCACCGAATAAATCGGTTTCCGTCTCATCTTTGAAAGTGGTTTTGATGATCCCAGCTCTTCCTCCACCAATTGCAGAAGCATAAGCCACGGAATTGTCTAGTGCATTGCCAGATGCATCTTGATGAATAGCTACCAAACAAGGTACCCCTGCTCCTATTTGATATTGACCTCGAACGGTATGTCCAGGACCTTTTGGTGCAATCATCACCACATCCAAGTCAGCTCTGGGTTTGATTTGACCATAATGAATATTAAAACCATGGGCAAAAGCCAAAGTTGCACCTTCTTTTAGATTCGGCTCAATTTCTTCAGCATATGTTTTTCCCTGTTTTTCATCAGGAATAAGCATCATCACAAAATCAGCAGCTGCTGCTGCAGCTTTATTATCCATTACTTCAAAACCAGCACCTTTGGCTTTATCAGCTGAACTTGAACCTTCACGCAAACCAATAATGACTTGCATACCGGAATCTTTGAGATTGTTTGCATGCGCATGTCCTTGGGAACCAAAGCCAATAACTGCTATGGTTTTATCTTTTATAAGATCCAACTTTGCGTCTTTATCGTAATAAACTTCCATTTGTTTCTCCTCTAATTAATCGTAAGAAATTTTAGTCTGATCATTAGTTGCCAGAGACTCATTGCCTTTGGTCATACCTAAGGTACCAGACCTTGTAACTTCTAAAAATTCTTCTTTCTTCAATTCAGACAATAACTTTTCAATTTCTTGAGTATCGCCAAGTACTTTGAAAACTGTGAAGTTGTCTTTTTCATCTAAAATTTCTCTTTCAAATTCATAATTTTTCAAAAGCCCCTCAACATCTGTCTTAGCCTTATTTAATTTAATTATCGCAAGTTCTAAAGTTAAGGCGTCGGCTTCACTTAAATTTTGTACCATTACCACATCAACCAATTTATATAACTGTTTTAGTATTTGATTGATATCAGCACCTTCTTCACCAATGGTCATGGTCAATCTGGAAAGTGTTTCATCTTGTGTTGGTGCTACCGATAAAGAATCGATGTTGTACCCTCTTTGAGAAAATAAACCTATTACCCTAGATAGAGCTCCAGGTTGGTTTTCCATTAGCAAGGCAATATGATTCATTCGAAAGTTTTTTCCGTTTTGCTTAAGAACATTTCTGACATGTCTCCGCCAGCTTTCAACATAGGATAGACATGCTCATCAGGATCGACATAGACATCAAGAAAAACCAATTTGTCTTTTAAAGCAAAGCACTCTTCCATTGCAGACTCAAGTTCTGAAAGCTTTTCTACTTTCATGCCGACATGTCCATAGGACTCTGCAAGCTTGATAAAGTCCGGTAAGGAGTCTTCATAAGAGATACTGGAATATCGACCACCATATTGCATATCCTGCCATTGTTTAACCATTCCAAGCGCTCTGTTGTTGAGATTGATAATCTTGATAGGCAAACCATATTGTCCGCAAGTAGATAATTCTTGAATACACATTTGAATACTGCCTTCTCCCGTGATGCATGCAACCGTTTCGTCAGGAAAAGCAAATTTAACTCCCATTGCAGCAGGCAAACCAAAACCCATGGTGCCTAAGCCACCTGAATTAATCCATTTCCTGGGTTCGTTGAAGTGATAGTACTGTGCCGCAAACATTTGGTGCTGACCGACATCTGAAGTCACAAATGCTTTACCATCAGTCGCTTTATATGTAGATTGAATAACTTGTTGGGGCAAAATGATGTCTCCTGGATTTTTTTTATTCAACATATTGTGATTGAGTCCGTGTTCTGCACGCCACTGCATGGCTTTTTTCATCCAACCATCAAATTTTTTGTTGTCAAAATTCATAGCTTTTAATTCTTTATTGATTTGGGAAATAACTTTTTTTGCATTTCCAGTCATCGCAACATCTACGTCTATGATCTTATCAATTGAAGATGGATCGGAATCAATATGTATTTTTTTTGCTTGCAGACCGAATTTGTTTGGATTATTGGTAATTCGATCGTCAAATCTTGCGCCAATTGCCATGATCAAATCTGCTTCATGCATCACCATGTTTGCTTCATAGGTACCATGCATGCCTAACATACCAACAAACTGTTCATCAGAAGCAGGGTAAACACCAAGACCCATTAAAGTATTGGTAACAGGACAACCCATCAACTTTCCAAATTCATATATTTCTGCTGCAGCATTGGAGTTGATAGCTCCACCACCAGCATAAATGACAGGTCTTTCTGCCTCGGTAAGCAATTTCACAGCTTTTTTTACTTCACTATTTTCTGCTTCATCGTATAAGGCGAATGATCTTAAATATAAATCTGAAGGGAATTTATACTCAAACTTCTCATTTGGATCGGTTAAGTTTTTTGGAACGTCAATTACGACTGGTCCAGGCCTGCCACTGGTTGCAATGTGAAATGCTTTTTTGACAATAACTGGAATTTCTTCTGGCTTTTGCACAAGAAAACTATGTTTAACAATGGGTCTAGAAATACCCATCATATCGGTTTCTTGAAAAGCATCCGTACCTATTAAATGATTTGGTACTTGGCCAGAAATGACAACCAAAGGAATGGAATCCATATAAGCAGTTGCAATACCGGTAATCGCATTGGTTGCTCCAGGTCCAGAAGTAACCAAACAAACTCCAGGTTTACCGGTAGCTCGAGCAAAGCCATCAGCTGCATGAGTAGCGGCTTGTTCGTGTCTGACTAAGATATGTTGTACTCGATCTTGTTGATAGATGGCATCATAAATATGCAACGCAGCACCTCCAGGATAACCGAAGATGATGTCTACATTTTCGTCAGCTAAAGCTTTAATTAAAGCCTCGCCGCCAGATGTCATAACTTTTGCCATTTTTCTAAAAAAATTTGAAGAAATCTCTTAAGGGAGCGAATTTTGACAGTACCAGTAAGCAAGTCAAGGAAATTATGCCTGATTTAAAAGGTTTTCCCTCAATTCGACTAAATCAGATGGTAATTTTGATTGGAAGCTTACTTCTTTAGATGTAGTTGGATCTATAAAACTCAACTGGGCTGCATGAAGTGCCTGTCTAGGAAAACTTTCTATTATTTCTCTAAGTTTCTGATGGGTATTTTTTGCAAATCTTCTGCGCCTGCCATAAAGAGGATCGCCAATTAAAGGAAAACCCAAATGATTCATATGAACTCTAATTTGATGAGTTCTTCCTGTTTCCAAGGAAACTTCAAGATGAGAGTAAGAGCCAAAATTTTCTATGACTTTGAAGTGTGAGATAGCTTCTCGACCAGATTCAATAATTGCTTGTTTTTGTCTATTCTTAGGGTGTCTCCCAATTGGCGCTTCAATTTTTCCAGACCTTTCAATTCTTCCAACTGTGAAAGCTTGGTAAATCCTTTTGATGGAACGATTGGAAATTTGTTCTGATAAGCTTTGCATGGTAGGTTCGTTTCTAGCAACTACCATAAGTCCCGAGGTATCTTTATCCAGACGATGAACAATTCCTGCTCTTGGTAATTTTTTTAATTCAGGATATTCATGCAATAAGGCATTCAACAATGTTCCAGATTTATTGCCAGCACCAGGATGAACTACCATTCCATGACTTTTGTTGATTACGATATATCCTTCAGTAGACTCAACTATATTTAAGTCTAATTGTTCTGGTAAATCTTCTGTGAGATTTTCGTTTGGTACACTGAGTTCCAGTTTTGCTGGAAAAATGATTTTATGACTGGGTTTATTAATTACTCTTTGATTTACAGATACTAGGTTGTTTTCTAGCCATTTTTTTAATCTACTTCTGGAGTATTCCGGAAAAGTTTCTGCCAAAACTACATCAAGACGTTTGTTGGAAAGTGCTTCACTTATCTCTCTAGTAATTAAATTCTCCTTCTTAATCGTCATGACAGAATGATAAACTTATTTCATGAAATTTTATTCAAATCTTTTTTTTACTGTTTTCTTAGTCTTTTTTGTAAGTTGTGCTACACAAAAAAAAGAAGAGCCAATGACGCCTGCAATGCAAGAAAAAGAAATTTATGATCAAGCTCAAGAAAGAATAAAATCCAAAAACTATTCCATGGCAATCGATGCTCTGGAATCTTTAGAAAGGAGATTTCCATTTGGTAAATATGCAGAACAAGCTCAAGCAGAACTGATTTATGCTTACTATGAAAATGGGCTTTACGATGCTTCCGTGGTTGCAGCAGAGAGATTTATCAGCCTGCACCCAAGACACCCCAATACAGATTACGCTTACTACATGAAAGGTCTGGCAAAATTTTCTAAGGAAAAGGAATTGCTGAGTACTGTTCCAGTGTTGGGAGAACTCACCTATAAAAGAGATTTGACTCAGGCTAAAGAGTCCTTTGATGAATTGACTGAGTTTATTTCTAGATTTCCAGAAAGCTCCTACATTGAAGATGCCAAGAGAAGAATGCTGTTCCTTAGAAGTTTAATTGCTAAACAAGAAATAGAAGTTGCAGAGTTTTATGTCGAAAGAAAAGCATACATTGCCGCAGTTTCTCGAGCCGATTACATAATTTCAAATCTCCCTAACTCCGAAGTGGTACAAAAAGCTTTAGAAATTAAAGTTAAAGCCTACGATCTCATGGGTAATGAAGAATTGAAAAATCAAGCTGCTGAAGTACTAAAAAGATTTATCGAGGCTTCTGAAAAAAAAGCCGCTGCTAATTCATAGAAATGCTTTTAAAATTATTAATTGTCCTTGCCTTTGTGGGTATTCTTTCCGGTTTAGCAAGACTATTCAAACAAGAAGAAATTGATCTGGATAATGAAAATAAAGAGTTGGTGAAATGCTCTTCTTGTGAAGATTATTTGCCAAAAAACTTATCCGTTATGTCTTCGGGAAATTTGTTTTGCAAAAACTGTAAGCCTTAAAATTTATATCTTATTTTGACTATAAATTTGTCTAAAGTTTGTTCGTTCCAAGCATTTGAATAAAGACCATCAAAAGAATCTCTTAAAAGTCCTGAAGACTTTCCCCCTCGTGTGTAAACAACATACAAATTAGATAATGGTGAAAATTCATACTTATATCTAATTTGAAAAGCGGTTTCAGAAAGTTGAAAAGGATTGATGTCGTCGAAAGATGGTGTCATATAGCCACTAGAATTTACCCTATAGGCTCTAGCATTATTTGCTTTGATACCATAGATGAATGCTTTCAATCTAAATTCTTGATTGTTGCCTGGAAACCAATCTATGTTTATCCCAGAGGAAACCATTTCCTTATCGTAGTAACCAAATAAGTTTTCCTTTTGCCAAACCTCCCAATTATTTTCTTTTTGAAATTCAAAAAAATCGAGAGAAGTTCTAAACTGGCTTGAAGTCGTCAAAATCAAACCTAGACCAAAATTAATTGTTTCATTTTGTAAGTCTGAATCTTGATCGTTAACTCGGTATCCACCAGTAGCCAACCCAAATTTAACATATGGCCTGATGTTGTCTGTTCTAGGGGTGAAGTAGGCAAGCTGAAGATCGTAGTTTGCCAAGCTTTCTATGAAAGGAGCAGCGGCAAATCCTCTTGTTTCAGTAGAGTTTTTACCTCTTCTGACAGTGCAGTTACACTTCAAGCTGATATAAGAGTTATCACGCATGAACATTTCTAATTCTGTGTTGAAGCCAATACCATTTCCATATCCTTCTGTGGATCTGTTGTGTCCACCATTTACTTTAAAAATAGTTTGGGATATTTTTGAAGTTTTATTTTTTATGGGACGAATGTATTGAAGGAAACCACCTATGCTGATTTTGTTGTATTCCTCGATGTAACCCATATCATTGATATTAAAATCTTCATCTAAATAGTTGATTGCGCCAAGAACGAATAACTGATCTGAAAAACCCTTTGTAACTACTATCCGAGCTCCAGTCCCCACTGTGTCTTTATCTTTATCTTTAATACTTGCTTGGCTTAGCCAACCGTAAACTCTGGTTGGAGCAGAAGGTTTAAAATCAAAGTCAATGGTATGAACGTATGCTTCTCTATTGATAGATGCTCTGTCCACTGCAGTAACCATATAACCAACTTTACCGTTGGCTTCTGAAATATTTCTTCGGTAGCGACCAGCAAAATAATCCCTCCCGGATGAATAAACGCTATTCGCTTCAAAAGCTGAAAAGAAACCAAATTCATTTTCTTGTGACTTTTGAGAATATCTCAAAGCAAGATCTATATCGGAAGAATCTATAAGGCTGTTTTTACATTCTCCTTTTAGAGTTTCGTTTGTTGGAGAACATTTGTCAGGTATCCCTCCAATTCTTCTTGTATTTATAAAATAAAGATTCCAACCGGTAATTTCAAACAGAGTTTGATTTTCTGTGAAGAAAGGTCTTTTATCTTCATAGTAAGTTTCAATTGCGGAGAAATTTACAATTAAATCATCGCTTTCAACTTGACCAAAATCTGGGTTAAGTGAAACATCCAATTTTGATTCGGAATTTATATCCCAAAAAATTTCCCCTCCAAAGTTTATGTTTCGATTATTTTCAACAAAGTTATTGGTAAAACTCACATAAGGAAAATAATCAACCCTGGATTTTTTAATTGTCGAAGGGTTATCAACCTTTATGCTCTTAAATCTAGATAAAAATGGAGATTGTTCGGCCCACAATCCAGGAACATTATAAAACCTATTTTCTTTATGATGCCTTCTGACAAAGGTTGCTTTAACTTCTCTTGTTTTTCCTTCAACCACATTCATAGGAGCTACCTCCCAAGGAATAAAGAATTCAGAAAACCAAGCGGACTCTGTTTGATATGTTTTTGCATACCAAATAGCATCCCAACTATCTGACATTTCATTCTCATTAGTCACAATCGCATCTCTCAATGTATCGCCAAGAGTTACAGAAAATTCATAACCCACAGTTGCATTGCCATCAAAATCTATCATGATGAAATTCCTATCAGCATCAACAAACCACTTATCCCTTG
The DNA here is from genome assembly GCA_003213595.1 of SAR86 cluster bacterium AG-422-E19. Classification (GTDB taxonomy): domain Bacteria; phylum Pseudomonadota; class Gammaproteobacteria; order Magnimaribacterales; family AG-339-G14; genus MEDG-81. The sequence goes on along the minus strand of QCMR01000001.1, from coordinate 349,953 downwards.
GATGTTTCAAAGGTGTGTGTGTTTCAATAGGTTGTTCATTTGTAAAGCCAAAATATATTCCTTTATCATCAGAGAAAACCCTTACTTCGGTTTTAAACTCTGGCTTTGATTTGTCATTTGGATAAACGGTTACAAAATCACTTATTGACTGAGCATTTTGCCATTCCGGTTCATCTAACTTTCCATCAACGGTAATGGCAGCTAACAAAAAGCTCGGAAATAGCGAGATAACTAAAGCTAAAGTTTTTTTATGATTCATATCTACCGTCTTGATAGATCAGCGGATCTGTTTTTCCTGAATGAAATATATCGTCTACTTCGCCTATTACCAAAGAATGGGAATACAAAGGTACTATTTTTTTACAAGTGCAAAATAAATTTGATTGTGCACTTTGTAAATATGGAATCTTTTTTAGATTCCAGTCAGGATGATTAAATCTAATTTGCCCCTCTTCAGCACCACTGCATATTTCAGCGATATCTACCTGATCAGCAGTTAATAAATTTAAAGAGAATTTAGTTTCTTCCATCAAAAGATCATGCAGGCTTGCGCTTTGATTGACACTCACTGCCATAGACATTGGTTCAAGAGATACAGAAAAAACCGAGGACACAGTCATTGCATGACGCTGGTCACCATTTTCCGCAGCTAAAACAAAAACATTTTGTTTTGTTGTTCTAAGAACTTCTAGAAATTTTTCTTTCAAGGTAAATAAGCAGGTAAATTTAAAACTTAATTATCTCATGTAATATCATAAATGATATGAAGAAAGAAAAAAAAGGCGAAATTAGAATCATTGGAGGAAAATGGAAAGGTAAGAAAATTTACTTTGATCTGAATGATGATTTAAGACCAACTCCGGATAGAGCAAAAGAAACATTGTTTAATTGGCTGGGACAGGATTTGAAAAAAATGTATTGTCTGGACCTTTTTTCTGGAACAGGTGCCTTAGGTTTTGAAGCTTTTTCAAGAGGTGCTGAAAAAGTAACTTTTGTAGAGAAGAATAAAGAGTATCTGCAAAAAATAAAAAAAGTTTATCTAGAAATGAGTGAAAAAGCGGATTGCGATTTCTTTTGTGCGGAGTGTTTGGAATGGATACAAAAGAACAATTCTGGCACTAAATACGATTTGATTTTCATAGATCCACCATTTAACAAAAATTTAGTTCATGATTTGCTTACTGCTATTTTAGAAAAAGAACTCTTATCTAAAAATGGACAAATTTATTTTGAATTCGAAAAAAAATTGGATCTAGAAATTCCTGAATCTTTGAATTTGAAAAAGAAAAAAAGCTTAGGAAAAAAAAGTTATGTTTTAGCAGAGGTTACTTGCCTTTCTTCATAGAGTCGAAAAATTCGCTGTTGGTTTTATGCTTGCTTAGCTTATCAATTAACCAATCGGTAGCATCAATATCTTCCATCTCATGAAGGAGTTTTCTCAAAATATTAATTCTCGCAAGTTCTGCATCATCGGTAATAAGTTCTTCTCTTCTGGTACCTGACCTACGGATATTGATTGCAGGAAAGATTCTTTTTTCAGCAATAGCTCGATCCAGATGAATTTCTTGGTTACCGGTACCTTTGAATTCTTCAAAGATTACCTCATCCATTCTGGAACCAGTATCAATTAATGCAGTTGCAATAATGGTCAAGCTGCCGCCGCCTTCAATGTTTCTGGCTGCTCCGAAAAATCTTTTTGGTTTTTCCAAAGCATTGGCATCTACACCTCCAGTTAATATTTTTCCTGAAGCTGCTTGAGTTGAATTGTAAGCTCTTGCCAATCTGGTAATGGAATCGAGCAAAATTATAACGTCGTGTTTCTTTTCGACGAGTCTTTTGGCTTTAGCAATCACCATTTCTGCAACTTGTACATGTCGAGAAGGAGGTTCGTCAAAAGTACTTGCAACAACTTCTCCCCTGACAGACCTTTTCATATCTGTAACTTCTTCCGGTCTTTCATCAACAAGTAAAACCATCAATTTACTTTCGGGACTATTCTTTTCTATAGAATGTGCAATTGATTGCATTAAAAGAGTTTTTCCAGCTTTTGGAGGTGAGACAATTAGTCCTCTTTGACCTTTTCCTGTGGGAGATACCAAATCAATTATTCTTGCAGAAAGATCTTCAGTGGTTCCATTTCCAGACTCCATGATGATTCTTTCTTCTGGAAATAAAGGAGTGAGGTTTTCAAAAGCAACTTTATTTTTTGTTCTGTCTGAAGGTTCAAAATTTATTTGGTCTATTTTGAGCAAGGCGAAATATCTTTCACCGTCTTTTGGAGGTCTAATGTTTCCAGAAACAGAATCGCCTGTTTTTAAGCCGAATCTTCTAATTTGACTTGGAGAAACATATATATCGTCGGGGCCGGCAAGATAAGATGAGGATGGTGATCTTAAGAACCCAAACCCATCGTTTAAAATTTCTAGAACTCCTTCCCCTTCAATGTCTTCTCCACCATTGGAATGAGTTTTTAAAATATTGAAAATAACATCTTGTTTTTTTTGACGAGACAAGTTTTCAATACCCATACCCTCAGCGATCGTGAGTAATTCTTCGACTGGTTTTGCTTTAAGTTCCCCTAAATGCATTGTGTTAAATGTTTGTATAATTAAAGATTATGAGTGTTTCTACTGAAAGTAGGCTTGCAATGTACCACTATAGAAATTACGAGTCTAGTTTTTTTGAGAATTAAATATGTTCGTTAATGAATTCTTGAAGTTGATTTTTCGTTAAAGCTCCAATTCTTTGATCAATTGGCTGTCCATCCTTAAATAAGATAAGAGTAGGTATGCTCATCACATTCTGTTTAGCTGCTGAGTCCCGATTTGAATCAACATCAACCTTGCCAATAGTTAATTTGCCATCAAGTTCAGCTGCAAGCTCTTCTAAGACTGGAGCAACCATTTTACATGGTCCACACCATTCAGCCCAATAGTCGACAAGCACTGGAACTGAAGAACTAGATAGAGTTTCTTCTAAATTTTCATCTGTTAATTCGATGGGTTTTGACATACTTTTATTATGAGGGTGTATTTAAATAAAACAAGCTTTTTTAATCTGTAACTGCTCCTTCAGAAGCCGATTTAACGGTCTTGGCATATTTTGCCAAAACACCCTTTTTTGGCACTGGTTTTGGATTTTTCCAATTTTTCTTTCTTTCTTCGATTTCTTTGGGTGATAAATCTGCATCAATTGTTCCTTTCAAGGCATCTATAGTAATTTTGTCGCCATCTTCTAAAAGACCTATAAGTCCGCCTTTAGCAGCTTCAGGCGTTACATGACCGACTACAAAACCATGAGAGCCTCCAGAAAATCTTCCATCCGTAATAAAAGCTACCTTGTCGCCAAGGCCTTTACCCATAATGGCTGAGGTTGGTTTTAGCATTTCTCTCATGCCTGGCCCTCCAACAGGCCCTTCATATCTAACAACAATTACATCGCCTTCTTGAATCTTTGAGCCATAAATAGCTTCTAAAGTTTCTTCTTCAGAGTTAAAAACTCGAGCTGAGCCTGAAAAACTATGTCCTTCTTTCCCAGTGATTTTCGCAACAGCTCCCTCACTGGCGAGGTTTCCTTTTAAGATTTTCAAGTGACTGTCTTTCTTTATGGGCTTATCCAAAGGCATTATAATTTTTTGCTTTTCTGGATAAGGTTTAACATCCTTTAAATTTTCAGCCATGGTTTTGCCTGTTACTGTCAATGTATCGCCGTGCAGAAGATTGGCTTCTAAAAGAGTTTTCATCAAAGGTTGTATACCGCCAATCTCATTCAACTCAGACATAAGAAAATGTCCTGAAGGTCTTAAGTCAGCCAATAATGGACTGGTTTTGCCAATTTCTTCAAAATCATCAATATTTAACGGGATGTCTACGCTTTTTGCCATTGCTAACAAATGAAGTACTGCATTGGTTGATCCACCCAAAGCGATTACAACACGAATAGCATTTTCAAAAGCCTCTCTAGTCATGATGTCTGTGGGCTTGATATCTTTTTCAAGAAGATTGTTGATCGCATTACCAATTTTCTTGCAATCTTCTTGTTTATCTGTCGAAACTGCGTCTTGTGAACTGCTTCCAGGTAAGCTCATACCTAAAGCTTCAATCGCGGATGCCATAGTGTTAGCGGTATACATGCCTCCGCAAGAGCCAGGTCCGGGTAGAGCTGTTTTTTCTATCGCAATTAATTCCTCTTCGGAAATTTTATTGCTTGAAAAACTTCCTACTCCTTCCATCACTGTGACCAAATCTGTATGGTTTGCTCCAGGCCTGATTGAGCCGCCATAAACAAAAATAGATGGTCGATTTAATCGCGCTAAACCAATTAAACAACCTGGCATGTTTTTGTCACAGCCCCCAATTGCAATCACGCCATCAAAAGACTGACAACCGACTACTGTCTCGATTGAGTCAGCGATGACTTCTCTTGAAACTAATGAATATCTCATGCCTAAAGTTCCCATTGAGATTCCATCAGAAATTGTGATGGTATTAAATAAAACTGCCTTCAACTCTTCTTGATCAATTGAATCGCAAACCAATGATGCAAGATCATTGATGTGCATATTGCATGGCGTTACGTTAGACCATGTAGAAGCAACCCCAACTTGAGGTCTTCTAAAATCATCATCATCAAAACCTGCAGCCCTCAGCATTGACCTTGATGGAGCTTGTTCGGGACCATCAACCAAAGGAGCTGAATGTTTTCGTTTATTTATTTTCGTCATATAAAAGTTAGTTGTAAGCTGCGTGGATTAACGATTTCGTATACTGTTCTTTAGCATTATAAAAAATATCATCGCGCTTACCTTGTTCAACTATTTTACCTGACTTTAGAACAACTATTTCATCTGCAATAGCGTTAATAACTTTCAGATCATGACTAATCAACAAATAACTCAATCCCCTTTTTGACTGCAAATCTAATAAAAGGTTGATAATTTCCTTTTGGATGGAAATATCAAGTGCTGAGGTTGGTTCGTCTAAAATGAGAAACTCTGGTTCCAAAATTAACACTTTTGCCAGAGCAATTCTCTGTCTTTGTCCGCCGGAAAACTCATGTGGAAATTTAGTAAGACAACTTTCATCCATTTTTACGTCTTCGAGAACGTTCAAAACTTTCTCTTTTTTTTGCAGAATATTTAATGAGGATTCGTGAATATCAAGCCCCTCTTTAACAATATCGAATATTTTTTGTCTTGGCGAAAGAGAGCTAAAAGGATCTTGAAAAACAAGCTGACAATTTTTTTTGAAAAGTTTTTTTTCTTTATTGTTGTAATTCAATATATTTTTATCTTTGAAGAATATTTCTCCAGAGAATTTTTCAATTCCTAAAATCGATCTTGCCAAAGACGACTTCCCTGATCCAGATTCGCCTACTAAGCCAAGTGCGGAATTTTCTTTAAGAGATAAATTGATGTTCTTTAGAGCAGAAAAATTAGATGTTCTGCCAATAAAGTCTCTTTTTGAGTAAGTTAAATTCAAAGAAGAAATTTTTAAAATTTCATCATTAAGATCTTTAGTCCCTAGTTTGGGTTCAGGGGAGGAATTCATTAATCTCTGTGTATATGGATCCTTAGGATTTTGAAAAATCTCATTCATGGAGTTTTCTTCCTTTATCTCCCCTTTTTGCATAACTAAAACTCTATCTGATATTTTTCTTACAATATTCAGATCATGAGAAATAAAAATAATGCTCATCCCCATCTTTTTTTGTATTTTTTTTAATAACACTAATAAACTTTGCTCAACGCTTACATCTAGAGCTGTTGTAGGTTCGTCAGCAATTAATAAATCTGGTTCATTTGATATAGCCATTGCAATCATGACTCTTTGTCTTTGGCCTCCTGAAATTTGGTGAGGATAGGAGTTAAAGATTTTTTCTGGATCTTCAAATTCAACTTCTTCAAGAAGCTCCATAACTCGACTTTTTCTATCAAGACTAGTGGAACTTGAGAAAATGCTCTCTTTGATTTGTTCTCCACATTTCAAAAAAGGATTTAAAGAAGTCATGGGTTCTTGAAAAATCATTGATATTTTTTTTCCTCGCAACTTACGCATTTGAGATTTTGATTTTTGAAGAATGTCTTCGCCTTTTAAGAGGATCTTGCTTTCTGATCCGTGACCAGCAAGAGGGTAAGGAAGTAACTTTATGATTGACAAGCCAATAATAGTTTTTCCAGAACCAGATTCTCCAACAATAGATAGTGTTTCACCTTTTGAAATGGAAAAATTAATATTCGAGGCTGCTAAAATTTGATTGTCTTTATTTGTATTAAAATAAATGGAGAGATTTTTTACTTCCAAAATTTTCATAAAAATTAGATTACATGAAAAAAAAATTAATTATAGTTAGCTTTATTTCTCTTCTGAGTTATGCGCAAATTTTTGACTCAAATAATTTTATTCCTTCTGCTGACGAAGCTTTCACACTTTCAACGGACATAGAAAATCAAAGTATTTTAGTAAGTTTTAAATTGGCACCTGCAACCTATATATATTTAGATAAGATCATATTAAAAGACTCAAAAGATTCAAATATAAATTTTAAGTTCCTCGGTAAGAAGGAAGAAAAAGAAGATGTATTTTTTGGTCTGATTGAAATTGTTGATTCTGACTTTAAAATTAAATTTGCTTCGAAAGATAAAGAAAAAATAAGCTTAAACTATCAAGGTTGTTATAAAAATAAGGTTTGCTATCCCAGCAAAATGAAAAATATAGTTATAAAATACGATAAAAAAAGCATATCTTCTGTGAAAATCAATTAAATTTCGGCTAAAATCTAAGAAATGAAAAGTTTTCTTCTTTTAAATGGACCAAATCTTAATTTACTTGGTAAGCGGGAAACAGATATCTATGGAGAAAATACTTTAGAACAAATAGAAAAAGAATTAATTGCAATTGCTAAAAAAAATAAAGTTGAGCTGATGACGTTTCAAAGCAATGCAGAGCATGAACTTGTAGATAGAATTCAAGCAGGAAAGGAAGAAAAAGTTTCATGTATTTTGTTTAATCCAGGAGCTTTCACCCATACTAGCGTTGCTCTAAGAGATGCTATTCTTGGTGTAGACATTCCGCTTATAGAAATTCATATAAGCAATATTTTCAATAGAGAAGCGTTCAGAGAAAAATCTTATTTTTCTGACATAGCTGTTGGCATAATTTCTGGTTTTGGTGAGCAGGGATACAAAGCTGCTCTAGAACTGGCAATAGAAAGATTTTAAAAAGGAGAAACTATGGATATTAGAAAAGTAAAAAAACTAATAGAAATGTTAGAAGAGTCACAACTCAATGAAATAGAAATTAAAGAAGGAGAAGAATCAGTAAAGCTAGTCAAAGCAATTTCTGTTCCTGTTCAAGAACAAACTGTAACATCCAATGCTGTTCCACCTGCTCCACAGCCAGCAGTTGTGAATGATAATGTTTCTGCAGATTCAGATACTAGTCAATCAGCTGAAGATGAAACGATTTCTGGACAAACCATTGACTCTCCAATGGTTGGAACTTTTTATGCAGCGCCAAATCCAGGAGCAAAAGACTTTGTATCGGTTGGCGACAAAATTTCAGAGGGAGATGTTCTTTGTATCATTGAAGCCATGAAAATGATGAATGAAGTAAAAGCAGACTCTTCTGGAACTATCAAGCAAGTTCTCATTGAAAACGCTGAACCAGTTGAGTTTGGTCAACCTTTATTTGTAATAGAGTAAATGTTCAAAAAAATTCTCATTGCTAACAGAGGAGAAGTAGCTCTTAGAGTTCTAAGAGCCTGTAAGGAAATGGGAATTGCTACAGTTGCAATCTACTCTGAAGCAGATAAGAACTTAAAGCACGTAAAAATGGCAGACGAATCTGTTTGCATTGGGCCAGCAGAGTCTGCAAAGAGTTATTTAAATATCCCAGCAATTATAAGTGCCTGTGAAGTAACAGACAGTGATGCCATTCATCCTGGAGTAGGCTTTTTAGCAGAAAACGATCACTTCGCAGAACAAGTCCAAGCTAGTGGATATACTTTTATAGGTCCGGACCCTGAAAGTATTAAGATCATGGGAAATAAAATTTCAGCAAAAGAAGCTGTTTCAAGTTCAGGCATGCAATGTGTTCCAGGGACAGGAAGAATTTCTGCTACCAATAGAGAGACAATAGAAATTGCTAGAAACATTGGGTATCCAGTAATCATTAAAGCCGCTGCTGGTGGAGGTGGTAAAGGTATTCAAATAGTTGAGGAAGAAACTGATTTGCTTGACAAGCTACAACTTACGCAGAGAGAGGCGTTAAATAGTTTTGGAAGCGATGAAATTTATTTAGAAAAATTTTTAACCTCCCCGAGACATGTTGAAATTCAAATAGCTGCAGATAATGTAGGAAATGTAATTCATTTTTTTGAAAGAGATTGTTCCATCCAAAGAAAAAATCAAAAGATTATTGAAGAAGCGCCAGCTTTTGGAATACCGGAAGAAAAACTGCAAGAGATTAGGCAAGTTGCAGTGGATACTTGTAAAAAACTAAATTATAAGGGTTTGGGAACTTTTGAGTTTCTCTACGAGAATGGAGAATTTTATTTTATTGAAATGAATACACGTCTTCAAGTAGAACATACCATTACCGAAATGATTACAGGAATAGACTTAGTAAAGTTACAAATAAAAATTGCGGCAGGTGAAGAAATAAGGTTTTCTCAAGAGGAAATAAATTGTCGAGGCCACGCAATCGAATGCAGAATAAATGCCGAACATTCAGAGACTTTTATTCCTTCGCCAGGTTTGGTTACGGAATTTCATCCGCCAGGTGGATTTAGAATCAGAACCGACTCACACTTGTATTCGGGGTATAAAGTCCCACAGTATTATGATGCCTTGGTTGCTAAGATTTGCTCTCACTCCAAGGACCGATTGGATGCTATTAGAAAAATGAGAGTCGCTCTTGAAGAAATGTACATAGAAGGAATTGATACCAATACCGATCTGCACGACAAGATCTTTCATGAAAAAAACTTTGTTGAGGGAAATATTTCTATAAATTATCTTAAAGAGATTCTAAATATTTCCTAATGTCAGAAACTGAATATAACTTTCAATTAATCGAAAAAAAAGCCCAAAAGTACTGGGAAGAAAATAAATCTTTTGAGGTTGAGCCCGACCCCAAAAAAGAAAAATTTTATTGCTTGAGTATGTTTCCCTATCCCTCAGGACAGTGTCATATGGGACATGTTAGAAATTATACGATCGGTGATGTGATTTCAAGATATCAAAGACTTAAAGGAAAAAATGTCTTGCAACCAATGGGCTGGGATGCCTTTGGATTACCTGCGGAGAACGCTGCTATCCAAAACAAAGTTTCGCCCAAAGATTGGACAGAGAAAAATATTCAAGAAATGAAGCTCCAACTTAAATCACTTGGCTTTGCTTATGACTGGCGGAGAGAATTAAAAACTTGCAGTGAAGATTACTACAAATGGGAGCAATGGTTATTTTGTAAGCTTTACGAAAAAGGTTTGGTGATCAGAGAAAAAACCGAAGTTAATTGGGATCCTGTCGATAAAACAGTACTCGCAAATGAACAGGTAATTGACGGTAAAGGTTGGCGATCTGGCGCAGAAGTTGAAAAAAAAATTATCAATCAATGGTCTTTTAAAATCACCGATTACGCTGACGAGCTTTTGAATGATCTTGATCTTTTAGACGGTTGGCCTGAACAGGTCAAGACAATGCAAAAAAATTGGATAGGGAAATCTAAAGGAGTATTGTTTCAATTTATTTCTGATTCTGAAGATATTATTGAGGTATTTACTACGAGGCCAGATACCATCATGGGAGTTACTTTCATGGCGTTGTCTTTCAATCATGAAATTGTAGAAAGAGAAGCAGAAAATAATCGCGAATTAGCAAAGTGGATAAAAAACAACTCAAATGTAAAACAGGCGGAAGCAGATTTATCCAAACAAGAAAAAAAAGGTTATAAATTAAAGACTAAAGCAATTCATCCAATTTCAAACAAAGAGATAGATATTTGGGTGGCAAACTTCGTTTTGGCTGATTATGGTTCGGGGGCTTTAATGGGGGTCCCTGGCCATGACCAAAGAGATTTTGAGTTCGCTCAAGGTGAACAGATTGAAATCATTCAGGTTATTGACGATGGTAGAGGAGAATTAGACAAAATAGAAGGCGCCATAGAAGGTAAAGGAATTTTAATTAATTCTGACAAATTGAATGGACTTTCTTTTGAAGAAGCTTTTTCGCTATTAACCGATGAAAATAACTTTGGTTTCAAAGGAACAGAAAAAATCAATTTTCGTTTAAGAAATTGGGGAGTCTCAAGACAAAGAGCTTGGGGAGCTCCAATACCCATGTTCATATCAGATAACGAAAATGAAGTTTTACCATTCAACAATTTAAGTCTTGAAGAGATTGCTAAGGAAAAGATCGAATTGAATGGAATAGATTATTTCAAAGAGAAAGATACTTTTGATACTTTTGTTGAATCATCCTGGTATTTTGCAAGATTTGCATCTTATAACTCTTCAGAATCAATGCTTGATGCTGAAGCAGATTATTGGATGCCAGTAGATCAATACATAGGTGGAATAGAGCACGCAATTCTTCACCTTTTGTACTCGCGTTTTTTTTGTAAAGCCATGAATGACTTATCTTTAATTAGTGTAAGAGAGCCATTTAAAAAATTGCTATGTCAAGGTATGGTTCTGAAAGACGGATCGAAGATGTCAAAATCTAAGGGAAATACTGTTAATCCTAATGAGTTGATAGAGAAATACGGTGCTGATACCGTGAGGCTGTTTTCCATGTTTGCTGCGCCTCCCGAGCAATCTTTGGAATGGTCTGATTCCGGTGTTAATGGTTCTCATAAGTTTATAAAAAGGCTTTGGTCTTTATCACAAACCTTATTCAACCAAACTGTAGACAACAAAGTGCAATCATTGGATTTAAATGATATTCAAATTAAATTGAATCAAACCATCAAAAAAGTTTCTGAAGACTTTGGAGACAAAAATCAATTTAATACAGCAATTGCAGGGATTATGGAATTATTAAACGCCATTCCCAAAGCAATGTTAAAAAGTTCTGTTTCAAAAGAAAGTAATGCAGTTTTTAGAGAAATAATTGAAAAAAGTGTAATTATGCTCTCGCCAATCGTTCCTCATGTTTGCCATGAATTATGGGAAGCACTAGATAAAAAATCTCCTGTTCATAATGAAACTTGGCCTGCCTATGATGCAAATCAATTAGAAGGAAACGAAATGACAATTGCAATTCAGATTAATGGTAAATTAAGAGGAAAGATCCTATTGGATATTTCAAGCAGTGAAGAAACAATTATTGAAGAAAGTAAAGGATTAGAGAATATAAAAAAATATTTAGAAAAAGAAGATATAAAAAAAACAATATATGTTCCAAAAAAACTCGTCAATTTTGTCATTTGAATTAAAAAGAATCTTCTTAAATTCCTTATTAATTCTTTTTATTGCTGCATGTGGTTTTAAACCACTAAATTATTCTGAAAAAAAGATTACGATTTTTTTTGAGTTTCAAAAAAATCCTCTTAACTTCTCTCTTGTACAAGAATTAAAAAAGAATTTTTTCTTAATGAATGCGAATCTAGCAGAAACTAAAGATGCTGCAGATTTTGTTATTGAGATCAGTAACCATAGATTAGGTAAATTTCTAGAAGCAACAGATGAAAATTTTTTTCCTGCTGTAGTAAGTCTTGATTATCAAGTTAAGTTAAGTATTTTTGAAAAAAATACCAATACCATCCATGAGATTCCAATCTTTACATCAGAAGATTTTTCTTACGACACCGAAAGTATTCTTTCAAATGAAAAACAAGCAGATGAAATTAAACTGGATTTCTTCAGTGAGGCGGTCAATGAGTTATTGATTTTCTTTTCAGAAAAAAGCAATGCGGAATCAGCATAAATTAATTTTAAGTAATGACGAGTTACTGAACTCTAATTTGAGAGACAAATTCATTTCTCAGCTTAAAAAAGAAGGCTTCCTAAGTAGAAAGATTTTCTTTTACAAAAAAGGAATTAAAGAAGAAATAAATATTGAAAATCAACAGGGAAGTTTATTCAGTGAAAAAGAAATAATAGATTTGCGCCTTCAAGAAAAAAGTATCCTTAAAGATGATTTAGATTTTTTTTTGAGCTTATTAGGAGACGATAACTCAGATCGTATAGTAGTTATTTCTTCAATAAATAAAAAAATCAAAACATCTGCTTGGTTTAAAAAAATATCAAAATACGTTGAAATCTCCGAGATTCAGCCGGTCTATTTAAATCAATTCAAAGATTGGATTAAGGATGAGGCGAAAAATATGGATTTACTTTTGAGCGAAGAAGGTATTAATTTAATTGCGTCCCGAAATGAAGAAAATTTATTGTCTGCTTATCAAGAGTTAAAATTTTTAAAATGTTTGGATCAAAAACATACGGATTATGAATTTGTAAAAGATAGCTCTGAGTATCATGTCTTTAGCTTAATAAATAGTTGTTTGTCTAACCAAGTTTCAAAATCTTTAGAAATTTTGGAAATTATGAAATTAAATAAAGAAAATGAGCCAGGCATAATCGCTGTCATTCACCAACAGCTAGATCGATTGGAGCAATTCAAAAAGAATCCAAATTTTTTTCTAAAAGGTGTTCCAAGAGATTACCTTTCCAAGCTTAAAATAAAAGCAAGGAAGATATCACCACCACAAATTAAAAGTTTAAGAAAAAAAATCGCAGATCTTGATAAAGACTTTAAAACAGGAAAGGCAGAATTCTGGACTGAATTAAGAAAAATTATTGTAAATTTTGGGTATATCTAACCTGAAAGTTTGCTTATGAAAGCTTTAGAAATTTGAAGATATTTTTCACCAGGTAATCCTGATCCTATTTTTTTACCATCAAGTTCAATGATTGGAATGACTCCTTTGGTTGAGTTCGTAACCCAAATCTCTTCTGCTGATAGAAAAGAATCCACAGAAATTTTTGTCTCTTGGTATTCAAAAGAGGCATCTTGAATTAGCTCTAAGATTACTTTTCTTGTTACTCCAGGAAGAATATTTTCAGTTAAAGGCGGCGTTAAGATTTTATTATCGATACAACAAAAAACGTTACTTACCGCACCCTCAGTAATGAATCCGTTTTCAAAAAGAATAGTCTCAAAAACTTCCTGATTTTTAGCCTCAGATCTGTAAATGACATTGGCTAATAAAGAAGTAGCCTTTATCTGACTTTTTCTCCATCTAAAATCTTCTAATAAAATTGCCTTCTCGCCAGAACTTGGAGAAAAGTCTGTTTTCAGTTCATGAGAAGATACAAATATGGTTGGTGATAAATCATTACTTGGAATATGGTCTCTTACAATGTCTGTGCCTCTAGAGATTTGGACGTAAATTACCTGATTCAAAAATTTATTTCTGGAAATTACTTCCAGAATTGTTTCTTCTAGGTCAAATTGATCTGATAATGAATACTTTAAGGAAGATATATTTTTTTTTAATCTAGTTAGATGATCGCCAAGTTCAAAGGGTTTTTTATTTACTGCAATAATTACTTCATAAATTGCATCTCCAAAAAGAAAACCTCTATCCAGTGGTGAGATTTTTGCTTCTTGAAGATCTAGATATTTGTCGTTTAAAAAACAAATTGACATTAATTTATTTCATCTTGCATGAAGAAACTGTAAACGTAAAACATCAAAGACTCTAAAGTTGCGATGACAATCCCTTTTCTTTGTACATTATTTACCGCAACCAAATCTACAGATTGAATGGTTTCTCCATCGACTTTGATATCTAATCTGTCTATAACTGAATCCTTCCTAACAGGTGCTTTTACACCTAAATTTTTTGATGCCTCAATTGTAATCCTATCAAAAGTAGGTTTAGTTAATGTAACGAAGATATCCTTCTCAGGACCAAGTTCCAATTTATCTTCAATTCCACCCCAGACATCAACTATAGATATTGGTTGGTATTTGGCGATTATTTTTTTAGTTTGATAATACTTAAAACCATAATCCAGTAATCTTCTAGTATCTTGAAGTCTCGATTTTTCAGAGGCACTATTAAGAACTATCGAAATTAGCCTCATATCTGCTCTTTTGGACGAGGCAACCAAGCAATATCCTGAAGCTCTAGTATGACCTGTTTTAATACCATCTATTGAGTCATCTTGCCAGAGTAAGCTATTTCTATTTAACTGCCTTATATCGTTGTAAGTAAATTCTTTCTCACTATAGATTGCATATTCATCGGGAAAGTCGTTTATTAAAACTATACTTAATTTTGCTATATCTTCAGCAGTTGAATAGTGATTAACATTTGGTAAGCCAGTTGGATTGGTAAAGTTCGTATTTTTTAACTCCATTTTTTGAGCATAGTCATTCATGAGACTCGCAAAATCTTCTTGAGTTCCTGCAATATGTTCAGCTAAGGCACAAGCTGCATCATTTCCAGATTGAATTATCATGCCGCGCATCAAATCTTCTATCAAAACCTTTTTGCCTTCTTGGATGAACATTCTCGAGCCTTCCATGCGCCAACATTTTTCACTTACTGTTGTGGAGTCTTTAATGTTTAAAAATCCTTGCTTCAAATAGTCAGCTACTATGTAACTTGTCATTATTTTTGTGATGCTTGCCAACCCTGTTGAAGCTTCTGGGTTTTGTTGAGCAATTATTTTATTTGTTTCAGCATCAATAAGTAAAAAACTAGAGGCGGTGATTTGCGGTAATTTGGGAATTAAAGTTTGTGAGAATGCTACTGCAGAGAATATAAAACTTATCAAGAAAATTTTTTTCATATTTTTACTCTATACGCATAGTCAATTTCTTGGCTCAGAAGAAAAACGGCCATCACATAAAAAGAGCTTCTATTATAACGTGATAAGACATATAAATTTTTATGGCCCAACCAAAATTCTTTATCTTCAAAATTTATTTGTAAGTATTTTTTATTTGGTAAATTGATCTTAGATGCGAGTTCCAAAGCATCTGGCTCTTTTAATGATAGTGATGTCTTGAAGTTTGAGTTCACATCATTTTTTGTGAGAGCCTCTGCTATAGTGGCATTTCTTTCCCAGCCATGCTTACTCAAATAATTTGCAACGCTGCCAATTGCATCAATCGGGTTTGTTACGATATTCCTTATTCCGTCGTCATCAAAATCAATTGCATAAGATCGATAAGAGCTTGGAATAAATTGACCATAGCCCATAGCTCCAGCATATGATCCTTTCATAACCAAAGGATCAAGTTTTTCTTCTCTGGTAAGAAGGAGAAAATGCTCTAATTGTTTAGTAAAAAATTTGCTTCGTCTCGGATAATCAAAGGCAAGAGTCGACAACGAATCTATTACTCTTTCCCTGCCAGTAATAGAACCATAACTGGATTCAATCCCGATGATTGCTGCAATAATTTCTTTAGGAACTCCAAATTCTTTTTCTGCTTTTTCAAACTCAGGTAAAAATCTCTGCAGAAAACTTACTCCATTGTTTATTCTTATAGGCGAAATTAATCTGGATTTGTATTGAACCCAAGAAAACTTCTTTTCTGCGGGTCTATTCATAGAATTGATTATTTTTTCTCTTTTTTCAGCACTTTTGAAAATTTCTACCAAATAAGATTTTTCAAATTTATGTTTGGAAACCATTTCATCTATGAAAGACAATGTTTCATAGCTTTTTGAATAATCCATATGGATTAGAGGCACAAAAAAAACTAAAAGCAAAAGCAAACTTATTTTTTTCAAGTCGTTCTCCTTAAAGATAAAATTATACCGATAGTAATCATATTAACCACTAATGCTGTTCCACCTTGGCTTATGAATGGCAAAGGCATTCCTACTACAGGAAAGATACCAACTACCATTGAAATGTTTAATGTTATGTAAGCAGCTAAAATAATTGAAAGCGTGGCTGAAACCAATTTTGCAAATTTGGAATTACTGCTTTTAGCAACGTATAAGAGACGATGAATTAAAAAAGCATAAAGAAGAAAAAGTCCAAGAGCACCTAAAAATCCAAACTCCTCAACAATTACTGCAAAAATAAAATCGGTATGGCTTTCGGGGATAAAATCCAGTTGGCTTTGACTTCCTTCCATATAGCCCTTTCCAAAAAATTGCCCAGATCCGATGGCAATCTTTGATTGAGCAATATTCCATCCAGAACCTAAAGCATCAGCTTCAGGACTAATAAAGGTATATATTCTCTCTTTTTGATAATCCATCAAGCTCATCCACAAGAAAGGAAGAGTTCCAATACCTCCTAAAAAACTATAAATAATAAATCTCCAAGGTAGACCAGATAAAATTATTGGCATTATTCCGGAGAGCAAAACTATCGCTGAGGTGCCAAAATCTGGCTGGAGGAAAACTAAAATAAAAGCTACCAATGTCGTAACTAGAACAATTATCCAGTCGGATAATTTTATCTGTGGATTTCGTGTTAAATATGCTGCTGCAGAAATAGGTAATAAAAACCTCATTAGCTCAGAAGGTTGAAATCCAATGAAACCCAAATTTATCCATCGATTGGTGGTTCCAGAATTAGGCAAAATTAAAACTAAAACCAAAAAAAAGAAGCCTATCCAGACTGCATTCAAATAAATAGGTTCCATTTTTCTAAAATTAGACATTGCTGCTGTAATCATCAGAATTACACCAAGAAAAAAGTACATTGCTTGCTTTAAAACCAAAGTGAAGGATCCACTGGCGCTGTAAATCATCGCCAACCCAAAAAGACCCAAAAGAAAAACCGTAAGAACAATAGAATAATCAAAATTTAATAAATTTCTTCTTTTATTCAATCTGATATCTACTGAAAAACTTAACGGCTTATTCTGCATCAAATCCTCCTGTGTAAAAATTTATCGCAGATTTAACAATTGGGGCAGCAACTTCGCTACCTGATTCACCGTTTTCTATGATTACCGCTACAACTAGTTTTGGATCTTCTACTGGACCATAGCCAACGAAAAGAGCGTGATCTCGTAATGCAGGATTTTCACGAATTGCATCGTATTCTTTACCCGGAAGAATACTTTTGATTTGTGCAGTACCTGTTTTACCTGCAATAACGACTGAATTGGCATCAAAAACTTTATGGGCTGTTCCATTTCTCGCAGAAATCACGTCAACTAGAGCTTGTTCCATTTTTTCCCAAGCTTTGTTATCAGAAAGTTGAATTTCAGCTATTTTTTTTGGTTCAAAAGATTTTTCGTCTTCCGGCTGTATAAATTGAGGGTGATAAATTACTCCTTTGTTTGCTAGACCTGAATAAGCCATCGCTAATTGAAGAGGTGTGGCTAAAATATAACCTTGCCCTATTCCTAAATTTATTGTGTCGCCTTTGAACCAAAAATCTCCTTTGTAACCTAACTTCCATTTTTTATCGGGAAGAAGACCATTTGCCTCAAAGTCAGTAAGGCCTGTTTTTTTACCAAATCCAAAACTGTCGAGCATTGGCCTTATCCCCGCTAAAGTTAAATCAAAAGCGATGTTGTAAAAATAAACATCAGAGGATTCTGCAATCGCTTTCCTCATATCTACTCTGCCATGTCCATTCTCTTTCCAGCCCCGATAAGGCCTTGGATCTCCCTCGACATAAAATTCACCATCGTCCTTAATTTTTTTATCCCAACTGATTATTTCGTTTTCTATTGCAGCAAGACCTACAAAAGGCTTCAAAGTTGATGCAGGAGGATATTGCCCAGAAATAGCTCTATTAAAAATTGGGCTTTCTTTATTTGAAAATAAACTTTCTACCTCATCAGTATCCACAATTGAATTTAATATATTTGGATTGAATGAGGGAGAGCTAATCAAAGCTCTAACCAAGCCGGTTTTTGGCTCTAAGGCTACTAGCGCACCTCTTCTGTTTTCAAAAAGCTTAAAGAGATGGTCTTGTAATTTTTGATCAATAGTTAAGTAAATATCTTTACCGTCTTCTGCTCCTTGAGTATCTAAAATCCTTACCAATTTTCCTTTAACATCTCTTTCTTGAGTTTGAATACCAGGTTTACCTCTTAAAACGTAGTCAAACTCTTTTTCAATACCTGTTTTTCCAATTTGAGTATTTTGTAGTTCAGCTAATAGTTTGTCTCTTCTGATATCATCGGACGAAATATCTCCTACGTAACCTAACACATGAGCCAAGGTCTCCTCATGGAGAACATACCTTTTAAGAGTAGCTTTTACTTCGATACCTGAAATTGAATCTAGGTTTACTTTGGCTTTAGCAATCTGTTCTTCATTAAGAGCCTTCACCAAAGGAAAGGAATCAAATTTCTTTACTTTTTTTACACCCCTTGAGAAGTTTTCGTCCAAAAGTTCATAAGGCACATCTAATAAATTAGACAACTTTAAAATGGTTTTAGCAGAATCTTCAATGTAGGCTGGAGTGACGTAAAGATCTCGCTGGACAATATTCTCTGCTAATAAAGTCCCATTTCTATCATAGATGAAGCCTCTTACAGGGCTAATGGGTTTTTGATAAATCCTATTTGACTCAGCTATTGTTTGATATTTATCTCCCTGAAATAAAGTTAAGTTTAAAACTTGAAAAAGTGATACTGAAAAAAGAAGAATAAAAGGTGTTAAAAAAAATAAAGCCCTAGAATATTCTTCTCCTGTTTTGAATCTTTCTCTAGAAAAATTATTCATTTCAATTCAAAGCTGGATCCCAAAGACTTTCCAAATCATACAATGCTCTTGAGTCCTTAGACATTATGTTTATTACAAAGTCTCCCAAATCCAATAGGATCCATTCACTAGAATTTTGGCCCTCAACCCCACTGATTGATATCTTATTATTTTTTAAGTCTTCTAATAATTTATCTTTTATAGCCGACATGTGACGGGAAGAAGTCCCTGATGTTATGACTAAAAAGTCTGTAAAACTGTTTAATTTTGATAGATCTAAAAATATTGTATTTTGTGCTTTTATCTCCTCTAAACTATTTTGAATAATTTTTTTTGATTTTTTGGGCATTTAAATTTTATAGAGAGATTTTTTTGAGATGTATTCCAATACTTGATCATCAACCAAGTCTGTTAGGTTTTCATTGTTCTTGATTTTATGTCTAACGTCTGTTGAGGATATGTTTATCAAGTCGTTTTTTAAAATTAGGATTTTTCCATGACCAGAGAAAAAATCATCATAGTTAGTTGATATTTTACTTTCTAACTCCTTATTAAGCCCCAAACTATCATTCAATTTTCTTTCCAAGACTAAAAGCGAACACAAAGACAAAATGTTTTCCCAATTTTTCCAAGTCGTAAAGCTATGTAAAGAATCCAAACCTATAATTAGAGATAGATGTTGTTCAGGATAAATCTCTTTCAAGTGTTTAAGCGTTTCGTAAGTATAGGATTTGGTTTTATTTTTTAATTCAATATCATTTAGCTTAATATTTTTTATCTCTTTAAAGGCAATTTCCAGCATTTTTAAACGATGCTTCTCGTCAGTTTGAATTTCCTTGTTATGCGGCGATGCATAATTTGGAATAACTTGGATTTCGTCAATAATTTTAAGATCGCTGATGTGTTTTAGAGATTGCGTGTGACCTTTATGAACTGGATCAAACGCTCCGCCAAAGATACCCAATCTTTTTATCATCAATTAAGATCTAAGTTGTCCTTGACCTTTAATTACAAATTTCTGACTTGTTAAACCTTCCAATCCAACAGGCCCTCTGGCATGCAACTTATCTGTGGATATTCCCACTTCTGCTCCAAGTCCATACTCAAATCCATCTGCATAACAAGTAGGAAGATTATGCATAACCGAAGAAGAGTCTACTTCATTGAAAAAAGTTTCTACCGCCGACAAATTCTCAGAAACAATTGAGTCGGTGTGGCCAGAGCCATACATATTTATATGCGAGATTGCTGATTGAAGATCTGTAACGACTTTCACAGAAAGAATTGGGGCAAGATACTCCGTAATCCAATCTGCATCTGAAGCAGATTTAACATCGATAATTTTTTTTGTTTTTTCACAGCCTCTTAGTTCTACACCCAACTTATCTAATTCGGCTTTAATCTCTGGTAAAACTTTTGCTGCTACCTCTTCTGAAGTTAACAAAGTCTCCATCGTACCGCAGATTCCATAACGATATGTTTTTGCGTTTACGGATATTTCTATAGCTTTTTTTAAATCAGCATCTTTATCGATGAAGACATGACATAAACCTTCATAGTGTTTGAGCACAGGAATTTTAGCTTCATCAGAAACAACTTTTATTAAACTTTTCCCCCCCCTAGGGATTAATAAATCAATATCACCTTCTCGCTTAATCATTTCACCTACGAGCTTTCTATCTTGATTTTTTATAAGCTGAATAGAGTATTTTGGCAATGATGCTTTATCTAAACCATCTTGCATACACTCCTCAATTACAGCATTAGAATTTGCTGCTTCAGATCCTCCTCTCAAAATACATGCATTACCAGACTTTAAGCACAATGCAGATGCGTCCGCTGTAACATTTGGACGAGATTCATAAATTATCCCTATCACGCCAAGAGGAACACGCATTTTTGATACTTCGAAACCAGATGGCGAGGTGTGGGGTTGCTCGGTTTGACCTACCGGATCATCTAAATTTATGA
Organism: SAR86 cluster bacterium AG-422-E19; assembly: GCA_003213595.1. Lineage (GTDB taxonomy): Bacteria > Pseudomonadota > Gammaproteobacteria > Magnimaribacterales > AG-339-G14 > MEDG-81. Next base: position 329,341 of record QCMR01000001.1, on the reverse strand, counting down.
CTTTATCTAATCCAGAAATCATTGAATCTATTCTTTTTTCATTCAGCTCAAGTCGATCAACAAATGAGTCTTGTAAGTCTTTTTGACTGGCCAATTCCATATCTATGGTATTTGCATCTATCAGCTTTTCTTTGTTCTTCAACAAAAACTCAGCAGCATATTTTAGCGCGTCATTTTTTTTTGCTTTCGAAGATCTCCTTAAATCAATCTTTGCTTCTTGAGCCTGTTTACAGATTAAATCTAACTCTGAAAGGGATGTTTTTGCACTCATGTACTGTATTATTGCAATAATTTAATTATCTGCCTATGTTCGATTCTATCCTTTCTTTTTTAGAGACAAATCCTGATTGGGTGAATTGGACTATTTTCGCGTTGATTTTTATTGAATCCCTCTTCATTGCAGGTTTGTTTACACCAGCTACATTAATTGTTCCTGGTGTTGGAGCGCTTGCGGCAACAGTCGGAATAAGTCCTTTTGAGATAACTTTTTACGCAACTATGGGAATGGTATCTGGAGATTCTGTCAGCTATGGCTTAGGCATATTAGTTGGAAACAAACTCTACGATTGGGTACCTGATAATTATCATGGCTATATAAAACAGGCTCAAAAGTTTATGAGCAAGTATGGAGTTTTAAGTGTCGCGCTAGGAAGGTTTTTTGGTCCATTAAGATGCGTAGTGCCCTTTACAGCAGGTTCTTTGGGCATGAATAAAAGAGTTTTTTTTCCTGTGACTATTTTATCTGCGCCAATATGGACTTCTTTGTATGTCTTAAGTGGCTACTTTTTGGGTGTTGCATTTATAGAATATTTTAATTATTTCTTAATTGGATTCATTCTTGTCATAACAATTTATACCGTATATAAAGATCCAATGAACTTAAGGGAGGATAAAAAAAATGACTAAAAGAGAAAGTAAAAATAAATTTTTATCTGGAAACTGGTATCCCGTAGAAGAAACATCTACAACAGAATTAAAAATTACAGGTGAATTACCTAAAGAACTATCAGGTCTATTTCTCAGAAACGGGCCTAATCCAAAAGAACCTATAAATCACGAAAATTATCATCCTTTTTTTGGCGACGGAATGATTCATGGCATAAGAGTCGAAGATGGAAAGGCGCTTTGGTATAAGAATAAATTTGTGACCTCACCTTTTGGTTTTGGTCCCAATACTCATGTGCTTAAACACGGCGAAAAAATTTATGCCTTAGTCGAGGGTGGAGTATCTCCAGTAATTATGGACTCTGAGATGAATTTTCTTGAAGAAGAGCCTTTTCCAGCAGCAGATAATAAAAGATTTACTGCCCATCCAAAAATTGATTCAGATACTGGGGAAATGCATGCCGTGAGTTACGATTTTGGGGAATACGTAAATGGATTAGGCCAAGTACATTATGTAACTATAGATAGCAACGGCAAACTCATCAAAGATCAAATAATTGAAACACCAAGCAGACCAATGGTTCATGATTGTGCTATTACCAAAAATTATGTTCTTATTTTTGATCTGCCTGTTACATTTAATCTTGGTAGGAGAGACGATGACAATAATCCCATTGGTGGAGATTATCCAGTGGTCTGGAATGATAAACATACTTCCAGAGTAGGATTACAAAACAAGAAAACTGATGAAATTATTTGGATAGAGGTTAATCCAGGGTTTCTATTTCACATAGTCAATTCGTATGAAGATAAAAACGGTAAGGTTATCTTAGACTTTTGTCGATACGAAAGACTGTTTGATTTTGATAATCCTCTTCCCATGGGACAAAAACCTTTTCTTACACGATGGATTCTAGATCCAAAAACTAAAACATGTTCTGAAGAAATGTTGGACGATAGGCCTATGGAATTTTCCAGAGTTCATCCGGATTTTGATGGCAAACAACATCGTTTTGGATACTTGCTCAATGATGGAAGACTCAACAACTATTTCAAACATGATTTTGAAAAAAGTGAAACCATCGCTCATGATTTTGGCGAAAGTTGCCAAGCTGCTGAGCCGGTTTTTATTCCTAGGAAAAATGCTAAATCAGAAGATGACGGTTTTGTAGTTGGATTTGTTTATGACAAAACAACTGATTTAAGCGATTTTGTCATTTTGGATGCACAGAATTTTTCAGATGCGCCGCTAGCCAGAGTAACCTTGCCTCAAAGAGTACCTTTTGGATTTCACGGAAGTTGGATTAATTTAGATTAAATTCTTTCTAAAATGGCTTGATGGATACCATCAAATGAACCATTAGATAAACAAATCAAGTGGGTATTGTCTAAATCCAAGCTAGAAAGCTTTCTCAAAAATTCTTGCGTAGTGGAACATGCTTCGATATTTTTACTTCCGCTCTCAAGAGCAGAGATTTGCTTCTTATCTTTTGAAAAAATAAACACTTGATCGGCTGAAGCTACGGCCTTTGGAATTTTTTTGTCATGATATCCTGAAAGCATCGTATTGGACCGCATTTCCAAAAGGCAAATTATCTTCTCACTTCCAACTTTTTTTCTTAAGCCCTCAAGAGTGTATTTAATAGCAGTCGGATGGTGTGCGAAGTCGTCGTAAACTTTGACGCTGCTTTTATCCCCAACCAAATCCATCCTTCTTGTTACTCCTTTAAACTTCGAGAGTGACTCTGCAATATCCTTTGATTTCAAGCCTAGGGATTTACAAACCAGATAACTGGCTAATCCATTTTGTAGACTATGCTCGCCAATAGATGACCAACTTATAGACGCTTTTTTCTTTTTGTCTTTAAAAATATCAAATTTAGAGGAATCTGCCGTAACTTTCTTGGCATGCCAGCCTCTGGCAAATTTAGTATTGAAAGGAAGGCTTTGACTGTAAAAACCCATTTTCATAACATTTTTAATATTGATGTTATGCTCAGGAAAAATTAACGTTGATTTGGAAGACATCAATCTCAATAGGTGATGAAATTGCTTTTTAATATCGCTTAAGCTACTAAAAATATCAGCATGATCAAACTCAAGATTATTGATTAGAAGGGTTTTAGGATGATAGTGAATAAATTTCGATCTTTTATCAAAAAAAGCAGTGTCATACTCATCAGCCTCTATGACAAAAAACTCATGAGTTCCTAATGAAGCAGTTGCATCTAAATCTTTCGCTCTTCCAGCAATTAAGTAACCACAATCTACTCCATTATCAAGAAGTACTTTTGTAACCATTGAGGATACAGAGGTTTTACCATGAGTTCCGCTTATAGCTACCACATGTCTCTTGGCTAATAAGTATTTTGATAAAAACTCTGGGCCAGAAATGAAGTCTATACCTTTATTAAGTATTTCTTCGATCATGGGGTTACCACGCGCTATAACATTTCCCACAACAACCAAATCAACATCTTTGGGTAAATTTTTTGGATTGTATCCTTCATCAATCGTAATGCCATTTGAAAGTAATACTTGGTCCATAGGAGGATATACATTCTCGTCACAGCCAGAAACTTTAATGCCTTTTTCAGCTGCCAACTGCGCAAGTCCTCCCATAAAAGTTCCGCAAATACCTAAAACATATATTTTCATCTGATGATTATATCCTTTTCCCACACAACCTTTTTTCAGTTATATTGCCTCAATGACAAAAGTTAAAAACGCCTTCTATGCTCAATCAGGTGGAGTAACAGCTGTAATAAATGCATCTGCATGTGGCGTCATTGAGACTGTAAATAAATCGAAAAAAATTCACAAGGTGCTTGCTGGGGAGAATGGCATCCTTGGTGCTTTAAACGAAGAACTTATAGATACTTCCAAAGAAACTAAATCGAACATTGCAAAACTGAAACAAACTCCTGGCGGAGCATTTGGTTCTTGCAGATTTAAATTACAGGATCCAATAAAGCAAAAGAAAGAATATGAGAGATTGTTTGAAGTTTTTGCTGCGCATGATATTGAATATTTTTTTTATAACGGGGGAGGAGACAGTCAAGATACTACTTTTAAGGTATCTGAAATGGCAAAAAAGCTAAAGTTTCCATTGAATTGTGTTGGGATACCAAAAACGGTTGATAATGATTTGCCTTATACAGACTGCTCACCTGGCTTCGGTTCAGTTGCAAAATACATTGCTACTTCAACTTTAGAAGCTGGACTTGACGTCAAAAGCATGGCTGAAACATCAACGAAAGTTTTCATTTTGGAAGTCATGGGAAGACATGCAGGATGGATTGCTGCAGCATCCTGTTTAGCTGCAACTAAAGCAGGTGATCCGCCTCATATTATTTTGCTGCCCGAAGTGCCTTTTGAGAAAACTAAATTTATTACTCAGGTCAAACAAACTGTTAAAGAGCAAGGCTATTGTGTCATTGTCGCCTCAGAAGGTACTCAAACAAAAAATGGGAAGTTTTTAGCAGACTCAGGGTTAACGGACGCTTTTGGTCACAAACAGCTTGGAGGAGTGGCTCCTGTCTTAGCTGGAATGATTTCAAAGATTGGATTAAAAAATCACTGGGCAGTAGCAGATTATCTACAGCGCTCAGCAAGACACATAGCATCAAAAACCGATCTAGATCAGGCTTACGCTGTAGGAGAACATGCGGTGAAACTAGCTATTGCTGGAAAGACAGCTCTAATGCCGATTATTAAAAGGACAAGTGATTCACCTTATAAATGGAAAATAGCAACTGCGCCTCTTAAAAATGTGGCTAATATTGAAAAAACTATGCCTAAAAAATTTATTTCTAAAAATGGTTTTGAAATTACTCAAGCAGGAAAAACATATTTAAGACCTCTGATAAAAGGAGAAGCAGCAATAAAATATGTTAATGGCCTTCCTGATGTTGCTGAACTAAAAAAGATAAAAGTAAAAAAGAAACTAAGTTAGTTTATTTTTTTATCTTTTTTACTATTCCAGAAAAACTAAAGACAATTTCTCCTTCGCATTCGATGTGGCCTTGCCCAAAAGCAAGACTCCTCGTCTCTTTGGTAATCGTAGTAAATATTTCTACCAAAGAGCCAACCTTTGCAGGAGCTACAAATTCCGATCTGAAACTTATGGTTGCTGCGTAATTTTCTTTTGATTCCATCGCAACAGAACACAAACAATAATCCGCAATACTCATCAACATCCCTCCATGAGCAACTCCGCCAGAATTTCCGTTTTCTTGTCTTACCCAAAAAGCCATTATCAAATCTCCTGCTTCATTTCTTTTGTAAAAACCTTGACCGATATTCGCAATATGGTCTTCGGTTTGATTGAGACTTTCGTAACCTTTTGGAGCAGAAAAATTTTTTGCCGTCATGATGATGATTTTAACTCAATGTGTATAATTATCCTTTCATTATGGATTTTAAATTAACTGCAGAACAATTAGAGTTGCAAAAAGTCGCAAGAGATTTTGCTCAAAAGGAATTAACAGCATTGGCTGATGAAATGGAAGAATCAGCGAATCCTGTGCCAAAGGATGTGCTAAAAAAAATTGGTGATTTGGGCTTTTTAGGAATCAATACACCAACAGAGTATGGTGGACTTGGGCTTTCCAATCTTGATGCCATCATAGTTCTTGAAGAATTTGGAAAGATATCTTCTGCAGTAGGTTGGCCAGTATTTGAAGCAAATGCAGGTCCTGTAAAAGTCATTGAACATTTTGGTTCAGATGCTCTAAAGCAAAGAGTGATTCCCAAAGTTTGTAAAGGTGAGATGGTGGTAGCCGTAAGTATGTCAGAACCCAATGCTGGAACCGGTTTAACCGATTTAAAAACCAAAGCTGAAATCAAAGGAGACAAAATCGTAATCAATGGAACCAAACGTTGGTGTTCAGGTGCCGGTCATTCAGATGGTTATGTAGTTTATGCCCGAATGTCTGATGCTCCTGCTGCAAAAGGTATTGGTGCCGTCTTTGTTGATATCGATACACCAGGACTGACCTTTGGAAATAGTGAGAGCTTGATGGGTTGGCGTGGAATACCTTCAGCAGACATCTACTTCGATAACGTAGAGGTTCCAATAGATAATTTATTGGTTGAGCCCGAAGATGGGTTCAAAAAATTAATGGAAACCTTTGACTTAGAAAGGTGTGGGAACGCAACAATGGCTTTATCTCAAGCAGCAGCAGCTTTGGACTATGTCAAAGAATATGTTCAAGAAAGGGAGCAATTTGGTAAGCAGTTGGTTGATTTTCAAGCAGTTCAAATCAAACTTGCTGACATGCTTATTCGAGTAGAAGCGTCTAGACTTTTGATTCACCGTGCAGTTTTCAATGCTGCCAATGGTTTGCCAGATATATTGGAATCAAGTACTGCAAAATGTTTTGCCAATGAAATCTCAAGAGAAGTCACGACGAACGCGATGCAGCTTATGGGTGGTTACGGATTTAACAAAGAATACAAAATGGAAAGACGCGTCAGAGATTCTTTTGGTTGGGGAATTGCTGGCGGAACAATTGATGTTCAAAAAGTAAATATTGCTTCAGCAATGATTGGTAGACGTTTCAACCAGAGAGCTAAGTAGTTTAGTCTGCTCGATATTCGCTGATAATTTCTTCCAAACTACTGACAAATTCTTTTTTTTCTTCTTCGGTTAAAAAATTCCCGACCGGAATTTTTTCTCCCTTGGAAGATATGACAATTTTAATTGGATACCAATGATGAGAAGGTTTTTCAACAAAAACATATGACCATTCTCTGATGAATTCTGAAACTGAATCCGGTCTGAAGCGACCCTTTTCAATTGTTAATTTCTCTTTAGTGAGCGTTATGACTTCCTTCTTTGAACTTTTCTTAAAAACAACATAAAGAGCTGTCCCGACGATTAAAATTTCCAAACCAGCAAAGGGAAGAATAATCGGAGCACCATAAAAAAAGAAAGTAATGCCAATAATGGTTATCGGAAAGGAAATCAGTGCTAAAAATAACAAACTGCCCTGCCAAGAAATTGAACTATTTGGCATCAAAGATAATCTATATCCATTATCAATTTGTTCAGTTATAACCATTAACAAAATACCTTTTTATGAAAAAAACTGTTCAGATTATGATATTTTCAATAATCAATAGCAAAAAATGACAAAGATTAATTCTATAAATAGAACTTCCCTGATGCCAAATTATGCTCCGGCATCATTTATTCCCGTCAAAGGTAAAAAGTCAGTTCTGTGGGACGAACAAGGGAAAGACTACATCGACTTTGGTGGAGGTATTGCCGTTACTTGTCTTGGTCATTCTCATCCACAACTCAATAAAGTTTTGAAAGAACAATCTTCAAAGCTTTGGCATGTGAGTAATTATTTGTACAACAAACCAGCCTTAGAGCTAAGCAGAATGCTTGCTGATAAAACTTTTGCCGACAAAGTATTTTTTTCCAATTCTGGAAATGAAGCAAATGAAGCAGCAATTAAATTAGCCAGAAAATATTATTTTGACCAAGGCAAACCAGAAAAACATGAAATCATTGTTTTTACTAATGCTTTTCATGGCAGATCAATGTTGAATATAACCGCCGGCGATTCTAAATTCCAAAAAACAGGTTTTGGCCCTCTTCTGCAAGGATTCAAGAGAGCAAAATTTAATGATCTTAACTCTGTCAAAAAAACTATTTCCAAAAAAACCGCTGCTATTTTTGTGGAACCTATTTTAGGAGAGTCAGGAATAATCAGAGCAGAAAATCCTTTCTTAGAGGGGCTTAGAAAATTAGCTAATGAAAAAGACTGTCTATTGATATTAGATGAAGTTCAAAGTGGTATAGGTAGAACAGGAACTTTAATGGCTTATATGGGTTATGGCGTTAAGCCAGATATTTCCACTCTGGCAAAAGGCCTTGGTGGAGGAATACCGATTGGGGCAACTTTAACGACCGGCAAAATTGCTAAAGCTTTTCAACCAGGCACTCATGGCAGTACCTTTGGAGGAAATCCCCTTGCCTGCGAAGTTGCTAAGAAAGTTGTAGAAATAGTCTCTTCTCAAAAAGTTTTAAAAGGTGTTATGAAAAAAACATTCATCTTTCATGAAAAATTAAATAAATTATCTGAAAAGTTTGATTTATTTGAAGATGTAAGATCGGCCGGCCTATGGATCTGTTGCGACTTTAAAAAAATAAAAGCAAAAGACTTTATTGATGCCTGCTATAAAAAAGGATTGATATTAGTCCAAGCTGCTGGAGAAAAAACAATTAGAATCGCCCCTTCGTTAATTATTTCAGACAATGAGATTGAAGAAGGTTTTAAAAGATTTGAAAAAGCCGTCAAAGCTTTGAAGTGATTACTCAGAGATTACTTCGACTTTATCAACCTTGCGATAACCCTTAGGTAAGAAGTTTCCCTTTCTGCCTCGATTTCCTAGAAAATTTTCTAAATCGTTAGGTTTGATAACAAAATGTTGTTTGCCACTGTAAAGTTTTATGGACTCTCCTTTTTTGAAAGTTACCAAATACATGAGTTGGTCTTCTTTAGCTTCAAACTTCTTTTTATCAATTGAAATGATTTTGTTACCCTTACCTTTTCCTAAAATTGGTAATTCGCCTGCTTCGATAATTAACATTTTGCCTTCTTGAGTAATCGAGGCAATGTAATTTTCCTCAACTGCTGAAAGAATCTTAGGTGTGATTGGCTTAGCATTCTTCGCATTCAAAGCCGCTTTACCGGATTTGTTTTTTGTTTGCAGGTCTCCCAACTTAACCACAAAACCATAGCCTAAATTAGACGCTAACACAGCTAAGGTTTCATCCGATCCTGCAATCACACCAGGAAAAGTTGCTCCGGATTGGGCATTAATCTTTCCTGAAACTGGATCGCCTTGACCTCTCGCAGATGGCAATTGATGAATAGGTAAAGTATAGGCTTTGCCAAAATTATCCAATAGAACAGCATTTTGGCTGTTTCTTGCAAAAGACGAAGATAAGTAAGAATCTCCTTCTCTGTATTGCAATCCTTCTACATCTACATCATGTCCTTTGGCAGCCCGAATCCAACCTTTTTCTGATAAAACCACCGTCATTGGATCATTTGAAATGAGTTCTTTTTCATCAAAAGCTTTTGCTTCCTCTGCCTCGGCTAGCATGCTGTTTCTTTCATCGCCAAATTCTTCCTGATCTTCTTTTAATTCTTTTTTAATAAGAGTTTTTAAGCGAGATGCAGAATTAAGTATTTTTTCAATTTCCTTTGCTTCTGATTTTAATGAATCCCTTTCTTCGATGATGCTTTGTTCTTCAAGCTTTGCGAGCTGGCGCAAACGAATATCAAGAATAGCGTTTGCCTGAATTTCAGTGAGTTTGAATTTTTTAATTAATTGTTTCTTTGGATTGTCATGAGTTCTAATTATTTTAATTACCTCATCTAAATTTAGATAAGCAATCATCAAACCTTCAAGAATATGCAATCTGTCGTTGAGCCAATCTAATCTGTGTTGCAGCCTCCTTTTGACAGTTTGTGTTCTAAAAATGATCCATTCTTTAAGAATTTCTCTCAAATCAAAAACTTTTGGCCTTCCGCTTAAACCAATCACATTCAAATTAACTCTGACGTTCTTTTGTAAATCTGTTGTAGCAAAGAGATGACTCATCAAGGCATCTTTATCAACCCTATTCGATCTAGGCACGACAATAATTCTTACGGGATTTTCACCATCGCTCTCGTCTCTAAGATCTTCTATAAGATTCATTTTTTTTGAATCAATTTGTGCAGCAATCTGTTCTAGAATCCTTGTCGTTGAAACTTGATATGGAAGAGCTGTAATGACAACCTCGCCATTTTCTATTTCATATGTTGCTCTTAACTTAACTGCTCCTCTTCCGGTCTGATACATTTCCAGAAGTTCTTCAGGGGTTGAAATAATTTCTGCTTTGGTTGGAAAGTCAGGGGCTGGAATAATTTTTAAAAGCTCTTTTACAGAAAGTTTAGGAGAGTCAATAAGAGCAATAGTTGCATTTACAACTTCATTTAAATTATGAGGCGGAATATCTGTTGCCATACCAACTGCAATACCAGAAGCACCGTTGAGTAAAACATTTGGAATTCTTGATGACAAAAATCTTGGCTCGATCAGAGTACCATCAAAATTTGGACCCCAATCTACAGTTCCTTGAGATAATTCTGAGAGCAATACTTGTGCGTAGGCTGAAAGCCTACACTCTGTATACCTTACTGCAGCGAAACTCTTTGGATCATCAAGAGAACCCCAATTTCCTTGTCCTTCAATCAAGGGATACCTAGTAGAGAAATTCTGTGCCATTAAAACCATTGCCTCATAGGCGGCATTGTCGCCATGAGGATGAAATTTACCTATCACCTCACCGACGGTTCTTGCACTTTTCTTAAACTTGGAAGTAGATTTCAATCCTATTTCGGACATCGCATAAATTATTCTTCGTTGGACTGGTTTTAAACCATCTCCAATAAAAGGAAGTGCCCTATCTAAGATTACATACATGGAGTAATCGAGATAGGCTTTCTCTGCAAAGCCGCCAATACTTAGGCTTTTATCTTTACTCATTGATACTTGCTAAATCTCCCTTACTTTCTAACCAACTTTTTCTATCTGGAGCTCTTTTTTTAGAGAGCAACATGTTGAACATAGTCGTTGCACTATTTCCTTTTTCTAATTTGAGTTGCAGTAATTTTCTTACGTCTTGGGACATAGTAGTTTCTTTCAACTGAGAAGGATTCATTTCACCCAAACCTTTGAATCTTTGTATCTCAACTTTGGTTCTTTTATTTTGCGTTGTAAGTTTTTTTACCAAGTCGTCTTTTTCTTTTTCATCTAGGGCATAATAAATATCCTTACCTTGATCGATTCTGAACAAAGGAGGCTGTGCTACATATAACCTACCTTCCTCTACCAAAGGCCTAAAATGTTTGAGAAATAAGGCACAAATCAACGTTGCAATGTGTAGGCCATCAGAATCTGCGTCTGCCAAGATACATATCTTGCCGTATCTCAGACCGTCCAAGACTCTGCATCCTGGTTGCAATCCAATTGCCATGCCAATATCTTTTACCTCTTGGGATTGATTTACTGCATCGGTATCAACTTCCCAAGTATTTAAAATTTTGCCTTTTAAAGCCATAACAGCTTGAAAGTTTCTATCCCTAGCTTGTTTCGCTGAACCGCCGGCAGAATCTCCTTCTACTAAAAACAACTCGGTTTCTTCGTAATTAGATGAAACACAATCAGAAAGTTTTCCTGGAAGAGTTACTCCTTTGGTAACTTTTTTTCTCTCTACAGATTTACTTTCCTTTACTCTTTTTTGTGCGTTATCGATTGCAATATTAGCAATTCTCTCAGCAAGCTCTGTTTCCTTATTGAGCCAAATAGCAAAAGCATCTCTTGTAATATTCGCTGCAATAGTTTGAAAGTCTTTAGAAGACAGTTTCTCTTTGGTCTGCCCAGAAAATTGTGGGTCCTTTAGTTTTGCGGAAAGAACATAAGAGGCATTTTTCCAGACATCTTCCGCAGTAACTTTTACGCCTTTGGGAATTAAATTTCGATATTCACAAAATTCTTTTAAGGCATCGGTTATTCCGGTTCGCATCCCAGCAACATGTGTACCGCCTTGAATGGTAGGAATTAGGTTCACATAACTTTCAGTAATACTATCTTGATCTCGTAATTCCCACGCCACCGCCCAAGCAAGTGAGTTTTCCTCATCCTCGAACTCTCCTTCGATCGGTTCTTCAGGTAGATATTCGCCTTCGTCTAGGGAGGTACTTAAATATTTTCCAAGCCCATCAACGAAACACCACTCTTCTTTTGTCTTATTAACTTCATCTTTAAATTTAATTTTTAAACCTGGACACAGAACGGCTTTTGCTTTCAGAGAATTAGAAAGATATTTTCCGGAAATTTTTTCAGTATCAAAAAATGATGGATCTGCTTTGAATAAAATTTTTGTTCCTGAATTTCTTTGTCCAACACTATCTATAACCTTTAGATCCTTTTTCTTTACGCTATCTTTAAATTTAATTTCATACTTTTTTCCGTCTCGTTTGATTTCCGCATCAAGATAAGTCGATAGAGCATTTACAACTGAAACACCGACACCGTGAAGGCCTCCAGAAAAGACATAATCTTTATTTGAAAACTTAGCCCCTGCATGCAATCTTGAAAAAATCAATTCCACACCTGGTACTTTTTCTTCTGGGTGAATATCAACTGGCATACCTCTACCATCATCTTCAACAGATACAGAAAAATCTTTATTTAGGACAACTGAAATTTCTTTTGCATAACCTGCCAAAGCCTCATCCACACTGTTATCAATCACTTCCATCACCAAGTGATTGGGGCTGGTAGTGTCGGTATACATTCCAGGCCTTTTTCTAACGGGCTCTAGACCCGAAAGCACCTCAATGGATTCAGATGTATAGTCTCTATTAGCCAAGCTTATAAGTGTTCTAGAATATTTTCTGCACTGCTTACTTCAAATGTACCGCCTTTTTCTGCAAGTAAGCAATTTATCTTCCCGTCTTCGACGATAGCTGCATATCTCGATGACACTTTCCCAAGACCGAAGCCGCTACCGTCCATAATAAGCCCCATACTCTCTGTGAATTCACAGTTTCCGTCTGACAACATGGTAATTTTATCTGCGTTTAAATTTTTTCCCCAAGCATCCATAACCCAAGGATTGGTTACTGAAATACAGATTATTTCATCTACTCCTTTAGCAAGAATTTCATCGGCTTTTTCAATAAATCCAGGGACGTGATTAACCGAGCAAGTAGGGGTAAAGGCTCCAGGAACTCCAATAAGCACTAACTTTTTATCTTTGGAGTATTCGTTTAGTTGAATAGAATCGATGCCCTCGGACCCTAATTTTCTCAGAGTAGCATCTGAAATTTGATCGCCTTGTTGTTTCATCTTTAGATTTTACTATAAATTTTACTTCCAGATTCGCGGAATTCTTTAGCTTTTGCCTTCATAGCAACTTCTTGTTCTTTTACTTGTTTGGCAGCGTAATCTCTAACATCCTGAGATATTTTCATAGAACAAAATTTCGGACCACACATTGAACAGAAATGAGCTACTTTTGCGGAATCTTTGGGCAAGGTTTCGTCATGGAACTCTCGTGCTCTTTCAGGATCCAAACCAAGATTAAATTGGTCTTCCCACCTAAATTCAAACCTTGCTTGAGAAAGAGCATTGTCTCTGATTTGTGCTGAAGGATGCCCTTTTGCAAGATCAGCAGCGTGCGCCGCAATTCGATAAGCCATCAAACCTTCTTTAACATCCTCTTTATTGGGTAAGCCCAAATGTTCTTTGGGAGTTACATAACAGAGCATGGCGCAACCATACCAACCTATCATCGCAGCTCCTATTGCAGAGGTAATGTGATCGTATCCAGGAGCGATATCAGTTGTTAGTGGGCCTAAAGTGTAAAAAGGTGCCTCGGCACATTGTTCCAATTGCTTATCCATGTTTTCCTTAATCAATTGCATTGGTACATGTCCAGGACCTTCAATCATAGTTTGCACATCATTTTCCCAGGCAACTGATGTCAATTCCCCAAGAGTTTTTAATTCTCCAAATTGTGCCTCATCGTTGGCGTCTGCAACTGAACCCGGTCTTAATCCATCGCCTAACGAAAAAGTTACATCGTACTTTTTCATAATTTTGCAAATGTCCTCAAAACGCGTGTATAAGAAATTTTCTTCATGATGCGCAAGACACCACTTGGCCATGATAGATCCACCTCGAGAAACAATACCTGTAACTCTTTCTGCGGTCATCGGGACATACCTTAGAAGCACTCCTGCATGAATAGTAAAATAATCCACTCCTTGTTCTGCTTGTTCAATTAAAGTCTCTTCAAACACTTGCCAAGATAAATTTTCCGCAATGCCATCAACCTTTTCCAATGCTTGATAAATTGGAACGGTTCCAATTGGAACCGGAGAATTTCGAATAATCCACTCGCGTGTCTCATGAATATTTTTCCCTGTTGACAGATCCATTACCGTATCTGCTCCCCAACGAGTAGACCAAGTGAGTTTTTCTACTTCATCATGAATCGATGAAGACAAAGCTGAATTACCTATATTGGCATTCACTTTAGTTTTGAAATTTCTACCGATAATCATCGGCTCGATTTCAGGATGCTTTATGTTTGCTGGAATAACCGCTCTACCACTTGCAATTTCATCTCTGACAAACTCAGGTGTATAAAATTCTGGAATATTTGCACCAAAGTTTTCTCCACTATGAAAACGCCCTTCTTTGAGTTTCGAGTTTTTCTCTAAATTTTGGTTTTCTCTTATTGCAATATATTCCATCTCTTCCGTGATGATGCCTTTTCGAGCAAGAGACATTTGCGTTGAATTTTCTTCTCTTCTGGATAACCAACTCAATCTACTTTTTGGAATTCCAAATTCAATATCTATTTCAACTTCAGGATCGGTATAAGGACCTGAAGTATCGTAAACATAAAGCGGTTTGTTCTTCTGCTTTCCTTCTGCTGTTAAAGAATCCGTTTGCAGAATTTCTCGCATCGGTACTTTGATTTCAGGTTTAGATCCATCTATATAAATTTTCTTAGAACCTGCAAAAGTTTTTGATGCAGTTTCAAGGATTTCTTTTGATTCGGGAGCGTTATTAAGGTCTTGGGTTATTATTTTTTTCACTTATTTGATTATTTTAATGGTAAAAAAGGTTACAAAAAATTATTATGTCATTCCTAACCATAATTTAACTCAAGAGGAGCATCTTTTGGAAAAATTTGCATCATTTCTAATAACTTTATCCCTTTTATTATTAGGCTCCTTTGGTCATGCAGCGACTTTGGCAGACGTCTATGAGCTTGCTCTTACGAGCGATCCGCAGCTGAAAATTGATGAAGCAACATTTAATGCTAATAAAGAGATAAAAAATAAAGCCATGGCAGGCTTGCTGCCTAAGTTTTCTCTTAGAGCGGGAACTACTTGGAACGAAAACAAAAATACTGAAAATACTTCATTATTTACTGATACCCAAGGCAGCAACTCTAATTATTACTCCGCTAATTTGGTTCAACCAATCTTTAGAGTTGATACATGGTTTCAATTTTCTCAAGGTAAAGCACTTGGCGAAGCTGCAGAAGCAAAATTCGCCCTTTCACAACAAGAAACCATCATCAGAATATCCAACATTTATTTTAATCTTTTAAAAGCTAAAAAAAATCTTGAAGTCGCAAGATTGGAAGAACAGTCAATTAAAAAACAAAGAGATCGAACCAAACGACTTTACGAAGAAGGCGTATCCTCTAAATCTGAATTTCAAGAAGCTCAGGCCTTTTATGATTTAGCAAGAGTTTCAAAAATTGCTTCTGAAGGACAACTTGAATTTGCCAGAGAGGTAATGATCTCGATCATAGGTGATGCTCCTGACATAAAAGATCTAAATGACGATTTTCCTGTGAGTAAGCCTGATCCAGTAGAACAGGATCAATGGGCAGATTTAGCTTTGGCAAATAGTTTTACCTTGAAAGCATCTAAGTTAAACGCAATGGCAGCTAGGAAAAATTCGCAAGCAAAACTTGCTTCTCATTTTCCAGATATAGACTTAGTTGCGAGCATTACTCAAAATAACTCAAGAGGTATCGTTGGTTTCGATTTACAGAATGGTGCTACTTTTGGTCCAAACGGGATTGAGCAAACTAGATACAGTTTGGAATTCAATTGGCCAATTGTTACAGGCGGTTTGTTGCATGCAGAAAGAAGAGAAGCAAATGCCTTAGCAGAGCAAGCAGATCAGCAAGAACTTCTTACTGAAAGATTTATAATTAGGGACGTAAAAACAAAATTTACTTCGGTATTGACCAATTTAGCCAATGTAAATGCTAGGAAAGCTTCCTTAGAATCCTCAAATTTTGCGCTCAAAGCAACAATGGTTGGTTATGAAGAAAATACTAGAAATATTGTTGATTTGTTAAACGCAGAAAAAAACTATTTTTCAGCACAAAGAGATCTCATTGCTGCTAAGTACGATTACATCATTAGTACTTTAGAATTGAAATTAGCTTCAGGTATTTTATCGCCAGCAGACATCTATGAGATTAGTGGTTATCTAGATAGTTAATGCCAGAACTGCCTGAAGTTGAAACAACCCTAAGAGGAATAGAAAAAAAAGTTCTCAATAAAAAAATAATTTCTTTTGTGTCACGCGAGAAAAAATTGCGTTGGCTAATTCCTACCAACATAAATAGATTGGTTAGGGCCAAAAAAATTAACAACGCCTTTAGGCGCGGCAAATACATAATTTTTCAACTCGATGAATGCGCCTTGATCATTCATTTAGGTATGTCTGGCAAGTTAAGAGTATTCAACAAAAAAGTATCGCCAAAGAAGCATGAACATTGGGATTTAAATTTTTCCGACAACTGGACATTGAGATATACCGACATTAGAAAGTTTGGTGTTCTGGATGTAACCAAGCAAAATCCTCTGGAACATCGATTATTAAAAGACCTAGGTCCAGAACCTTTAGGGAATAGTTTCAATGGATTATATTTATTTGAAAAATCTAGAAAAAAATCTGTGGCAGTCAAACAATTCATTATGAATGCAAAAATTGTGGTTGGTGTTGGAAACATTTATGCCAATGAAGCCTTATTTAAGGCAGGTATTAGGCCTACAAAGCAGGCAGGCAAAGTAACTAAAAATCAATATGAAGTATTATCTTCTAAAATTATTGAAGTATTGAATGAAGCAATTACTGAAGGAGGAACAACTCTGAAGGACTATAGTAATGCGGAAGAAGCTCCAGGGTATTTCAAGAAAAAATTAGAAGTTTATGGCAGAGCAAAGCAAGAATGCTTTAATTGTAAGAAAGAATTGAAAGAAATTAGACTTGGAAATAGATCTACCGTTTACTGCACTAACTGTCAAAGTTAGCCAAACTTCTTTTTCATTTCTTCTAAAGAAATGGGATCCACAAAAGAAGATACATCACCGCCCATTTTACAAATTTCTTTCACCAAGCTTGAGCTGACAAAGCTGTACTCTGTTACTGGTGTCAGAAATACACTTTCGAGTTCTGGCATCATAGCTCGATTCATATTTGCCAATTGAAACTCATATTCAAAATCGGCTACAACTCGAAGCCCTCGAATTAAAATAGTGGCATCGTTGTCTTTTGCCAAATCCACAAGTAATCCAGAGAAGCCGATAATCTCTACTTGATCGTTTCCCTTAAAAATCTTTTTTGAGATATCAATTCTTTCTTCAAGGGTGAACAAGGGACTTTTGGCCTCACTTGCTGCTATAGCAAGCACGACTTTATCGAAAAGCTTACAAGCTCTTTCGACTAAATCTATGTGTCCTTTGGTGATTGGGTCGAAAGTTCCTGGATATATGGCTTTTTGAGACATAAGAACATTATTATATTCTATTTAAAAGCCAAGAAGAACTTTCGACCTAAGAGATAACGATCTTCTATTAAAAAAGATCGTTATTCATGACTTTGTTCCAAGCTTTCACAAAGTCTTTTTTAAACTTCTCTTCAGAGTCGCTTTGAGCATATACCTCAACGTAAGCTCTAAGTTGAGAATTAGAACCAAATACTAAATCTGCTCTTGAGGCAGTTCTAGCCTTCTCACCTGTCACTCTGTCGAATGCTTCATAAGAGTTTCCAGTACCATTTGGTTTCCATTGAACTCTCATATCTAGCAAAGTTTTAAAGTACTCATTGGTTAGCTGATCAGAATTTTCCGATACCAAGCCATAGTCACTGGCGGTAATGCCCAAAGATCTCATTCCACCTAAGAGGACTGTCATCTCTGGTGCTGTTATGCCAAGCAACTGTGCTTTATCAAGCATCATTTCCTCTGCAGAAACACTCAAACCAGAACGGTGGTAGTTTCTAAAAGCATCGGATAAAGGCTCAAGATATTCAAAAGACTCGGGGTCGGTTTGATCGTCTGATGCATCGCCTCTACCTGGGGTAAATGGAACCTCCATGCCAGAAGCTTTTTCAATAGCTAAGTTCCCTGCAAGGACAATAATATCTGCAACTGAAACACCAGTATCATCTGAAACGCCTTGATAAGCTGCAAGTACTTTTGCCAGCTGTTCGGGTTTATTAACTTCCCAGTCTTTTTGCGGAGCCAAACGAATCCTTGCTCCATTTGCACCACCTCTCATGTCCGAGCCACGGTAGGTATAGGCACTAGCCCAAGCGGTTTCTGCCATTTCTTGAATGCTTAATCCAAGTCCAGCAATTTTTTCTTTCACTGCAGCAACATCATAGTCGGAGTTACCAGCAGGGATTGGATCTTGCCAAATCAAATCTTCCTCAGGAACTTCTGGACCTATGTAGTTTGACTTAGGACCCATATCACGATGAAGGAGTTTGAACCAAGCTTCAGCAAAAGCATCAGCAAACTCATCTGGATTTTCATGAAATCTTTTTGAAATTTCTTTGTAACTTGGATCTTCCTTAAGAGCAATATCAGTAGTTGCCATTATGGTTGGTACTTTTTTTGAAGGATCATGAGCATCGGGAGCCATATCTTCTTCTTTTTGATCTATGGCATACCATTGATGCGCACCAGCAGGACTTTTACCAAGTTCCCACTCATAACCGAAGAGCAAGTCAAAGTAACCGTTGTCCCATTTGATAGGATTGGTTGTCCAAGCGCCCTCTAAACCACTAGTAATAGAATCTGCTCCTAAACCAGAGCCGTGTTTGTTTGTCCAACCTAAACCCATTTGCTCAATTGGAGCGCCTTCTGGCTCTGCTTGAACTAAGTCCGCATCTCCAGCACCGTGGCATTTACCAAAAGTATGACCGCCTGCGATCAAAGCCACTGTTTCGTAATCGTTCATTGCCATACGGCCAAAAGTTTCTCTAATATCATGAGCACTGGCTAAAGGATCTGGATTGGCATCAGGACCTTGAGGATTTACATATATCAAGCCCATTTGAACTGCAGCTAAAGGGTTATCGAGTTCACGCTCACCTTTGTAACGCTGATTTTCCAACCACTCGTCCTCAACTCCCCAAAGAATGTCTTCTTCAGGTCCCCAAATGTCGTCTCGACCGCCACTGAAACCATAAGTTTTTCCACCCATGGATTCGATTGCCACATTTCCGGCAAGAATCAAAAGGTCAGCCCAACTAATTTTGTTACCATATTTTTCTTTTATCGGCCAAAGTAATCTTCTCGCTTTATCTAAATTACCGTTATCAGGCCAGCTGTTTAATGGAGCAAATCTCATAGCTCCAGTGCCTCCACCACCTCGGCCATCTGTACTTCTGTAGGTACCAGCAGCATGCCAAGTCAGACGAACAAAAAATGGACCGTAATGCCCGTAGTCTGCGGGCCACCAATCTTGCGAGTCGGTCATTAAGTCGTTTAAGTCTTTTTTCAAAGCCGCATAGTCTAGTTTTTGAAATTCTTCACGGTAGTTGAAATCCTCTCCAAGCGGATTCGATTTTCTGTCGTGTTGATGAAGAATATTTAAATTCAACGCATCTGGCCACCAATCTTTATTTGATTGACCGGTCGAGCTGTTGCTTGTCATCGCCCCATGCATTACTGGGCATTTTCCTTCTGTGTTTTCAGCCATCTATTTCACCTCATATAAAAACAAATTCTTCCCATATTAAACTATCTTTTTATGTATTGTTAAATATGTATATTTCTTATTTAATATTCTAAAAAATCGAACATAAATGGTTAGTATCAAGCAAATAAATTATGCCTTGGCGGTTGAAAAAGAGATGCATTTTAAAAATGCTGCAGATAAGTGTTTTGTCTCTGCCTCCACCTTGAGTAATGCTATATCAGAAATGGAAAAACAACTGGGTTTTGAAATTTTTGAAAGAAACAATAAAAAAGTAATTGTTACTAAATTGGGAGAAGAAATTTTAAAGAAATACAAAAGCATAAAGTTGCAACTGGAAGACATTCAAAAGATTTCTGAAAACAATTCACAACCGCTTTCACACCCTATATCTCTTGGAGTCATCCCAACCATAAGTCCCTTCTTGATGCCATTTGCCGTTAAATCTTTGAGCGCTAAATTTCCTAAATTGAATTTAAATATTTCTGAAGGTCAGTCAAACGATCTTATTGATAAAGTCAAAAACGGCGATTTGGACATGGCTATTCTTGCACTGCCCTTCAAGCTTCAAGGTCTAATACCGATAAAATTTTGGGCAGAAGACTTTTTTTGGATTACTAAGAAAAATGATGCTCGCTCAAAGGACAATGAAATAAAAGCCAATGAACTTGATCGATCTGAATTACTGTTACTAGAAGAAGGACATTGCCTCAAAGATCACATACTGTCTGCGTGCAAAATGACGAAGCAAGCAAGCAATATTTCTTTCAAAGCCTCTTCTTTAAATACCCTAATACAATTTGTAAAAAGCGGCATGGGTACTACTTTGGTACCAAGGATGGCTATTAGTCAGTTGATGGCAGGTAACCCAGACCTTAAAAATTTACATCTTGACGAATCTGGCCCTCACAGAGAAATAGCAATAGTCATAAGACCTAATTATGGTGGCATCCAAGATGTCGAATTGCTTGGCGCGGAGCTAAAGAAAATTCTTGAAGAAAGTTCTAGTTAGGTTCTTCGGGTGTAGATTCTAAAACCTTAATTCTCAACTTTAAAATTTGTCTTTTGTTTGCGGCTAAAACAGTAAAGTGAAAATTCTGTATTTCGATTGAGTCATTTACTAAGGGAATTTTTCCAAAAGCGTTTAAGACAATTCCACCGATGGTATCAAAGTCTGTAGCCTCAAAACTTGAAGAAAAGCGATTATTGAAAGTTTCAATCTCAGTTAAAGCCGAAACATTAAACTCATTATCGGTCAATTGAATAATATCTTCAGATTCACTGATGTCAGTTTCATCAACAATTTCTCCAACAATTTCTTCTAAAACATCTTCAATCGTAACTATTCCACTGATTTCACCAAACTCGTCAACAACTGCAGCCATGTGACTTCGGTTCGTTTTAAATTCCTCCAAGAGAATATTGATTTTTTTACTTTCAGGAATGAAATTAATTGGTCTTAAAATCTGAGACAAATCGAAATTTATATTTTCGTCTTGTCCTAATAGACCAGGACCAAATTTCAATAAATCTTTCGCCAGCAAGATACCTTTTATTTTTTCTTGAGGCTCATCAAAAACTGGAAACCTTGAATGAGCTGATTCAAGAATTCGAGGCAAAAATTCAGCTAAACCTTCGGTTTCTTTGATGGATATTACTTGAGTTTTTGGCACCATCACTTCTTTTACTGGAGTAGAAGAAAAATCAATTGTTTCTTCCATCATATCCAAAACGCCTTTATCAATGAGATTGTTTTCCTCTGCATCTCTTAAAACAGAGGTTAACTCTTCTTGATTTGATGGTTTGAAAGAAATCCTTATGTGGAAATCCCTAAAAAAGCTTTTAATACGTTGTATTAAGCCCAACTTTTCCGGTTGGGCACTTATACTTGGAGGTTCTTCTTTCATTATCTAATAAGGTCTCTCGCCAAGACAGCTGGTGATAATATCATCTTCTACCTTTTCCATCTCTTTTTGTTCGCCTTTTTTTTGATGATCAAAGCCGAAAAGATGAAGCACGCCATGAACAATCATGTGTTTCAACCTAGTCTCGACAGCTTTTTTATACATTTTTGCTTCTTTTTCGATTTGACTGATACATATGGCAATCTCACCAATTAATCTTTCTTTGCTTTCAGGAGTTTCTTGGTTGTTAGTAAAAGCCAAGACATTTGTCACACCCACTTTGTTGTAAAACTTCTCGTTCAACATTTTAATTTCTTCTTCTGATGTATATTTTATGTTGATTTGACCTTTTTCAAGTTCTTCAAAGCCAATCTTTTTTAAGACTACATCAATGAGCTTTTTTATTTCCTTTTTCTTAAAAGGCTCAGGAATTTTTTTGTAGTG
The DNA here is from genome assembly GCA_003213595.1 of SAR86 cluster bacterium AG-422-E19. Classification (GTDB taxonomy): domain Bacteria; phylum Pseudomonadota; class Gammaproteobacteria; order Magnimaribacterales; family AG-339-G14; genus MEDG-81. The sequence continues at coordinate 307,506 of QCMR01000001.1, read as the reverse complement.
ATCGTTGATTAGCTCAATCTTCATTATTTTTTGAGCTTTTTTCGTAAGCTTCGATGATGCTTTGTACCAAGTTGTGTCTGACTACATCTTTGGATGCAAAATGGAAAAAAGAGATTCCTTTTTGACCTTCTAAAATCTTTACAGCATCTGCCAGACCGGACATTTTTTTAGATGGTAGGTCTATTTGAGTAACATCTCCAGTAACAACCGCTTTGGAATTAAAACCCAATCTTGTTAAAAACATTTTCATTTGCATGGAAGTACAGTTTTGAGCTTCATCTAAAATCAAAAAAGCATCGTTTAAGGTTCTTCCTCTCATATAAGCTAAGGGTGCCAATTCAATATTCCCTCTTTCTATGAATTTGTTGACAGTTTCAAAGCCTAACATTTCATTCAAAGCATCATAGAGCGGCTGCAGGTATGGATCTACTTTTTGAGCTAAATCACCTGGCAAGAACCCTAGTCTCTCACCAGCCTCTACCAAAGGCCTAGTCAAAATAATTTTATTAATTTTCCTCTGAATGAATAAATTCACAGCAACCGCAACAGCCAAATATGTTTTTCCAGTACCGGCTGGTCCGATGCCAAAGGAAATATCATGAGAAGAAATGGAGTTGATAAAATCTTCTTGAGATTGGTTTCTTGGAATGACCTCTAATTTTGGTGTTGTTAGAGAAAAAGCGCTTTTTGATTCCAATTTAAAGTTTTTTGATTCGTTTGGCTGATTCAAAGCTTTGGAAATAAAGAAATGGATTTCTTTTGGAGAGATGTCTTTTGACTGGTCAGCGAAACTAAAGAGCTCTTCAATAACGAGTCGACCTTTTGTAATGTTTTGATCTTCACCGGAAAGAGAAAATAAGCTGCCTCTATTTTTTATTTTAATTGAAAGAGAATCCTCTATTTTTGATAAGTTAGAGTTAACTGGACCGCAAATTATTGATAGTTTTTTTGAATCATCCGATTCAAGTTTGAATTTCAATTCAGACATAAATTAATTTATTGTGCCTCCGGTAAAATTACCTCTAAGTGAGTTTGGTTTTGCCTCAACAATTTCTAAATCAACAAAACTTCCAATCATGTTTTTAGCTGAAGAGAAATTAACGACACGATTATTTTCTGTTCTGGCTTGGAATTCTCCTGGATTTCTCTTTGAAATGTCTGTGACTAAACACTTTTCCGTGGTACCAACCATTTTGCGACTGATCTGACTGGAATAGTTATTTAACTTATTTTGAAGGATGCTCAATCTTTCTTTTTTTTCATCCAGACTGACATCGTCTTCCATTTTAGCTGCTGGTGTATTAGGTCTTGGGCTGTATATGAAACTAAAAGATTCATCGAACTTAACGCTATCAATGACATCCAAAGTATCTTGAAAGTCTTCTTCAGTCTCGCCTGGAAAACCAACTATAAAATCTGAAGAAAAACTAATGTCAGGACGGTTGACTCTTATACGATTCACTAAATCCAAATAACTCTCTCGGGTATACCTTCTTCTCATCAACTTCAAAATCCTGTCTGATCCACTTTGAACCGGTAAATGTACATGGCTGACCAACTCAGGCACATCAAGATAAAGTTCTACAAGATCATCTTTAAATTCAAACGGATGACTGGTAGTAAATCTTAGGCGATCTATATTATTGATCTGAGCAGCATCTCTAATCAATTCCGCTAAAGAGGATTTTTCTCCATCTTTTTCGCCTTTGAAATTATTTACATTTTGTCCTAAAAAATTTATCTCTCTAACCCCTTGATCTGCCAATGATTTCACTTCTTGCAAAATATCATCAAACGGTCTACTTACCTCATGCCCCCTAGTGTGCGGGACCACACAAAAAGAACAATATTTATTGCATCCTTCCATGACAGAAACAAAGGCAGAAGGTCCTTCGGCTTTAGGCTCAGGAAAATGATCAAACTTTTCAATTTTTGGAAAAGAAATATCAAGCTTTCTTTTTCCATCTTGAGAAGATTCTTCATACAAATCTGGGAGTTTATGCAGAGTTTGCGGACCAAAAACAATGTCTACTGCAGGAGCTCTTTTAGAAATAGCTTCTCCTTCTTGGCTTGCAACACACCCTCCAACGGCAATCTTTAGATTGGGATTATTATCTTTCAAAGCTTTCCAGCGACCAACTTGGTGAAACACCCTTTCTTGTGCTTTTTCTCTTATTGAACAAGTGTTTAGGACTAATAAATCTGCTTCTGCCTCATTTTCTGTAGTTTGAAAATTACTTTTCTCGCCTAATAATTCAAGCATTTTGGCTGAATCGTATTCATTCATCTGACAGCCATGGGTTTGGATAAAGACTTTCTTCATATCTTGTAAGGGATGGCAATTATAAAGAAAACGGGGAAAGATACAGTAAAAAAGTTACTTTTTTGCAAAAAATTCATCTCGGTAAAACCGCAATTCATTTATAGATTCAAAAACGTCTGCTCTTGCTCGATGCGCTACTTGCTTTGCTTGTTCCATAGTGACTTCTGGACGCCATCTTTTTGCAACTTCTTTTAAAGAGCTTACATCTATATTTCTGTAGTGAAAGTACTCCTCTAACTGAGGCATGTACAAGGTTAAAAATTTTCTGTCGTGGTGAATTGTGTTTCCACAAAGAGGTGATTTATTTTTACCGACATGTTCTTTAATAAAATTCAAAGTCCTCAACTCTGCATCCTCTTGAGAAATCTCACTCTTTTTAACTTCATCTAATAATCCCGATCTAGAATGATGATCTTGATTCCAATCATCCATGTTGTCTAAATATTCTGTAGGTTGTGATATTACGATATTTGGTCCTTCAATTACTTCAGTTAAATCTTCATTAGTAATGGCGGTGAAAATCTCTATAATTCTTTCGGATTGAGGTTCTAGACCAGTCATTTCTAAGTCTAGCCAAATTAATTTGTTTTCCATATGAATAAACTACAATACTAACAGATTCCAAAGAAATGAGTAAAAACGAAAACAACGAAACCAACTTTGGTTATAAGAATGTAGATAAAACAGAAAAACCAGAAATGGTTAAGGGTGTTTTTGATTCTGTTGCTGAAAATTACGATCTTATGAACGACCTGATGTCTTTGGGTATTCATCGCTTATGGAAACGAGGCACAGTCGAGCTTTCTAATTTGAAACAAGGAGATTCTGTTTTAGATGTCGCCGGAGGAACGGGAGACCTATCTATTTTAATGTCAGATTTGGTTGGGGAGTCAGGTGAAATCATCCTCAGTGATATCAATGAGAAAATGTTAAAGCTAGGCAAAACAAGAAGCCTTGATAAAAATAAATTGAATATAAAAACTGCTGTTGCTGATGCCGAAAACCTCCCTTTTCCCGATAACAGATTCAATTGCATAACCATAGGTTTTGGAATAAGAAACGTAACGAATAAGCTGGAAGCTTTAAAAAATTTTTACAGATGTCTAAAACCTGGGGGTAGACTTTTGGTCTTGGAATTTTCAAAGCCTGAAGCTCCTTTGATATCTGACTTATACGATTTCTATTCTTTTAAGATTTTGCCTAAACTTGGAAAATTTTTTGCTCAAGATGAGGAAAGTTATCAGTATCTTGCAGAATCAATAAGGATGCATCCATCACAAGAAGAATTTAAACAAATGCTTGAGTCTGTAAATTTTAAAAATGTTTCCTATGACATCATGACAGCAGGCATAGTAACTCTTCACATTGCGGAAAAGTAAAATGGCTATTTTCAGTCTGATTCGAATCTCTTATATTTTTTGTAAATACAGATTGGATGAACTACTTGATCCTTTGGCAAACAAAGTTCTTTTATCTCTTTTATTTATTTTCCCAAAAATCTTCTTCAGAAAGCAAAAAGAAATAGAGTATCGTTTAAGCGATGCATTAGAGGAGATGGGTCCGCTCTTTATTAAATTTGGTCAGCTTTTATCAACCAGACCAGATCTTGTTGGAGAAAAACAGGCAAGCGTCTTAAAAAAATTTCAAAACGATTTAAAACCTTTTTCAACAAGAGAGGCTATCAAAATAGTAGAGCAAGATTTGGACAGTCCTTTAGATCAAATTTTCGAGTCTTTTAGTGAAGAACCTCTCGCTGCAGCATCTATTGCTCAAGTGCACGAAGCAATTTTAAAAGACGGTGAGTCAGTGGTTGTAAAAATTGTTCGACCTGGTTTGGATAAAAGAATTTCTGCTGATGTTAACTCAATAAAATTTTTAGGCCGTTTAGCTGAATTTATTCTCTCCGATGCTCGAAGATTAAAACTGATGGATTTGATAAGAGAATATGAATTGGTTATTACTGCTGAAACAGATCTAAAAAAAGAAGCAGCGAACGCCATCCAAACAAAAAATTTCTTCAAAGAAAATTCTCTTTTGTATATTCCAGAGGTTTATGAAAATTTCTCTTCAAAAAATGTCATGACCATGGAAAAAATTTCTGGAATACCGGTAACGGATATAGAGGTACTAAAAAAAGAAAATATAAATTTAAAAGCCCTAGCCGAAACAGGTGTAAAAATTTTCTTCAAACAACTTTTTGATGATAATTTTTTCCATGCCGATATGCATCCAGGAAATATTTTTGTAAACAATTCCAATCCTGAAAGTCCTACTTATGTTGCCGTTGATTATGCTATTTGCGGTTCCTTAACTGAGAAAGAACAACTCATCATCGGCAAGATGCTTTCAGAAATGTTCAACAAAAATTATTCTGGAGTTGCCAAGACCATGATAAATGCCGGTTGGGTTGGCGAAGACACAAAAGAAGTTGAACTAGAAGTTGTGATAAGAACGGTTTTGGATCCAATTTTCGAGAAACCTTTCGATGAAATTAAATTTGGAGAAATGTTGCTCTATTTATTCGACGCTACAAGAAAATTTGATTTATCCCTTCCGACTTCATTGTTACTACTCAACAAAACTTTAATTAACATTGAGGGGTTAGGCAGACAAATTTATCCAGAATTGGATTTGTGGACAACAGCCAAGCCATTTATTCAATCTTGGGTTGCAAAAAAATATAGCCCGAAGGCAATGTTTGAAAGATTTAAAAATGATTCTTTTGCTTTGGCAGAAAAAGCTTACGAACTTCCTGAAAAAATTGAAATCATATTAGATAACTTGTCTAGATTAGAAGAATACAACTCGGAAATAAAAAACTTAAAAAAAGAGATCAAGAAATCAAAAAACAATAATAAATTTATATACATAGGTGTTACTGCATTGCTTTTAGTTGCCATAATAGTTATTCAATGAAAAACATCGTAGAAAGATTGAGTGCCTTACTGAAGGAGCGTAAAAATGCCGATCCTTCTTCATCTTATGTAGCTAGTTTGTATGCAAAGGGAAACGAGAAGATTATTGAAAAAATAGCTGAAGAGACTGACGAACTAATTGCCGAAATAACTGAAGATCCAGAGAAAAATAAGGTTATTCATGAAGCTGCAGATTTATGGTTTCACGTCATGGTATTATTGACTAATAACGGAATCGATCCGACTGAGGTTTTAAACGAACTTGAAAGCAGAGAGGGTCTTTCTGGAATAGAAGAAAAAAAAGGAAGGAAAGAATAAATGGGTTTTGGTGGAATAAGTATTTGGCAATTGCTGATCATTCTAGCAATTATTGTTTTGATCTTCGGCACCAAAAGAATTAGAAATCTTGGTGGAGATTTAGGTTCTTTTGTTAAAGGGTTTAAAAAAGCAGTCAAAGAAGAAGATAAAAGTTTAGACGACAAAAAAGAAGATTAAATGTTCGACATAGGATTCTTTGAAATCTTATTAATAGGAATCATTGCTTTACTTATTTTAGGCCCTAAAAGATTGCCGGGATTTCTCACTAAATTAGAAGAATATGTGAAGCTAATTCGCTCAAAAAGCTCTTCAATCTCGCAAGAGATAAAACAAGAAATATATTCGGAAGACTTCCAAAACAACAAAGAAAATAAAGATGACTGAAAAAAGTTATCTTGAACATTTAAACTCCCTGCGAAATGTTCTTTTAAGAAGCCTTGGCGCAATTGCTCTAATTTTTTTTGTGTTGGTATTTTTTAGAAATGAAATTTTTCTTCTTTTTGCTAATCCCTTAACAGAAATCTTGCCTGCCAATTCTTCAATGATTGCAACTGGTGTGGTGTCACCCTTTTTGACTCCATTAAGGCTTACTTTTTATGTGGCTACATTTGTAGCAATTCCGTATTTACTTTTTGAGTTATGGAACTTCATTGCGCCAGGTTTGTATAAAGAAGAGAAAATAGGTTTTTTTGCGGTTTTGTTTTCCAGCATAGTTTTGTTCCTTACAGGTATTTGTTTTGCTTTTTTTGTAATTTTTCCACTGATTTTCGCTTTTTTTGTTCAAGCTTCTCCCTCGGAAGTTTTGGTAATGACCGACATCAATGAATACATTGATTTTGTTGTCAGAATTCTTTTTGTCTTTGGCTTTGCTTTTGAGGTACCAATTGTTTTGATGCTGATGATTTGGTCTGGAGTCACAAATGCTCAACAACTCTCCAGTGCCAGACCTTACGTGATCATAGGATGTTTTGTTGTGGGAATGTTTCTTACACCTCCCGACATTTTTTCACAAACACTTTTGGCTCTTCCTGTCTGGCTGCTTTATGAAGTGGGGCTTTTAGCCAGTAGATTTTTTATAAACAAATAAAAGACTATCCTTCTAAGTTTTCTGACCACTCACCTTTTGCTGCCAACATATTCATTTTAGCTCTATGGCTGAAGGCCTCTTGCGCGGCTTGCTCATTATCTTGTATGCCGCTCCAAGTTTTGAGAGCAGCCTGTTGCAAAGCACGGCCATAAGAAAAACTGAGCTTCCATGGATTGCCGCCAATTTTATTCATAGCATCTAAATGAGCTGTGGCGTCAACATCGGATTGTCCCCCAGAAAGAAATGTAATTCCTGGCAGATTGCTAGGCACATTTTCCAATAAACAATTGAGTGTCATTTCAGCAACTTGTTGGATTCCAGCTTGCTCCGAACATTCATTTCCTGAGACCACCATATTGGGTTTTAAAATGGTTCCTTCTACCAAAACGCCTTTCTCTGCCAAAGATTCAAATAGAGTACTCAAACATCTTTTTGATGCGTCTTCACAAGATTCTATGGAATGACTGCCATCCATCAAAACTTCAGGCTCGACAATTGGAACCATGTTATTTTCCTGAACTATTTTTGCGTAGTCAGCAAGAGCATCCATGTTTGCTTTGATAGCATCTTGAGAAGGCAGGCCGTTGGCAATTTTTATAACTGCACGCCACTTGGTAAATTTAGCACCAAGATCAAAATATTCTGCGCATCTCTCATTAAGTCCTTCTAAGCCACCAGTAATATTTTCTTCAGGAGAAGAATCAAGCGGGCTGATTCCCTTGTCTACCTTGATACCTGGCAATGCACCTTGTTCGGAAATTATATCTTTTAAAGGAGTGCCGTCTTTTGCGTCTTGTCTCAAAGTCTCATCAAATAAAATAACTCCGCCAATATTATTTTTCATTCCATCAGCTCGAAAAAGCATCTCACGATAATCCCTTCTGGAGTCTTCTGTGGACTCAGCATTTATTGTTGCAAATCTTTTCCCTATAGTTGGGGTACTCTCATCAGCAGCTAATATGCCCTTTCCATCAGAAACAATATAAGTTGCAATTTCTTCCAGTGATTTCATATTTCTATCCTTTATTTTTAGTTATTATCTTATCTATGCAAGGTAAGGAATTATTTTCTATATATTCTAAGAAAGCTCCTCCCGCAGTGGAAGCATAATCTACAGAATCCATTAAATTAATATTTGCAAAAGAGGTGATGGTCTCTCCACCGCCAATAATGCTATAGGCTTTTGATTCAGACATGATTTTTGCTACCTCAGAAGTCCCTTCAGAAAATCTTGGATCCTCAAACTTACCCAAAGGACCATTCCAAAAAACAGTTTTAGCTGAATTAATATGTTTTTGAAAATACTCCAAAGATTTTTTACCTACATCGCAGATAGCTTCATGACTGGCTATATCATCAATATGCTTTTCAAATACAGAATCGTTAGATGTATCTAAAACAACGACATTTTCTGGCAATACAATCTTCTCATTACCAACTAATTTTTCTGCTACATCTAAATAATCTTCTTCAAACAAAGATTGTCCAATGTTTTTTCCCATTGCCATATAGCAAGTATTTGCCAAAGCACCGCCTATGATTAATTTATCAACGTATGATGTAAGCGAATCAATGACATTAATTTTGGTTGAGATCTTTGAACCACCTATAATCCCAATTAGAGGTTTTTTTGGATTCACCAAAATTTTTTTCAAAGCCTCCAGTTCATCTTCAACTAAAAAGCCAACGCCTGCTTCGGCTACTGAGTCAATTACGCCAAAGGTAGATGCTTGCTTACGATGTGCAGTACCGAAAGCATCCATGATGTAAACATCTCCATAATTACCCAGTGTTTTTGAAAGATTTGTAGAGTTTTCTTTTTCTCCTTGAAAAAATCTTATGTTTTCCAACATGATAATTTTTTTGTCTTGCTCTAAATCATCTAAATAATCAGCTATTGGAACAGGAATATCTAATAATTGAGAGAGTCTTTTTGCTATTGGCTTAATCGAAAATTCTGGCTGAACTTGTCCCGATTCTAAAGGTCTTCCACGATGCGTTATGATTCTGAGAGATTTTGCTTTTTCCAATAAGTGTTTAATGGTCGGTAAAGCTCTGACCATTCTTTCGTCGTTGAGAACTTCTTCGTCTCTGATTGGAATATTGAAATCTACTCTCAATAGAACTCTTTTTCCCTCGAAATCAAAAGAGGATAGTTTTGAATTTGTTAAATCCACTTAAATTGTTTTATTAATTTGTTTGATTATATTTTCAACTGTAAAACCAAAGTGGTTCATCAAATCATCTATTGGAGCTGATTCGCCAAATTTGTCGATACCGACTACTTGATCATCTCCTTCACAATATTTCTTCCAAAAATCACTTTGCCCTGCTTCTATGAAAATTTTTGGCAAGTTACCCAAAGTTTCTCTTTGATATTCTGGTGATTGTTCATCAAATATTTCAGTACATGGCATTGAGACAACTCTTGATGAAATTTTTTGCTCATTAAGCTGATCTTGAACTTTCATGGCTAAGCTCACTTCTGAACCCGAAGCAACCAATGTTATTTTAGGATTTTGGTCTGAAGCAAGTTCGTATCCGCCTAGAAAAATTGGGTCGTTCGTTTCTCTTTTCTGAGCATCCAATGATTGTCTGGATAATATCAATGCTGAAGGTGCAGCTTTTGACTCCAGCGCAAATTTCCACGCACAAGCAGTTTCAACCCCATCACAAGGTCGCCAAGTGTAAATGCCAGGCGTAATTCTTAGCATTGAAATATGTTCCACCGGTTGATGAGTTGGACCATCTTCACCGACCCCGATGGAATCATGCGTATAGACATAAATTACAGGTAATTTCATTAAGGCAGACATCCTCACGGCATTTCTAGCGTAATCTAGAAAAGTAAGAAAAGTTCCTGCATAAGGTCTAATGCCCCCATGTAGGATCATGCCATTCATGATTGCCGACATACCAAATTCTCGAACGCCATAATTTAAGTAATTACCTGAACCGTCTTCGGCAAGATGAGAGGTTCCCTTCCATTCGGTATTGTTTGAAGGAGAAAGATCTGCTGATCCGCCTATCAACTCCGGCATGATTGGACCAATAGCATCCAAACACATGCCAGAACACTTTCTGCTGGCATAAGAATTTTCATCTTCAGAAAAATTGTTGATTAAATTTTCGATGGTAGATTCAAAATTACTAGGCAAGCTTCCGGTGATTAATCTTTTTAGCTCTTTGGAATCTTCAGGATAATTTTTTTCAAAGTCAGAAAAAATCTCTTGCCATTTTTCTTCGCTTTCTTGTCCTTGTTTTTTGTGATCCCAAGCCTCATAAATTTCTTCGGGAATTTCAAAAGGCTCATGCTGCCATTGAATGTTTTCTCTAGTGAGTTTAATTTCTTCTTCGCCGAGGGCTGCGCCATGAGCATCTGCTGAACCTGATTTATTAGGAGATCCTTTCCCGATTTCTGTTTTACAACAAATTAGTGTCGGAAGATTAGATGATTTTGCATCTTCCAAAGCTTTATCGATACTTTTAAAATCATGCCCATCAACTTCTGCTATAACGTTCCAACCATAACTTTTGAATCTTTCGGGCGTATTGTCTGTAAACCAACCTTCAACTTTGCCATCAATGCTGATTTTATTGTCATCGTATAAAACAATTAATTTATTCAGTTTATGAGTGCCAGCTAAAGAACAAACCTCGTGAGAAATACCTTCCATCAAACAACCGTCACCACAAAAAACGTAAGTGTAATGATCGATTATTGGACAGTCTTTTTTGTTGAATCTCTTTGCAAGAATTTTTTCTGCCATTGCCATTCCAACTGCATTCGCAATACCTTGCCCAAGCGGACCGGTCGTCGTTTCTACTCCAGGAGTTACGTCACATTCCGGATGTCCAGGTGTTTTTGAACCCAGTTGACGGAAATTTTTCAATTCATCTATAGAAAGGTCATAACCTGTCAAATGAAGAAGCGAATAAAGAAGCATGGAACCGTGTCCATTGGATAAAACAAATCTATCTCTATCAAACCAATCGGGATTTGAAGGATTATATTTAAGATGTTTGGTCCACAAAACCTGTGCGATATCTGCCATTCCCATGGGCATGCCAGGATGACCGCATCCTGCCCTCTGAACTGCATCCATAGATAGAGCTCTTATAGCATTGGCTAGGTTTTGTTGATCAGTCATGAAATCAGAATGTTATTTTCTACTATTTCAAGGTCAGTTCATAGTAGAATTGCTGACTTTATTATTGTCATGTCTGAGTACAAAACTTTCACTTCTGAATCTGTCTCTGAAGGTCACCCCGATAAAATGTGTGATCAAATTTCCGATGCAATTTTGGATGCTTACCTAAAAGAGGATCCAAATGCCAGAGTAGCATGTGAAACTTTGGTTAAAACAGATTTGGTAGTGATTGCAGGAGAGATAACCTCCTCTGCTCAACCTAACTTAGAAAAAGTTATTCGAGAAGTAATCAATGAAATTGGTTATGACAATGATGACTTAGGATTCAATGGCAATACAGTTGAAATAATTAATGCCATTGGACAACAGTCAGTTGATATCGCTGCCGGAGTAGATGAGGGTTCTGGAACCGATTTGGATCAAGGTGCTGGTGACCAAGGTTTAATGTTTGGTTACGCAACTAATGAAACTGATGTTCTGATGCCCGCACCAATTCACTACTCCCATCTACTAGTTAAGAAGCAGTCTGAAGTAAGAAAAAATGGAAAATTGAATTGGCTTAGACCGGATGCAAAAAGTCAGTTGAGTTTTTTATACGATGATCAAGGAAATCCATCGAGTGTCTCAGCAATTATCTTATCAACTCAGCATGATCCAGATATAGCTGCAGAAACAATTGAAGAAGGAGTTATGGAAGAAATAATTAAACCGGTCATTCCAAATGCATGGCTTAATGAAGATACAAAAATTTATATAAATCCAACAGGAAGCTTCGTGATAGGAGGTCCTGTCGGAGATTGTGGATTAACGGGAAGAAAGATAATTGTGGACACTTACGGTGGTATGGCTCGACATGGTGGAGGTGCTTTTTCTGGAAAAGATCCTTCAAAAGTTGATCGTTCTGCCGCTTATGCTGGAAGATATGTGGCTAAAAATATTGTTGCCGCAGGTCTCGCAGATAAATGTGAGATTCAGGTGTCTTATGCTATTGGAGTAGCTGAACCGACTTCCATCAGTATCAATACATTTGATACAAATAAAATAGAAGAGGCAAAAATTGTTGAGTTAGTTGAAAAGAATTTTGAACTAAAGCCCAAAAAACTTATCGAAATGTTAGATCTTAAAAGGCCTATTTATCAATTAACTGCTTCATATGGTCATTTTGGAAGAGAAGAAGAAAGTTTTTCTTGGGAATCAACTGATAAAATAGAACAAATTAAATAATTATGGAATTCAAAGACTACAAAGTAAAAGATATCTCTCTTGCAGAGTTTGGAAGAAAAGAAATAGAACTGGCTGAATCAGAAATGCCAGCTTTGATTAAACTCAGAGAAAGATATGGCAAGGACAAACCTTTGCAGGGTGCAAAAATTATGGGTTGCATACATATGACAATTCAAACTGCAGTTCTTATAGAAACTTTAGTTGAATTGGGAGCGTCTGTGAGATGGTCGTCTTGTAATATCTTTTCCACACAAGATCATGCGGCGGCGGCAATCGCTCAAAAAGGCATACCTGTTTTTGCCTGGAAAGGTATGAACGAAGAAGAGTTTGATTGGTGTATAGAACAAACTATCCTGTCTGATGGTAAACCATGGGACGCAAATATGATTTTGGACGACGGTGGTGATTTGACTGCTATGGTGCATGAAAAATATCCAGAAATGTTAGAAAAAATAAATGGTATTTCCGAAGAAACGACCACTGGAGTGTTGAGACTGTATGAAATGTTGGAAAAAGGTACGCTTAAGGTGCCTGCCATAAATGTTAACGACTCAGTAACAAAATCTAAAAACGATAACAAATATGGATGCAGACATAGTTTGAATGATGCTATAAAACGTGGCACGGATATGTTGCTTTCTGGAAGGAAAGCCCTTGTGTTTGGTTATGGTGATGTTGGTAAAGGTTCTGCAATGAGTCTCAGACAAGAAGGAATGGTGGTCAAGATTACCGAAATAGATCCTATTTGCGCCATGCAGGCTTGTATGGATGGTTATGAAGTTGTTTCGCCCTATTTAAATGGTGAAAATTTAAACAATGATGAATCAATCAATAAAATGCTTCTGAGTGATATTGATCTTGTGGTAACCGCAACTGGAAACTTCAATGTTTGTGACAAACACATCTTGAATAATTTAAAGTCAGGAGCAATTGTCAGTAATATCGGACATTTTGATAACGAGATAGATACTCAATACATGAGAGATGAATGGACTTGGGAAGAGATCAAACCTCAAGTGCATAAGATTTACAGAGGTCCGAAGGATAAAAAAGATTATTTGCTTCTTTTAGCAGAAGGTAGATTGGTTAACCTTGGTAATGCAACCGGTCACCCTTCAAGAATTATGGATGGCTCGTTTGCCAACCAAGTTCTTGCACAAATATTTTTATACAAACAAGGTTTTGCTTCAATTAATGATGAAACTACAAAGCAAGAAATGTTAAAAGTCCAAGTTCTTCCTATGGAACTGGATGAAGAAGTTGCATCATATATGGTAGAAGGTTTTGGAGGAGTCATTACAAAGCTTACAAAGGATCAAGCTGACTACATAAATGTAGATGTTGATGGACCTTATAAACCTGATTACTATAAGTATTGATGTCAAAAAAAAATCCCTCTTGGGGAGGAAGATTTTCCAAAAAACCTTCCCAAATTGCTCAGAATTTTTCGTCCTCTGTTGATGTAGATCAGGCCCTCTATAGTCAAGACATTCAAGGTTCGATTGCTTATGCAGAAGCGCTGATGGAAGCCAAAGTGCTATCCAAAAATGAATGCAATAAAATTAAGACTGGTCTTAAAAAAATTAAAAACAAAATCGAAGCTGGCAATTTTAATTGGAATCCAGCTTTGGAAGATGTTCACATGAATATCGAAGCTGCGCTTGAAAAAGAAATTGGAGTGACTGCAAAAAAACTTCACACCGGAAGATCCAGAAACGATCAAGTCGTGACTGATTTTAAATTGTTTCTCTTGGAAAGAAGTACTGAAATTGAATCTTTGTTAAGAAATTTAATGAAAAACTTAGTTGTTAGAGCAGAGGGAGAGTTAGAAACTCTAATGCCGGGATTTACCCATCTGCAAAATGCTCAGCCGGTAAGTTTGGCCCACTATCTCTTATCTTGGTATGAAATGATGAAACGAGATTTGGAAAGAGTTTCAGCAACTAAAAAGGAACTCAAGGTAAGCCCTTTAGGTTCCGGTGCCCTATCTGGTAATAGGTTTAAATTGGATAGACAAAAACTAGCTAAGTCTTTGGGATTCGATTCAGTGACCAGAAATTCCATTGATGCAGTATCCGATAGAGATTTTGCTTTAGAAGTTGCTTTCAATATAAGTGTCATGGCTATTCATTTTTCAAGAATATGTGAAGAATTGATCATTTGGTCTTCTTCGCAATTTAATTACGCTCAATTGCCTGAAGAATTATGTACGGGTTCTTCGATTATGCCGCAGAAGAAAAATCCAGATATGGCTGAGTTAGTCAGAGGAGGTTCTGCTAAAGCAGTTGGTAATTTAATGACCTTGTTAAGCTTAATGAAGAATCAGCCTCTGGCTTACAACAGAGACAACCAAGAGGATAAAGCACCTTTAATCAATTCGATAGAATATGCCACAGAAGCATTGAGCATCATGATCGAGATGATCAAAGGCGTATCTTTTAATAACGATCAAATGCTTGCTGATGTCTATGACGATTTCTTAACTGCAACAGATCTTGCCGAATATTTGGTCATCAAAGGGGTGCCATTTAGAGAGGCTCATGAAATTACTGGAACTGCAGTGAAATACGCTGAAGACAACGATCTCTTACTATTTGAAATGTCGCTTGATGAATTTAAGAAAATTTCAAAGAAGATTTCCCAAGACGTTTTTGATTACATAGACCCTAACGACTCTATTCAAGCAAAAACCTCAATTGGAGGTACTGCTTTGCAACAAATAAAAAAAGAAATTAAAAAAGCAAAAGACTATTTAAAGAAATGAAAATTTTTTTACTTGGGTTATGTCTAATCAATTTTGGCTTTCTAAGCTCGTGTGGCATAAAAGGTCCTTTATATCTGCCTGAAGATGAAGAAATCAATGAACTTAAAACATTTTAATTTCAACGAAGGTGTCTTACATTCGGAAGACACTAACTTGCTTGAGCTAAGTGATAGCTTAGAAACACCTTTTTATGTTTATTCTGCGGAAACAATTAGAGAAAATTGTCGATCTTATAAAGCTGGCTTATCTTCCTCGGACCTAGCCTGCTATGCCGTAAAAGCTAATAGCAATCTAAGTATTTTGTCTTTGATTAAAGATGAAGGTCTGGGCTTTGACGTAGTTTCTGGTGGAGAATTAAAAAGAGTTTTAAAAATCGGTGCAGATCCAAAGAAGATTGTTTTTTCTGGAGTTGGTAAAAGCAAAGAGGAATTGAGACTTGCGTGTGATCATGAAATATTTTCCATCAACGTAGAATCTGAATATGAATTGGAACTGCTTGAACAACTTAATAAGATGCCAAGAATCTCATTTAGAATAAATCCGGATATTGCTGCAGAATCTCATCCTTATATTGAAACTGGCAAGGCCGATTGCAAATTTGGTATTTCCGAAGAAGAAGCTCTAACTTTGGCAAAGAAGTATGGAACTGAAAAAATAAACTTAGTTGGTGTTTCAGCCCATATTGGATCCCAAATAACTAATACGGATTTACTGGTTGAGGCTTACGAAAAACTTGAAAATTTAGCTGACCAATTGGTTTCGTTGGGATTTGAAATAGATCACATAGATGTTGGTGGTGGTTTAGCAATCGACTATGAATTGGAAAAAAACTTTTCACCTGACGAACTGATAAAAAAACTAAAAAAGTTTTCTTCAAAATATAACTTAACTTTAGAGCCAGGACGTTCCATTGTTGCGCAAGCAGGTGTCTTGATAACCAAAGTGTTGGGTATCAAAGAGAATGGCAGTCAAAAGTTTCTTATCGTTGATGCCGGCATGAACGATTTGATGAGGCCATCGTTATATAGCGCAAGACATAAAATAGAGAATTTAGTGGAGTCTTCTGAAAAGAAGGATCTTTATTCTGTAGTTGGACCCGTTTGTGAGACTGCAGATAGTTTTGGTTCGGATTTCGAGGTCAGTGCAAATGCTGGAGATTATTTGATTGTGTATTCAGCAGGAGCCTATGGTTCAAGTATGGGCTCTAATTACAATACACGACTTAAGCCTGCTGAAATTTTAGTTGATCAAAAAAGCCATAAAGTTATCAGAAAAGCAGAAACCTTTGATGATCTCATTAAAGAAGAGGATCTTTAATGCCCTATATCCAGTTTATGGAGGCTTTAGGTAACAATTTCATAATTGTAGATTCAGTTACGCAAGATCTTTCTTTCTCTAAAAACAGCATCCCAAAATTTGTTGATATGGAAGATTTTCTTGAGTTTGATCAAGTCCTAGTAATAGAACCTCCAGAAAAAGAAATTGCAGATTTTTCTGTAAAAATCTTTAATCAAGATGGCAGTGAGGCTGAAAACTGTGTCAACGGCATGAGATGTGTTGCCAAATATCTATCCGATAGAAATATATCCATCAGTGATACTGTGAAGTTACTCATAGGCGCTAATCAAGTT
Organism: SAR86 cluster bacterium AG-422-E19; assembly: GCA_003213595.1. Classification (GTDB taxonomy): domain Bacteria; phylum Pseudomonadota; class Gammaproteobacteria; order Magnimaribacterales; family AG-339-G14; genus MEDG-81. The sequence goes on along the minus strand of QCMR01000001.1, from coordinate 291,093 downwards.
ACTGTTGAGAAAAGAAAAAATGATTACATTGTGGAAAATATATTTTCACTATCTCCTTCTGAAATTGGTCTAAATAAAAATGAGCAGGTTTTTGAGATTGAATTTGATGATAAAAAAGTTCCTTGTTTTGCAGTTTCGATAGGAAATCCACATGCCGTAATTTTTAATGATGAGTTGGCTTTGGATGTGCGAAAGTTTGGAACATTTTTGCAAGAAAGTGATTTTTTTAAAAATGGTGTAAACGTTGGATTTATTCAAATGAAAAATACCCAGGAGATAAATTTAAGAGTTTTTGAGAGAGGTGTGGGAGAAACTCAAGCTTGCGGAAGTGGCGCTTGCGCAGCAGCTGTAGCATGTGCAATTCAAAAAGAATTGGATCAAGAGTTAAAAATAAACTTTCATCAAGGCCAGGTATTCACTAAAGTAAATTTAGATGATTCAAAAGTTATGCTGCAAGGAAGCGCGGAATACAGAAAACAAGATGTTTTGTTAAATCTTTAAAATGAAACTTTTTAGTAAATCTCTTAAACCCGAAGAAGTAATTAATTTCTTAAAAGAAAATCCTGATTTTTTTATAAATCATCCAGAAGCTATAGAACATTTAGAGATAAAACATGAATCAGGTGAAGCAGTAAGCTTTATTGAAAAACAAGTTGAATTCATAAAATCCAAGAATTTAGCAACAAGTACGCAACTGAAAGACTTTATTTTAAACGCTAATGCGAATGAGCTGCTTTTTGCGAAGGTTAGAAAACTGATAAGCATTATTCTGAGTGCCGAAGACTTAGAAAAATTGTTGATTGCTACAGAAAGTTTTTTTATGAATGAGCTTGGTACAGAAAAATGTAAATTATTCTTCTTTACTCAAGAAGAACTGTATCGAGTATCCGCGAAGAGAATCATTGAGCCAGAAATAGCTACTAAGACTTTCTCTAAGATTTTTAAAGAAGTAGATATTTTTTTAGGAAAGCTTTCCAATGAAATTGCCTCCTTAACTTTTGGTGCTCAAGCAGGTATCAAAGAAGCAGTTATTGGCAAATTTCATTCCAATAAGATTGCAGGAGTATTAATTTTAGGTTCTTCAGTAGATGATAAATATACTCCAGACCAAGATACATTATTTCTAAGTTTTATAGTGGAAGTTTTGAGCCATCAAATAGATAGATTAATTGAAAACCGAGATTAGCAACTTAATAGAATCTTTTTTAAGTTTTCTTAAAGAAAATCGTAACTACTCAGAACACACCCTCAAGAGTTACAGAAATGATTTGAATAAATTCGAGATCTTTCTTAATGAAAACAAAATTCTAACCATTGCTAAGGTTAACAATAATCTAATAAGAAATTTTTTAGGTTTCTACAGAAGAAAAGGTCTCAGTCCAAAGAGTCTTGCAAGAGTTTTGTCTTCCCTAAGGAGTTTTTTTAAATTTCTTAAATCCGAAGGGAAATTTACCAACGATCCAACAGTTGGTATCAGCGCACCTAAGCAAGATGCCCTTTTACCAAAAGCACTCGATACCGACATGATCGATAAACTTTTGAATTTTGAACCAAAAAGTTGGATAGAACATCGAGATAAAGCAATGATGGAATTGATTTATTCTTCTGGATTGCGACTTTCTGAACTTTGCTCTTTGAACTTAAAAGATCTTTTGCTGGAAGAGCAAATGTGCAGAGTTCTAGGAAAAGGTAATAAAGAAAGACTTTGTCCTGTTGGCTCTAAAGCGATTGAGGCATTGGAGCAATGGTTCGCACATAGAGCAATTATTGCCAAACAAGATGAAACTTCGGTTTTTGTGAATAAAGAAGGAAATCGACTGGGTCCAAGAACGGTTCAAATTCGACTTAAAAAAATCAGTCAAGACAGGGGCTTGCCTTATATTCATCCTCATATGTTGAGGCATTCCTTCGCAACTCATATTTTAGAATCCAGTGGAGACCTCAGAGCTGTTCAAGAATTATTAGGACATGCTAATCTAAGTACCACTCAAATCTACACTAAATTGGATTTCCAGCATTTGGCCAAGGTTTACGATAAAAGCCATCCACATGCAAAAAATAAAAAATGAAAATTAAAGCAGTAACTTTTGATCTTGATGACACGCTATGGCCGCTGCGTGAAGTCATCATCCACGCACACAAAGAATCCAACAACTGGATAATCAATAAATTTCCAAACATGTCTAAAGTTTTGTTCACTGAACAGGAGCAAAAGATGTGGCAAAAGCTCATTGCAAAAGACAATTCTCTAAGACATCGCTTATCTGAGCTACGCATGAAAGTCATTGAGACATTGTTGATAGAAAATGGTGTTTCCAATGAAGATGCAAAAGTAACGTCAAAAGACGCATTCGATATTTTTTTAAAGCTTCGTCATGAAATTACCTATTTCGATGGAACTTTAGAAGTTCTTGAATCATTAAAAAATAAATATACGTTAGGTGTTTTGACTAATGGAAACGCGAGCATAGAAACTCTAAAAATTGATCATTTGTTTGATTTTTATCTAAATGCTGAAATGGTGAATGATAGTAAACCCGGTGCAAAGATGTTTGAGGAAGCTTTAAAAATAATGCAACTTCAACCTGAGGAAGTTTGCCATGTGGGCGATCATCCTGAAAATGATGTCGAGGCTGCTATGAATCTTGGGATGAAGACTATTTGGCTAAATTTGCTCGATGCAGAATGGCCACAAAGCAAGAGACAAGCTGATATTGATATTGAATCTTGGTGGAATTTAGAGAAAGGAATAGAGAGCTTATAGAGAGTCTAAGATATAGCTGACTGCCATCTCGAGTTCTTGCTCAGAACAATTCATGCATAAACCCATCGCGGGCATTCCTCTTAGACCATTCTTAACACTATAAGTTAACTCATTCAGACTTTTATTGACTCTATATCCCCATGATGATTTATCCCCAAAGATAGGGGCGCCAGCTAAACCATTTTGGTGACAAACGGCACAGGCTGCATCGTAAACTGTCTTACCGTCTCTTGATGTTTTTTCTTCAGAAAAAATCAGAGATGAAGAGAGGAAAAAGAATATTAAGAAAGGAAAAAATAATTTATTCAAAATAATTATAATCTTGATAAGTAGTCGTCTAGCCTCTCTTGGTTCATGACAAAAGTAGATTTTATCTGACTTGCAGCGGATTTTACCTCATCCAAGTTGACTGCTTCACCTACTTGAATAACACCTACCATTGCCATCATTGCATGAGGTGTACAATTGTAAACATATACTCCTTCAATATCTAAAGTAACACTGATACTTTCATTGATTGTACCGTTCCAACTTTCTGCATTAGATGGAATCATGTTAGGAAAAGAAGCTGAGTTATGCATAGGATCGACGAGGACAAAATTTATTGTATCTCCAACTGATACCTTTAAAACAGGAGGCTCGAAAACCATAGTGCCGTCTGCTCCAGCATTGAGCATTTTAACTTCATGAACGCTACCTTCAGACAGTTTTACTTTATTGGAAGTGGCAACAGGTTCAGCTGCCATAGAATTATTTAAGGCAACTTTATAGCCAGGTCCGGAAGATTCTATGCCGCAGTCATCAGTCTTTAGACAAACACTAGCAACAGAAGAAACTCGATCAAGAATGGCCTCTTCACGCATATCAGCAGAAACTGCTAAATGTGATAAAAGAAGCAAAGTTAAAGCAACTGATAATCTTTTCATGGTGCGATTATAGACCCCTACCTAACTAAATCTATCTCTAACTAGAAGAAAAGTTTAAGCTTATTTATAAATATTTTAACTATTGAGCCAGTAGTTCAGCGGATCAGAACGTTTGCCTCCGGAGCAAAAGGTCGCAGGTTCAAGTCCTGCCTGGCTCACCAATTTCAAAGCTTTCTTGTTCTTCATCAAATAAGATTTTTAATTCCGATGAGTTAATTGACTCTGTAAGAAAATCATTGCCGACATTCAACTTTAGATGCCATTCTGAATCTTTACTAATCTCATCTCTAACGCATCCCTCTTCATAGAGTTTCGCGCGTGTCGCAGACGCCGTATGATCAACTGCAACCCAGCCTTTGAAAAGCCCATTACTGGTTTGTTCCATTATTTTTTCTTTCAAGGAGTCAATCCCAATATTTTTTTCTGCAGAAATATAAATATCCTTGGGATTTTGAAACTCCAATTCTTGTTGTTTCACGGCAGAAAGGTTGTCTATCTTGTTATTAACTAAAAGTTGAGGAATATCATTTAAGTTTAAATCCTTCAAAATTTTGATAACTTCTTTTTGTTTGAGCTCTTTTTCTGGATCATTTACGTCTACTAAGTGAATCAGCAAATCAGCAGATCTAAGATCGTCCAGTGTGGTTTTAAAAGATTCGATCAATTCTGTGGGAATTTCTGAAATAAAACCTACAGTATCGGTAAAAAGTATTGCTCGACTGCCTGGACTGAGGTTTTTTCTAGTCACTGAGTCTAGAGTTGCAAAAAGCTGATCGGCTTTATATTCTTCGCCGCCCGTCAAAACATTGAAAAGAGTTGTTTTGCCTGCATTGGTATAGCCAACTAATGCTACGATTTTGTTTTTGCCTTTTTTTCTTGCATATCTATTCAAAGATTTTTGATTGTGACTTTTTGTAAGTTTCTTTTTAAGAGCTTTGATTCGATTACCAATTAATCTTCTATCTGTTTCCAGTTGAGTTTCTCCTGGTCCTCGCAAGCCAATTCCTCCTTTTTGTCTTTCTAAATGACTCCAACCTCTAACCAGTCTGGTGGATAAGTGGGATAGTTGAGCAAGCTCAACTTGCAGTTTTCCAATGTGACTAAAAGCACGTCTAGCAAAGATATCTAAAATCAATCCAGTTCTGTCCAAAACCCTTGCCTTCAGATAGCGCTCGATATTTCTTTCTTGTGATGGTGACAAAGCATGATTAAAAATAACCAAGCCAATTTTGTTTTTGTGCACTTCTTGCTTGATTTCTTCCAGTTTCCCTTTTTGAATGAAATACCTGGGAGATGCAAGTTCCTGCTTGCCTTTAATTTCACCTAATACGTTAGCCCCTGCTGAACGGGCTAAGTCTTTAAACTCTTCAAAAGAGTTTTCAAAATTTAAAATACGCCTGACTTTTGTAGTTTCAACTTGAACAAGCAAAGCTTTTTCAAGAAAATTATTTTCGTTTGGCATTAAGCTTGCTTAACCTCAAAAACCATATTTGTTCCAGTACGGGCTGACTCTCTAACGTGATTAAATCCTGCAGAATTCAAGACATCCGTAAGCCTTTTCGGGCCGGCTTGTGCACCTAAACAGAGACCCACATCTTGAGCTCTAGAAGTAGGAACACAAACTATTGTTGAAAAGCCATATGCCAAACCGCCAAAAGTATTCAAATTATCCTCTAAATTATCCGCTGCAGCGGGTTCGACCAACATGAATGTACCATCATCGGAAAGTACATTTTTAATGTGATTAGCAACGCCAACAGGATCACCCATGTCATGCAGAGCGTCAAAAATGCAAGCAAAGTCATATCCATTATCTGGAATTTCTCTGGCATCCGATACATGAAACTCAATGTTAGTCAGTCCGAGTTCCTTGGCTCTTGCACTAGCTTCTTCAATGGAAGGACCATGAAAATCGTATCCATGAATTGTTGAATTGGGGTAAGTTTGAGCCATGATGATAGTTGTAGAGCCCAGTCCACAACCGATATCTGCTACTTTGGCACCAGCTTTCAACTGATCTTCAACTCCAGATAAAGACGGAATCCAATTGCTGACTAAATTACCAACATACCCTGGTCTGAAAAATCTATCGGTCCCACAGAAACAACACAGATGATGTTCTCCCCATGGTCTGCCTTTTCCTGATTGAAAAGTTTCTACAGCTTTTTCGTGTTCTGCATATTGCCCAACAATTGCTTGGAAGTATCCTTGTAAACAGGTAGGCTCACCATCTTTTGCGAAGACAGCTGCTTGCTCTGGCGAAAGAGAAAATTTATCCTCCGCGGGTTCGTAAGTTACATAGCCATTAGCAGCATTGGAAGAGAGAAATTCTCTTAAGTAACGTTCATCAAGGCCTGCTTTATCTGCAATTTCTTTTACAGTTGAAGGACCTAGTTCATCCATTGTTGTATAAACTTTTGATTGATCGCCAATGTAGGCCAGCAGTAACCCAACTGCTCCTGCTGCATCACCAATGACTTTTTGAGTTAATTGACTGAGTTTTTCCGCATCCATGTTTTTCTCTCCTGAATAATTCGATTTAGTTTAATCCTCTAAATTGTTCCTGAAAAGAGTGGGCAGTCTTAATCTTGATCAACTGAAATATCTTTATCTAACCAATCTTTAAAAATTTCAGAAGTATGTTCACCGAGTTTTGGTGAGCGTCTGAATTCTTCATCGTGATTAGAAATTTTTACTGGGTTACCAGGCATTTTTACCGACGCACCACTATCTTGAAGAACCTCAACAATCATATTTCTTTTTAAGAGGTCAGCGTCTTGGAAAGTTTCGGAAAGAGTATTAATAGGTCCGCAAGGAACTCGGTGTTCTTGTAATGTTTTCAACCAATGCTCAGTAGTATTTGAAATGAAGACTGCTTGCACAGCATGATCAATATGTTCTCTATTTTTTAGTCGACCACTTCTTACTTTATTTTCTTCGGTATCCAATTGTTTCAGATCTAGTGCTTCAATTAAGCTAGGCCAAAAATCTTCTGCAACCACTCCTATTTGGATAAAGCCATCAGAAGTTCTATAAGAATTAAACGGCACATGATTCATATGTTGATTTCCAATCGGTTCAGGATTCTCGCCCGAAAGAAAATGCATAGTAGCCATGTATGTCAATAAACTTACCTGAGTATCCAGCATGGAAATATCCACATGTTCGCCGGAGTCGTTTTTTTCTCGAGACTGTATAGCGCTTAAAATGCCAATCACCGCATAAAGTCCAGCTCCTAAGTCAGCTATGGGGATACCGGATTTAACCGGATTTTCTTTATCTGATCCTGTTATGGACATTGCTCCAGCGTAACCTTGAATGAGATTATCGTAAGCCGGTCGATTTACTTCAGTATTGCCAAAGCCGCTGATTGAACATGTAATGATTTTTGGATTAACTTCTTTCAAGCTTTGATGATCTATACCTAAACGTTTTGTTACGCCTTGACTGAAATTATCCACGACAACATCTGCAACTTCGGCCAACTCTTTGAAAAGTTTTAAGCCTTCTTCGGATTTAAGATCCAATTCAACGCTTTTTTTATTTCTACCTAAAGTGAGATGATATGCGCCAATCCCATCCAAAGAATACTTTGGATCGTCTTTTAGAAGATTTCTGGTAATGTCTCCTGTCTTTGGTTGCTCGATTTTTACAACTTCGGCACCCAAATCAGCCAGAATCATGGTCGTGTAAGGACCTGCCAACATGTGGGTTAAATCGAGGACTTTTATGCCTTTTAAAGATTGCTTCAACTTAGTAATCGATCTTGTCGTCTACAGCATTTCCTTTAGTTGGAATTAGAGCAGAGCGTTTGAAAGAAGCTACAACATCCCCATTTTGGTTTTTACCAATTGTTTTTACAGTAACAATGCCAGCATTTTTCCTGGATTCGGAAAGACGCTTTTCTAAAACTTCAGACTCTGCATATAGAGTATCGCCTACAAACAATGGATGAGAAAGCACAATATCGGTCCAACCAAGATTGGCTATGGCTTTTTGGCTGATATCACTCACACTCATGCCAACCATTACAGATACAGTGAAAGTACTGTTGACTAAATTTTTTCCAAATTCTGTTGCCTTACCGTACTCTTTGTCAAAATGAAGGGGATGAGTATTCATGGTCAAAAGCGTGAACCAAGTATTGTCCGATTCGGTAATGGTTCTGCCGGGACGGTGTTCGTATACGTGACCTACTTCGAATTCTTCAAAATAACGGCCAAAGGATTCTCTAAATCTATTGTTTCCTAAATCTTTGCTGGACTTTGACATGCTAGTCCTCCTTTTCTTTGTCTCCTAAAGATAATTTTAAACGCATCGCTTCTGCAATGGGCTCGTCGACCATTTTGCCATCTATTTTAACAGCTCCACCATCCATCTTTTGGTATTCCTCAAGAACTTTTTTGGCTTCCTCTTTTTCTTCTTTGGTAGGCTCAAATGCATCATTGATGAAATCGATTTGCGAAGGATGAATCGCTGCTTTCCCAGTAAAACCAAGGTTCTTCACTTTTTCAGCTTCCTCTTTAAGTCCTTCTTCGTCATCAATATAGAAAAATGGTGCATCGATGGTAAAAAGGTTGTACATAGCTGCGGCTAAAGCCACTTTATGCCGAGCATATAAAAGCGGCTCCCATGCTAATTTAGAACCCATACCTGCAGAAAAATCTGCTGCTCCAAAGAATAGTCCGATGACTCCTTTAAAAGCAGCTATTTGTGTAACGGTATCGACTGCTCTTGGCGTCTCAATCAAAGGAACTAGTTTATTTTCAAAAGCGATCATTGGCGCAAGCGTTGCTAAAAAATCAAAGCTTTGCGTCTTCGGAAGAATAATAGCTTCGATTTGTTCTTCAAAATCAGATAAAGCATCAATATCCTGTCTACCATTTTCATTCATTGCATCGTTGACTCTGACAAACAATGGTTTGGTGAAGACATTGCCTTTTTTTAAAAGGCCAATCAATTCTTCACGTGCATCGATTTTTTTATCTTCTGGACAACCATCTTCAAGATCGATAATGAGAGCACTCGCGTTGCTATTAAGACCTCGATCCAAACGATCGAGCGTATGACCTGGAATGAACAGGTTTGATTTGTATCTCATGTTATTTCCTTTCTAAGTTAATAAGGTAATCGACCACGTCCAAGAGTTCGGAAGTACCAACTTGTCTTGAGGCTGATACTTTATATTTTCCATTGACGATAAAAGCAGGAACTCCTCGGATTTCATATTTGAGTCCAAAAGAATCGGCTCTGCGGATTTTGTTTTGCATCGCAAAAGAATTGAACAAAGATTGATATTGATCTTGAGCTATGCCGTAGCTAGCAAAGAAAGGTTCCAACTCTCTTTCGGAAGTCATCATGCGCTGATTGGCATGAATGGAAACGAAAGTACTTGCAATGATATCTGGCTTTTTAAAAAATTCTGCAGCATAAAATAACTTGGCATGGGTTTTAGCCATTTCATTCCAAGTGATAGGTGAGCGCCAAAAATCTATGTCTGCAGGCAGTTTCTTTTCCCAGCTATTGAGTTGATTTTCTAGACTGTAACAATGTCCACAACCAAACCAAAAGAATTCAATGACTTCGATTTTTTTTGAGTCTCGAGTAGCAATGGGTTCAGATAAAACCTGATAGTGCTTACCAGGCTGATAATCTTCGGCAGCCAGCGCTGAGCTGATTGAGAAAATAAATACTAGTAAAAGTTTTTTAGTAGAGGCCTGAAACATAATTGGCGACCGCCCTAATCTCTTCGATGGTGAGTCTTGTAGCTATCCCTTGCATAATTTTGCCATGTTCATCGATAGCTCTCTCTCCAGTTTGATAGGCAATCAAACTTGTGACTACATACTCTGCCTTCTGTCCACCAAGCATTGGGTATTGCGCTGACTCTAGGCCCTTGCCTGCCGGTCCATGACAGCCGGTGCATGCCGGTACTCCTGATTTTAGATTTCCTGCTCGATATATTTGTTGGCCTAAGGCTAAATTTGCTTCATCTGCCTGACTTACCTTAGTTTTTTGGCTGGCATAAAATGCAGACATATCTCTTAAGTCATCATCAGAGTAATTATTTAAAAGACCTTTCATTACAGCGATGACACGTTCTTCATCCCTGATGTGTTCAAGTTGCTCAAAGAGATAACTTTCTCTTTGCCCAGCTAATGTCGGCCACTGTCCCACTACACTGTTGCCATCAGCCCCATGGCAAGCAACGCAAGTACCAACTAGTTTAGAACCTTTTTCGGCATCGCCTTTTTTCATGGACTTAGCTTCAGCCATTTCTCCAGCAGCAGCTGCAAAAACGCTAAAGGAACTTACCAAAAAAGACAGAAGTAAAAATTTTTTTATCATTTATTCTTTATTAGTGGGCTAAATGGTTGGCAATTATATACTATAGAATATTGTTTTTCCTGATTTTAGAAGAATGAGTTATAAGTCAAAACCTTTGCCTCTGACCTTTGCTTGTGCGGCAACCGAGAGCAAACTTTTTCCTTCCGATTCGGGTAATGAGATAGCTCTTTGCGGCAGATCTAATTCAGGTAAGTCCACCTTGATCAATGCGCTAGCCAACCAAAAAAAGCTTGCCAAAACCTCCAATACACCGGGAAGAACCCAGTCCATCAATTTTTTTCATCTGGAAAATAATGCAGGAAAAAAAATAATTGATTTGCCAGGATTTGGTTACGCCAAAGCAAGTAAGCAAGATCAAAATTCTTGGGCCAAATTGATTTTGAGTTACTTAGAGAAAAGAGCGGCCCTGACCGATTTAATTTTAATCATGGATATGCGTCACCCTTTTCAAAATAAAGACCTAGAGTTTTTGAGTCTTTGTGACTCACTGAAATTACCCATACATTTGGTTTTAACCAAAGCCGATAAACTCAATAATAAAGAAACGCAAACAGCTCTCAAGGTTGTATCGGAAAAAATGGCTGCTTACCCTGCCATAGTCGACTCGCTTGTGTTTTCTGCAACTAAAAAAATAGGTTTGGAAACCTTGTTAAATAAAATTAAACTGCTTTTAGAAGTTTAAACCCGTCAGCAATTTTCAGGGGAGAGAGATGCTGACGGGCCACAAGGATTATGTATTTCCTTATTTTTTAGGAGAACGTTTTTTAGACTTAGGATTTTTGAAAAAGTTCTTAACCTAGTGGGCTTCGCCCCAATTGGAAGCTAAGCCGCTTTCAACTTCCAAAGGTACTCTCAATTTCGCTGCATCTTGCATGATTTTTGCAACTTCTTGTTCGACTTTTGAAGCATCTTGTTCTTTGACCTCTAAAATCACTTCATCGTGAACTTGCATGATCATCCGAGCATTAACCTTGCCTTTGGCCAGCCACTCATGAATTTCAATCATCGCAATTTTCATAATGTCAGCAGCAGTTCCTTGCATGGGCGCATTGATTGCTGCTCGCTCAGCTGCCATTCGACTGCGTCCGCTGTGAATTCCAGGTAAATAAAGTCTTCTGCCAAAGAAGGTTTCAACATAACCTTTCTCTTTAGCAAGCTCCTTGGTGCGTTCCATATACAATTTAACGCCAGGGTATTTGTGAAAATACGAATCGATATAATCAGCAGCTAAAGGCCTAGAAATATTCAAAGCTTTACTCAGACCAAAGGCCGACATGCCATAAATTAAACCGAAGTTGATCGCCTTAGCTCCACGACGTTGTTCTGCAGTGACCTCTTCACCGGGTTCAGCAAAGACCTCTGCCGCTGTAACAGAATGAATGTCTTCACCATTTTCGAATGCGGTAATCAGACCTTTATCTTCAGAAAGATGCGCCATGATGCGTAATTCAATTTGCGAATAGTCGACTGCTAGCAATTGATAGCCCTTGGGCGCAACAAAAGCAGTTCTTATAAGCCTACCCTCATCAGTTTTGATTGGGATATTTTGTAAATTGGGATCAGCAGAAGACAATCTCCCAGTTGAAGTCACAGCTTGATGAAAAGAAGTATGCACGCGACCCGTCTTTTTCGATATTTGTTGCGGCAGACTATCGGTATACGTACTTTTCAATTTTGCCAAAGTGCGATGTTCCAAGAGAATTTTTGGTAATTCATAATGATTGGCTAATTCTTGTAAAACCGACTCATCGGTAGAAGGTTGACCGCCAGGGGTTTTTTTCACGACCGGGAGTTCCATTTCATCGAAGAAAATTGCTCTTAAATCTTTGGTGGAAGCCAAGTTGAATTCTTTTCCTGCTTCCCGGTAAGCTTGTTCTTCAAGCCCGCTGATACGTTGTCCTAAATTATTGGATTGAATTTTTAATGCTTCTTCATTTACTAAAGTCCCGGCTTGTTCCATATCGGAGAGCACCGGTACCAAGGGTAATTCAATTTCATGCAAAACTTTTTCCAAAGAGGGTGTCTTTGCTAAAGCCGGTTTTAAATGGGAATAGCAACGGAAAGTGATATCTGCATCTTCTGCTGCATAGTCACTCGCTTTTTTCAAAGGTATCTGATTGAAAGTAAGTTGTTTTACACCCTTACCAGCAACATCTTCAAAAGTTGTGGTTGTGACATTTAAATAATGACTCGCCATGGCATCCAAATTATGACGGGTTGCAGTTGGATCGTAGACGTAAGACATCAACATGGTGTCGTTTTCGATGGCATTCAAATGAATGTCATAATTTGCCAAAACATTGCGATCGAATTTTAAGTGTTGACCGATCAAAGGAGTCTTCTCAATGATCGGTTTGAGTTTTTTTAAAACCTCGTCTCGATCGAGTTGCCTGGGCGCACCCTCGTAATCGTGACCTACTGGAATGTAGTATGCATTGTCTTCGTCTGTTGCAACTGATAAACCCACCAAATTGGCTTGAGTAAAATCCAACGAATCCGTTTCGGTATCAAAAGCCAAAACTTTGGCTTTTTTCAATTCCTTTATGAGACCATCCAAATCTTTTTTACTTAGAATGGCGCGGTAATTGTCTTTTGAATCAGAGCCGTTCGAGCTTGTTGCTGGAGATTTTTTTGTTTCGGCATTTTTTAATAAAGTCTTAAATTCTAGTTCGGTAAATAACTGGTGCAATTTAGCTTGATCGGTTTCTCCTACTGCCAGGTCCTCAATCCCGAAATCCAACGCGACATCTTTTTTAATAGTAGTTAATTGTTGCGAGAGTTTGAGTTGCTCAATGCCTTCGCGTAAGTATTCGCCAACCTTACCGGTAATTTCTTCAGCTTTTTCAATGATGGATTCAACTGTTCCATATTTGCTTAACCAGTTCACGGCAGTTTTGGGACCGACTTTATTTACCCCTGGAATGTTATCCGAAGTATCTCCGACAAGTGCCAAGTAATCAATGATTTGTTCTGGCGTTACGCCAAACTTTTTCTCCACCCCTTTTTGGTCCAGTACTTCATTGGTCATGGTATTTACCAACTTGATATTTTTGGTTACGAGTTGTGCCAAATCTTTATCGCCAGTGGAAATCACCGTCGAAATTCCTTTTTCTTCTGCTTGCTTGGCAAGCGTGCCAATCACATCATCGGCCTCAACATTATCAACTACAAAAATCTTAATACCCAAGGCCTCAACAATGTCGTAAATGGGTTGAATTTGCGGACGCAAATCGTCTGGCATCGGCGGTCGATTGGCTTTGTATTCTTTGTACATGTCGTGGCGAAAAGTATCGCCTTTGGCATCGAAGATCATCCCAATGGGTGAATTTGGATGGTCTTCTAAAATTCGCATCACCATAGTAGTCACCCCTCTTACTGCGCCAGTTGGCTGACCAGAGGAAGTCGTTAAAGGCGGCAAAGCATGGTAAGCACGGTATACATAAGAAGACCCATCGATGAGAATGACGGAGTCGTTATCTGCGGTGCTTTCTGGTTTTGCCATAAAATTTTTTACCTAAATTTCGTTATACTTATACCATGAATTTGCTGCAAGAAACGCGTGTTGTTTTAACTTTAATTTTGCTTGCTTGCATCGGTTTAATTGCCACTGCATTTTACATGGAATACCAACTTGGGCTCGAACCCTGTCCCATGTGCATCGTGCAAAGAATAGCTGTTGCTCTAGCTGGAGCTGCAGCTCTAATTGGCATACTGCACAACAATTTAGGAAAATTTTACTTAGCCTTAACAGGTTTTTTTAGTCTAGTGGGAGGTGCTTCCGCGGTGAGGCATTTGTATCTGCAGTCTTTACCCCCAGATAGAGTTCCATCCTGCGGGCCTGATTTAAATTATCTTTTAGAGAACGACTTCATTTCAGATGCATTGATTCAACTTTTCATTGGTGATGGCAATTGCGCTGAAGTCATGTGGAGTCTTTTGGGAATTTCCATCCCAGGTTGGGTTTTAATTTGTTGTTCTTTAATCTTTTTGGTCTCAATTAGACAATTCAAAGCACAGTTCTAATGGACTTATCCATCCTGACTTTAATTTTATCCATCTGCACGCTTGCAATCGTCGTCTACATTTTTTTAAAACTAAGAGATCAAAAAACTATCGAATCTGGTAAGTCAGAAAACTTAGAAAATAAAATCGACTCAGTCTCCAAAGATCTCAATGAAATTGAAAATCAGTTGGCTTCAGTAACGACGCCAATTAACGAGCTCAATAGATTTTTGGGTGGAAACGTCACTACCGGTAGATTGGGAGAGTGGAATCTAGAATCGATCGTCAAAGAAATATTGCCAAATGGTAGCTACAACTTTCAAGCTCAAATTAATAAAGAAACTCAAGACCGCGTAGATTGCGCTGTCAAAACTGCGGACGGCTTAACGATACCCATTGATTCGAAATTTTATGCTGGACAGTACAAGCAATATCAAGAAGCCAGTCGTGACAATGAGCGTGGCAATGTTTTGCGAGACTTAAGAACCGCCATTTTGAGAGATGCTGACGACATCGCATCGAAATATATCAGACAAAACACAACCTCCAATTATGCCGTTCTATATATTGCCTCTGAAAAACTAATTGATCTTGTCGACGATATTGAAAATCTAAGACAAGATTGTTTAGCAGAAAAAAAAGTGCTTATTCAAGGTCCAAATACTTTGGCTGCTTTTCTCGATACCATCAGAATTGGGCATCATTATCTGCAACTTAATGAAACAGCAGAAAAAGTTGCTGAAGTAGTGAGAAGAATAAAAACTCAGTTTGATAGTTTTGATAAAAGTACCGAAGCTGTTACCAAGAGGTTGGAGGCTTCAATCAAAGAAGTTTCTTCTATGCAAACCAGGATAAATGTTTTGGGAAGAGAATTGAACAAAGGCGCTGCTGATCTCAAAGACGATTAACTTTTACAGCATGAAGTTTATTTTTTTATTATTGTTGGGCATTAATGCAGCCTTCTTAATTTCTTACACTCCTTTAGAGAATATTCGAGTGGTCGATGGCGATACCATTCGAGCGGAAGCCAAAGGGAAGGAAATAAAAATTCGTTTGGTAGAAATTGATGCCCCAGAAATGAATCAGCCCTTTGGTGCGCAATCGAAAAATTTTTTAAACAGATTGCTTTATGAAAAAAATGTGACGCTCATTGCTCAAGGAGAAGATCGCTATGGAAGAGTTCTTGGTAACTTATTTTCTAATGAATTGAACGTGAATATGTTGATGGTTAAGTTTGGTTTTGCCTGGGTTTATGATGAGTACGCAAAAAATTCCTCTTTATATAAGTATCAAGATCAAGCTAAAGCAGAAAATTTAGGCTTGTGGCGAGCCAAAGATCCAATTGCGCCTTGGGTGTGGCGGAAACAAAAAATGAATTAAACTGTTGCTTCCAATGCGTACTTTTCTAACCAAACTTTTATTTAAATTACCTGCAAGCTTCCTGATCAGATGGTCAGGTAAAGAGCAGATTGAAAAAGGCTATCGGAAGTTGGACCCTGGTTTTCAATATTTGCTTAAGCTTATGGATAACATGGGAGTCAAGCTAGATACCACCAAACCAGGTGCAGAATTAAGAAAAGATTTTGAAGAAGGCAGAGGTCTGGTTTCTTTGCCAATACCCTCAGGGATTAGAACTACTGATCACATCGTTAAGTCGAACGGTGCAGAGATAAGAGTTAGAGAATATTCGCCGGAATCTATTGGAAACATTTATCCTGCAGTAGTTTACTTTCACGGTGGCGGTTGGGTCATTGGTAGCATTGAAACTCATGAGGCTTTCACTGGATTTCTGGCAAAAGAGCTGAATGCTAAAATTTTTTCAGTGGATTATCGTTTAGCACCAGAGCATCCTTTCCCCATACCGTTAGCAGATTGTGAGGCAGCTTTCAATTGGGTTAAAGATAATGCTTTGGATTTGGGTATAAACCCAAATCGAGTATCAGTAGGCGGTGATAGTGCTGGTGGAAATTTGTCTGCTTCCTTATGTATTAAACGCAAACAAGAGGAGCTCTCAATGCCAAAAGCTCAACTGCTAATTTATCCTGCCACTGATCTTACTTTGAAACACCCTTCCATGGATGAAATGGCGGAAGGCTTTTATCTTACCAAAGCCTCTATGGAATATTTTCGAGACAATTACTTAGAAGATAAAGAGTTGGTAAAAGATCCATTGGTTTCACCTTTGTTTGCAGATGATCTTTCAGGTCATCCGCCGGCTGTGGTTGTTACGGCAGGGTTTGATCCTTTGAGAGATGAAGGCGATCAGTACGCGCAAGCTCTAAGACAAGCCAATGTCGAGATTTATCATCGAACCCACGACAGTTACATTCATGGGTTTGTGAATATGATGCTAGTCGATGGGGTCGACTATGCTTTAAAAAGAATTTGCGACGATTTCAAAAAGATTTTTTAAGAGGGAAAGTATCCCTTCCCCTCAAAAAAATTAAAATGGATAAAAAGTCATCTCCAAAGTTTCTTCCGTTAGATTCAACTTTGAAATACAGAAATTTCGATTACCATCAGTAACGTCATCTAAAGAATGAAAGGTAATGATATTGCCTTCTCTTTTCCAAACTCCCTGACGAGAACCTGAATTTCGATTGCCGTCATCATCAATACCAACACCTCGACCAATAAAAGATCCTTGCGATATGTAATTTGGATTATCTATCTTTAGGTTGTAAGTCAAAAAGACTTTGCCATATCTTCCGGCCTTGCTAGATACGTTGATCACCCCGCCTTGGTCAGTCAAAGAGATAGAAGTTACTTTTCCAGATAAAGTAAATTTCTCATCGGCAGTGACTTTTAAGCCGAACAAGCTACAAGACAACAAGGTAGCAAATAAAATTAAACTAATTTTTTTCATGTTTTCTCCTAAAAAATTAATGATAGATGATTTCAAACTATATAGAATTTATTTTCAACAAATATATTAGGAGAAATAATGAAATTATTTGTATACATCACATCTGCTGTTTTTGCATTGAACGTAATTTTCGCAGATGATCACGGAAATTCATCTGGCGGTTTGCCTGAGGGTGGATTTTCTACTTTTCATGTTGTGGCTGAGGATCCCTATGAGTACATTGATTTTCTCAAAGCTAATCCTGCGGCTCTAAAAGCTGGTGGAGGCGATGCAGTTGGATATTGCATGACCATGACCGGACATGATTATCCTGGAGAGATGTTTATTTGGAATGCTTACTCAAGTTTGGATAAAGCTTTATCCGATGGGTTTGCTTATAATCCTTACAAGGCATCCAAACAACTCAAAAGCATGCGTAAATTGCTTTACACAGCAGTGTGGAAACCTTTAACTCCCTTTCCTTTAAATCCTGGATTTGAAAGAGTTACTAGAGTTACTGTAAAACCTGAAAACACTGAAAAATTCTTAATGATGTCTGAAAAACTTCAGGCAGAAATCAATGCTGCAGGTGAAGAATTTGAAATGGGAGTGTTAATTGCCTTGGGTGGAGGAGTAAATGAAAATAACCTCATGGTTAGAGCTATTGCTCCAGATGGAAAATCCTTCGGCGAGCTCTATGAAAAAGGCTACAGTGGGAGCGCTCCATGGGGTTCTACGCTTCAAGCAATGCAATCTTTAATCGATGAAGTAGTAAGAGATTCTCATGAACAATGCGGATATCTCCTAGAAGCTGAATAAAAAAAATTCCAAAATAGCCAAGGCTCTGCAGGCCTTGGCTATTTGTATTTTTTACGCATATTCATAACGGCTTCCATACCTGTGACTGGATGCTTACCTTCTGGAACGGTATTGCCTTTTTGAATAAGCTCTTCAAATGATGCGCCTTTTTTAAACATGTCATAAAGCACATCAATGTCCATGTTGGTACCAATGGGTTCATCGGAAAAATCTGGAGAAATGTTGGTTTTGAATTCTTCTTTGTTACGCCAATGTTCAAAAAATATTTCCACCAAATTGCCATCAGGGTCTTTGTAATACATGCCGGTAATCCAGCCATGATTGATTGTCCAATAAGGTTCCAGTCCTTGCTCTTTGGCTTTGTGGTAAAACTCAAACCACTTTTCTATTGGATTCAATTTGTAAGAAATATGATCCAGGCCAACAATCGAAGGTAACGAACGATTCATCCAGTTTTTAATCCGCATAATGATTTTTGGAATAAATCCAAGATTTTTAAAAACACCAGATGTGTTGGCAATAGCTACTCGATGATGCTCTTCATCAAAAGCCAAGAAAGTTAATTCTTCGCTGGTATATAAAGGCTCGCAACCAAAAAGTCTGGAATAAAAATCAACCATGGCTTCATAATTTATGGTCTTAAAAGCCACATGATGAAAATCCTCAGGCGCCTGATTGGAATTGAGGTTCTGATATAAGTCTAAATTTAGTTTTTCATCTTTAAGCATCAGATAAATTCTAACCTATATAATTAGTAAATATGCAGGAACTAGAAAGCTTTAAATTTTCAAACCCTTTTGCCGATTTGCCAGAAGATTTTTTTCATAAGCAAAATTGGACTCCTTTTGATAATCCAAAACTGATACATTTTAATGAAGAGCTGGCAGAGCTTTTAGGGTTTCCAAAAGGTCTTAATGCAGAAGATTTGGTGCCATACATTAATGGCAACAAAGCTTTTAAACACAGTGCTCCTCTATCCATGGCTTATGCCGGACATCAGTTTGGTTCTTGGGTCCCTCAATTGGGGGATGGTAGAGGTATTCTGTTGGGTCAAATACAAACCAAAGACGGCTTGATGGATTTACACATTAAAGGTGCTGGCAAAACACCCTACTCCAGATTTGGTGATGGTCGCGCAGTTTTAAGATCGACGATCAGAGAATACTTATGTGGCGAGGCAATGCATCATCTTGGCATTCCAAGTTCAAGGTCTTTAATAATGATCGGAAGTGATGAACCGGTCTTTAGGGAAACGACCGAATTTGGAGCAATGATGGTAAGAGTCGCAAAAACTCATATTCGTTTTGGGCATTTTGAATACCTTATGCACAATAAAAAATCAGAATTTATCCCGATTTTACTCGATCATGTAATTGAAAATTATTTTCCTGATTTAAAAGAGTCCAAAGACAGCTATACCGATTTGTTCGAAAAAATAGTTTTTTCAACGGCAGGACTTATTGCTAAATGGCAAGCTTTTGGTTTTGCTCATGGTGTAATGAATACCGATAACATGTCTATCTTGGGGGAAACTTTTGATTTTGGGCCGTTTGGTTTTTTAGATGAATACAACCCTGGATTTATTTGTAATCATTCAGATCACAGCGGTCGGTACGCATTCAATAACCAACCTTCAATAGGCCTGTGGAACTGTCATGCGCTAGCTGCAGCTCTAAAAGATCATATTGAAATTGAGCGAACCAAAGAAATTATCAATTCCTATGAAGGTTTTTTCTATGATGAACTTACTGCAATCTTCAGAAGGAAATTGGGTTTGACGGTTGAACAATCAGATGATTTGAAATTAATTGAAGCTTTTCTTTCGTGGATGCAGAAAAATAAAAAAGATTACACCATTACCTTTAGGGATTTTACAAAAGATCCAGATTCTCTGTTCAAAGATGCGGAAGGTAAAGCTTGGTATGAACATTATCAACGTCGTTTGAGTCTTGAACAAATCTCTCCCGATAAGAGAGGAAAAATGATGGCACAGGCAAATCCAAAATTTATTTTAAGAAATTATTTAGCTCAAGAGGCAATCCAAGATGCAGAAAAATCTGACTTTACGAGATTAATAAACTTATTAGAAGTCCTGAAAAATCCCTATGCAGAAAACCCTGAATTTGATGACTTTGCTAAAGCTCCTCCAGAATGGGGTAAAAAGTTAGAGATTTCTTGTTCGTCTTAGGCATTCAGCAGAAGTTCTTTTTTTCGCAGGATCGACAAACTCTTCTGAGCCCCATCAAGCCGCCTCTTTGTTTGGAGAAGTAACTGAAAGGCAGTTCTTTAAGGCACTCTTCACATTGTTTGGTCATACCGCACTCTAAGTTATTATTTCCCAAAAAGAAATCCCCTTGCCGAAGCAAGGGGATTAGGGGGGGGAGAACTTTATAAATTTATTTCTTTAGAGTATTAGAAAAAGTTAATTGCTATCACTCCTAAATAAAGAATAAAAGAGAGGCAAAAACAAAATCCTAAAGTTCCTGTTACCACTCTATTGATCATCGCTAACTCCTTTAAGCTGATGGTTAATTAAGATACTTACTAGAGAGATTAATCTTTTAAAAGTTCATTTAAAAAGATGATTTCTAAAATAAGCTCCTTTTTAAATCGAGAGCATTATACAACTGCAAAAAAAGGCTAAAAATGATGAAAAATTAACAAAATTGCCGATTTTTGCACTCAAATTGAAATTTTACTGTTTCAAATATTTACAATCGATCAAAATCGCCGAAAGTATAGTACTTACAGGCTTTTTTACTAGATGTAAAAAGGGGATTTCTCATAAAATTCACAAAAAATTATAACTAATTTCACAAAAGTTATAAAAAAACATTTTTTTATTCTTTTTAAATCCTTAGTTTTCATTCTAAAAAAAGGACTTTTTTGTTCTAATAAAAATCTTACACACGAGGAATAAATTATGAGACAGATGCAACTAGCAAAACCTGGGGGGTTGGATAAATTCAAACTTAATGAATTGGAAATTCCTAAACCAAAAGATAACGAAATTTTAATCAAAGTTAATGCGAGTAGCCTTAACTATCACGATTTAATGTGCGCTTTGGGATTGATTCCTACCGATGATGGACGTGTTTTGTTGGGTGATGCTGCCGGCGAGGTAGTTGAAATTGGAACAGCAGTTAAAAGCTGGAAAGTTGGAGATAAGGTCATGAGTGCGTGTTTCCCTAATTGGATTGATGGGCCTCCGCGTTATGAGTTATTGAGTTTTATTGGAGATAATCAGGACGGCTATGCCACTGAGTATATTGCTATTGAAGAAACTGCCGTTACTAAAATGCCTTCAAAATGGTCATTACAAGAAGCAGCTACTCTACCCTGTGCGGGTTTGACTGCTTGGCGAGCACTTGTAGATGAAGGGAGATTGCAATCTGGAGAATCTGTTTTGGTTCAAGGAACTGGAGGAGTTTCAATTATTGCTCTTCAGTTTGCCAAAGAAATGGGTGCCAAAGTTATAGCTACAACCTCATCTGAAGAAAAAGCTGAAAAATTAAAAGCTCTTGGAGCAGATGAAATCATTAATTACAAAGAACATCCTAAATGGGGAGAAAAAGTTTTGGAACTCACAGATAACGAAGGTGTCGATCATGTTGTTGAAGTAGGAGGTGGAGAGACTTTCAACGAATCCATTCGAGCAGTAAAGCTTGGCGGCCATATTGCCTTAATTGGTGTATTGAGTGGGCCTGCAGCAAATGAATTGGTTTTACCGCGAATTTTTCTTAAACAAGTCAGAACCAGTGGAATTGCGATGGCAAATCATCAATCGCAAAAGGCTATGGTTGAGTATCTGGATAATTCTGAAATCAAACCTGTCATTAGTGATGCATTTGATTTGGCTGAATTAGCAGAAGCTTTTCAACATCAGATCGATAACAAACATTTCGGAAAAATTTCAATCACTATGGAATAAATTTTTAAAATTCATAAAATAATCTTTATTAGAGGAAAATCAATGAATGAATTCGATTACATCATTTTAGGAGCAGGTTCAGCTGGGTGTGTACTAGCTGGCAGACTTTCAGAAAATCCAAATCACAAAGTTTGTCTCATTGAAGCAGGTTCCAAAGATAAAGATGTAAGAATTCACGTACCCGCCTTGTTTGCTTATATGGGACCAACAAGCAAAATGAATTGGGCTTTTGAAACCGAACCTCAAAAAGGTTTTGCTAAAGAAAAATTACCGGCTACAGAAGTCGTTGTAGCTGATCCGACAGGTCAAACCCACACCATGAAAGATGAACCCGAAGAACATCGAAAAGGTTATCAACCGAGAGGAAAGACTTTAGGAGGATCGAGTTCAATAAATGCCATGCTCTATGTGAGAGGACATCGTTGGGATTACGATCATTGGTCAAAACTTGGAAATTCAGGCTGGTCTTACGATGAAGTATTGCCTTACTTTAAAAAAGCGGAACATAACGAATTGGTCGATGATGCCTTTCATGGTCAAGGAGGGCCTTTAAATGTTACCGCCGTGGAGAATAATTCAAAATATAAAGACTACTTTATTGAAGCGGGTACTAAATTTTATAAAGAAAATCAGGATTTCAATGGTGCCGACCAAGAAGGTATTGGCTATTACCACACTACACAAAAACAAGGCAGAAGATGGAGCGCTGCAGCAGCTTATCTAACGCCAAATTTAGATAGACCCAATCTTACGGTCTTAACGGATACCCAAGTAGATCGAATTGTATTTGAAGGCAATAAAGCAATAGGCGTGGATTGTTTTGATAAACAAAAAAATAAAATTCATTTGAAATGCCACCGAGAAGTAATTGTTTCTTCGGGAGCTTTCGGCTCGCCGCAAATTTTAATGCGCTCTGGCATAGGGCCTGCCGAAGAATTGAACAGACATGGGATAGACACCGTCTTTAATATCCCAGGTGTAGGGAAAAATCTTCAGGATCACATCGATTACATTACCAATCACCCAGTAGACGATACGGATTTATTGGGTTTCTCGTTTAAATCACTTTTATATCGTCAGCCGTTTGAACTATTGAAATATCTATTTACTAGAAAGGGGCAAATGACCTCAACAGTAGCTGAAGCTGGAGGTTTTATCAAAACCGATGAAAGTTTGGAAATTCCAGATATACAACTGCACTTTGTCTTAGCAAAAATAATTGACCATGGCAGAACCATTGCTTTTGGTCATGGTCTGGGTTGTCACGTTTGTTTGTTGAGGCCCAAATCTAAAGGTGAGGTTACTCTCAATTCAAACGATGCCCTTGACTCGCCAAAAATTGATCCCAAGTTTTTTTCCGAGAAAGAAGATATGGATATCATGATAAAGGGTTACCGAAAGATGATGCAGATCATGGACGCTGAGCCTTTAAGAACCTTTACCAGGAAAGTCCAAGATCCTGTCGATATCAACAGTGATGCAGATATTGAAGCCGCAATGCGTGCTCGAGCAGATACCGTCTATCATCCTGTGGGGACTTGCAAAATGGGTTCTGATGAGATGAGTGTAGTGAATCATGAACTCAAAGTTCATGCACTTGAAAATGTTCGAGTTGTAGATGCCTCCATCATGCCAACTTTGGTTGGAGGAAATACAAACGCTCCAACCATTATGATTGGAGAAAAAGCAGCTGATATGATCAAGTCAGCTTGGGCTTAAAATAATCAAGTCTTTTGGTAGACAAAAAGCCTTATGGGCTTTAAATTAAGCTTTCAATTTATTAGGGAGAAAAAATGATAAAAACGAAAATCACCGAAATGTTCGGTATTGAACATCCAGTTATTCAAGGAGGAATGCACTACGTAGGTTTTGCAGAGATGGCTTCTGCAGTTGCCAACGCAGGCGGTCTTGGAATCATTACAGGTCTAACCCAAAAAACTCCTGATGATTTAGCTAAAGAAATTGCAAAATGTCATGAAATGACTGATAAACCTTTTGGCGTCAATTTAACTTTCTTACCTGGCTTTCAAGAGCCTGATTATCCAGGTTACATCAAAGCAATTGTCGAGGGCGGAGTAAAAATCGTTGAAACCGCAGGCAGAAGTCCTGAAGCTTACATGCCTGACCTTAAAGGTGCTGGTATTAAAGTCATCCACAAATGTACTTCTGTCAGACATTCACTCAAAGCTGAAAAAATTGGCTGTGATGCTGTTAGTGTTGATGGTTTTGAATGTGGTGGTCACCCAGGAGAAGATGACATACCGAACATGATTCTTCTACCAAGAGCAGCTGAAGAACTTTCTATTCCTTTTGTGGCGTCAGGTGGAATGGGTAATGGCCAACAACTTGCAGCTGCCCTATCTATGGGTGCAGATGGAATCAACATGGGTACAAGATTCATTGCAACTAAAGAAGCACCAGTTCACCAGAACGTGAAAGAAGCTTTGGTTGCAGCTTCTGAATTGGATACCGAATTGATCATGAGACCTTTGAGAAATACGGAAAGGGTTTTAGCTAACGGTGCAGTGCAAAAGATTCTTGAAAAAGAAAAAGCTTTGGGTGATGAAATTCAAATCACTGACATCATGGATGAAGTGGCTGGAGTCTATCCGAAAATCATGCAAGAAGGCACCATGGATGCTGGCGCTTGGAGTTGTGGAATGGTTGCAGGACTGATTCATGATATACCAACTTGTAAAGAGCTAGTTGAAAGAATAGTTTCTGATGCTGAAGAAATTATCAAAAGCAGACTCTCTCAATTTGTAGCTTAAAAAGCTAAAAAAAATAAATTCCCTGGAAAGCGTTACGTTTTCTGGGGAATTTTTTTATGCAATGGCTTTGATGTAATCAGGACCTAACCCACAACACCCGCCAATGATGGAAGCTCCCAAATCTTCCCACAAATTTTTGTACTCAACAAATTGCTTCACGGAAAGATTTCTAGGTTCAACTTGCACATCATTGTCTAAGGTCCAATCGAAAGGAACCCCAAAAACGTTTGGGTAACAACCGATTGGTTTATCCGTAAGTTTGGATAACTTCTTTATGCCTTCGGTAATCGCTATTGGATCAGTGCAATTAAAAAGATAAGCATCGGGATTAAAAATTTCAGCAAACTGAAAGGCTTCTTCAATGGTTTCTTTACTTCTAAGTCTGCCACTTTTATCTTCCAATAAAGTCCATGAAAGCCAAATTTTTTTATGACGCTTAGCCTTGTTCTTTACTGCTTTTAAAACGTTTGAAGTTTCTGCAATTGAAGAAACCGTTTCACATAGAAAGATATCAACGAAAGAATTAAGCTCATCAATTAGTTCTTCATAAACAGGTATGGAATCTTTTTCGTTTGGTACCAAATCAGGTCGGTAACTTTCATCAAGAGGTGGCAAACTACCTGCAACCAAGATTTCTTGGTCATTGTTGTCAGCTACCTCGCGCGCAATAACGCCAGCCTTTCTAATTAACTCTTTCATTAAAATTGTTTTATTTTCTTTTTGCAGGTAACTTGGGATTGTTGAATAAGTGTTAGTGGTAATCACTTGGGCACCTACATCAATATAAGCCTGATGTACTTCTTTTACTAAATTTGGAGAGTCAATTAGAAATTGCGCTGACCATAAACCAGAAGAGGGTTTGTTGGTTCTTTTGAGCAATTCATTACCCATGCTGCCATCTAAAATGATCACAGGGATTTTTCAGCTTCTAGATTGATGTATTTTTTTAACTGCTCTAGTTCATCGCAAGAGGTAGGACATAACTCTTTGAGCTTATTCAAATTGACTTGAGCCAGTCCTAAACGTTCCGTTTCGACAAATAGTTCACCTTGATACTCCAAAGCAATTTTATTTTCAGGATCTAATTTAAGAGCTTTTTCATAATTTGTTTCTGCTTTCTTATAATTTTTTAACTTTCTTTGCGCAAAAGCATATAGCGTCCAACCATCGGCATCTTTCGGTTTGGATTTTGTATATTTTCCAAGAACTCTTAAGGCTTTGCGATATTCCTCATTTTTTAAATGACTGGTCGCTTTCTCGTAGAGTTCTGTGGGATCAACTTTTTTATCGTATTTCGCTGCAGACAGCGAAACAGAAAAAACTACAAGGACTATAAGCCCTAAAACTTTAAAAACCTTCATTATTTCTTATCTTTGTTTCTATATTTAATTGGCCTGCTAAACCAGCAACTCTGTGTTGGGCGCTTTCAATATAATCAGGATCTGAGATCATTTTCAACATCGCTTTTCTATTGGGGTACATCGCAATGGCTACTTGATCCCAAAGCTCTTCCACTTCACCCAGCATAAGTCTAGTAACATCTGAGCCGAAAATGGGTTTGCCGCCCACTTTTTCTAAATGCTTTACCACTTCTACGCCATAGATGGCATAAGCCTCTCTTCCAGAAAGATCAGTTTCACGTTTATCAGGATATTCTGCCTTCTCTTTGAATTTCAAAAGGTTCACCATAAAGATAGGCTCATCATTACCTTCCTCTAAAAATTCTTCCATTTGTTTTTCATTTGGCATCACTTTGTTTTCTACTTTCATTTTTTTAGCTCCTTTGAATTCGAATTAAAAATTTTGATATTCTTTTATAGCCTCTTGATCAGCCTTAGCATCCTCTCTGAATGCTTTCCAAGGTTTGAGATTTAAATCAGGCATTAACCCTTTACCCATTTTTTTGATTTGTTGGTAAAACCAAGCTTGAGCACTAAAGGCGTTGATTGCCTGAATTAATCTGAAAGGGCTTGACGGTGAGAGCCACCAGGGACCAATAGATAGAGTTTTTTCGTACTTTGGTAATTCATCAATCTGTCCAGACAATAATTCTTTAATCGCGTAAGGATTAGCACAAAGGGGTCTGCCAACTCCAACTATTTCACAAGCTCCATCTCTTAATGCTGCCTCCATACCTTCTTTAGTTCGAAACCCACCTGTTACCATCAACGGAATATTTACAACTTTTGCTATTTCTTCAGCATAAGACAGGAAATATGCCTCACGAGCAATGGTGCTTTCTTTTCTATTTTCGCTTCTCTTTGGATTGATGCTCACCTTATCCAAACCCAATAACCTTGGCTGCTCATAAGTTCCACCGGAAATTTCGATATTGTCTATCCCTGAATCGCTGAATAATTTTGCTACTTGAATGGAATCTTCTGGAGAAAAGCCCCCTTTTTGAAAGTCTGCTGAGTTCATTTTTATGGAAATTGCAAAATCATTACCCACTTCCTCTCGACATTTTTTGATGATTTCCAGATGGATCCTAGCTCTGTTTTCCAAGGATCCGCCCCAAGCATCAGTTCTTTGATTGATATCAGGAGATAAAAATTGAGATAGTAGATAGCCATGAGCAGAGTGTAGCTGAATACCATCAAATCCTGACTCTCTAGCAATTTTTGCCGTAAACACAAATCGATTGATAACATCTTGAATGTCTTCCTCAGTCATAGGAACCGGTTTACCATACTTCCTACCAGGAATCTTCAATTGTACATTGGAGGGTGACATGGGACTCATATTGATCTCACCTGGAGTTTGTCTTCCAGCATGTGAAATTTGCATCCAAAGTCTGCTACCTTCTTGAGTTGCAGCCTCTGCCCATTTTTTCAGCATCGGCATTTGTTCTTTATAAGTATCTGCCTCAATTGCAACATTAGCTGGACCTTCTAAATTATCTCGGTGCACTTGGACATTGCCTGTAAGTAAGATACCGATATCACCTGCACCCCACATTTTATAAAGCTCAATATGCTTTTCGTTAGTAAAGTTATTGCCCAAGGCAATTCGTTCTGTCATAGCGGCTTTACAAACTCTATTTTTGATAACTTGCCCGCAAGGAAGAGTTAATGGATCGTTAATCTTTATCATGGTTCTGTTAAATTTATAAAGTATATTTTGACATGCATACTGTCAATAGTTAGATTATTTTAGTATATTTACAGTTCCAAATTATGGAGGATATATGAGAATTTGGAAAATTTTAGGCGTCATTATTATTCTTTTCTTAATTATTTTTGTTTCATTAAGAGTTCCTTTTGTACAAGATTTAGTTTTAAAAACAGCTGTTTCAAATTTAGCTACAGCCGATAGTCCGTTCCCCGAAGAAGAGGCGCTAAGCGCATTAATTTGTGGATCAAGATCGCCCTTACCATCGCCTGGAAGAGCGCAAACTTGTGTTGCTGTAAAAGCAGGAGAGGATATTTTTATCGTTGATATAGGAGATGGCGCAGCTGTTAATTTAGGAAAATACAGCGTCCCAACAAATAAAATTAAAGCAGTACTATTCACTCACCTCCACTCTGATCATATTTCAGATTTAGCGGATCTTCATTTGGCCACTTGGTTACCAGGTCGTCCAAAAGCACTTCCTGTTTATGGACCTGAAGGTACAGAGATAGTAACCGCAGGCTTCGAAATGGCATATAAATTAGACTATGGATTTAGAAATGAACATCATGGTGAGGCGCTAGCGCCAATAAAGTCTGTCGGCTTTGATACAACCATTGTCGATCTAAATGATCCTGTCATTTACAGCGAAAACGGTTTGAAAATTACAGCCTTTAAAGTAACCCATGAACCAATTGAGCCTGCTCTTGGTTATCGTTTTGACTACAAGGGAAGATCCTTAGTCATAACAGGGGATTCTTCTTACGATGAAAATATAGCTCTTAATTCTAAAAATGCTGATGTTTTGATTGCTGAGGCTCAAGCCAACCACATTATAAATATCATGCAGGCAGCAATTTTAGAAAGAGATCCTAATCAGCCCTTAGCAAAAGTACTTGAAGATATAAAGACTTATCACATGACGCCAGTGGAGGCAGCTAAATTAGCTAATATGGCAAATGTTGGACACCTGATTTTTTATCACCTTACTCCAGCTCCAAGAAACAGAATCATGGAGAACGTTTTTGTAAGAGGTGTTGATGAGATTAGAACAGATTGGACCCTATCTAGGGATGGAACTTTTGTGGTCTTGCCTGTAGGTACAGAGGAAATAAACCTCTCGGATTTAAATTAGAAGTTTTACTTTGATTGCATTAAGATAATTATCACTCGGGGAGAGAAAATGAAAAAAAATATCAGCGCTTTAATTTTTACGGCATTAATTTTTATTGGATGTACAGATACTTCATTGGAAGTAGTGGATTTTTCTATTGCAGATAAACCTGCGCCTAGTCCCAGCAAAGACTATAACGAATTAAGGAATGCCTACTTTGGTGATCTTCACGTTCACACTAGATATTCATTTGATGCATACGTATTTGGCACAACCGCCTCTCCAGATGATGCTTACAGATATGCAAAAGGAGAAACTATTAAGCATGCCTTGGGTTTTGATATGACACTAAGAGAGCCATTGGACTTTTATGCAGTAACTGATCATGGTTTTTTTCTTGGCATGATTCAAGCTTGGGCTGATACCTCAACCTATGCTTCCACCCTTCCTGGTGCAGAGATTTATCACAATATAAACGCTCCGGAAAACCAGACTTTAGAGTCTTCTGCATATCGACTTGGTAGCTTTAGAGGAGCCATTGAAGCAATCGCAAATCCTTATCCTTGGTATCATCCAAAATTTATACAAGCTTTTCTATCTAATCACATTCAATTAGCTGTCCAGTCTTTTGATGATGAAACGCATAAATCATCTTGGGCAGATGTAGCAAGATCTGCTAATGAGCATAATGATCCAGGAAATTTCACAACTTTTATTGGTTATGAATTTACAACTTCTACGGATGTTGAAAATGGAAATTTACATAGGAATGTAATCTTTGAAGGATCTAAAGCGCCTGAAAGGCCATGGACTAGAATCGACTCTATTAATCCAGAAGATTTATGGTCATGGATGGATAAGCTTAGAGATAAGGGTATAGATTCTCTTGCCATGCCGCACAATTCAAATGGATCAAATGGACAAATGTTTGAAGTAGAACAATTTGATGGTTCGCCTATTGATAAAACATATTCCGCATTGCGAATGAGGAACGAGCCTATCGTTGAAATGACTCAGGTAAAAGGCACAAGCGATACTCACCCTCTTTTATCGCCAAATGATGAGTGGGCAGATTTTGGGATCATGAATTCAAGAGTAGGAAGCTTTCCTAGAACTTACTCTCTGCCTGCAGGTGGTTATGTACGAGATGCATTTTTCAGAGGTATGGTTCTTGAATGGGAAGATCGAGGAAATCCATATAAATTTGGTTTAATTGGCTCGTCCGACACACATACTGGAGCTTCTTCATATGATGAGTCTAATTTTTGGTCAAAAATTGGAATCATCGATGCTACTCCTGAAGGAAGAGGTTCAGTACCAGTAACCGATTATCAGCAGACTATTTTAGGACGTCAGAGTAATTTTGGAGATACTGGTTTACCAATTGAAATCTATGAAGGTCAAGAAGGAAGTTATTTAGAGTCCGGATTTACACAATGGGGTGCGTCTGGCTTGGCTGCAGTGTGGGCAGAAGAAAACACTCGAGAGTCAATTTTCAGTGCCTTACGAAGAAAAGAGACTTTTGCTACCAGTGGTAACAGGATTTCAGTTCGTTTCTTTGGTGGCTATCGTATGAATGAGTTAGACCTGAATGGTGAAAACGTCATCAGCGAGGCTTATCGAAACGGAGTTCCAATGGGTTCAGACTTAGTTTCCAAAGGCAGTAATGTTCCAAACTTTTTCGTTTGGGCGCAAAGAGCAAAAAATGGAGCGCCGCTGCAAAGAGTTCAAATTATAAAAGGTACGATCAATCAATTTGACGCCGCGCCAAAAGAAGTTGTCTATGACGTAGTTTGTTCTAATGGAGCTAAAGTAAATCCAATTACAAATAGATGTCCAGATAATGGAGCTACGGTTAATACCGAAACTTGTGAAATATCAAATGATGTAGGATCGGCTGAACTTAAAACCGTTTGGACAGATCCTGATTTCAATAAAAATGAAAAGGCCTTTTACTACGTAAGAGTTTTAGAAAACCCTAGTTGTCCTTGGACCACTTGGGATGCAATCAAAGTAGGATTGAAACCCAGAGAAGATTTACCTAAGACTTTTCAAGAACGAGCTTGGTCTAGTCCTATATGGTACATTCCAAACGTACCAAACCCTGGAGGAGTTTTTACAATCAGATCGATAATGGACAATGTTCAAGAAACTGAAGAACCGTTAAATTCTAACTGATATTTAATAGAGAATTAATTGGCATAATGATTTTTGAAAATGCGCATGAGATTCTTAAAAAGATAAAACAAAAAGAAGTCTCTGCAGAAGAAGTTCTTGAGTCTTTTTTAAAACAAGTCGAAAAAGTAAATCCATCTATTAATGCAGTAGTCGCATTAGATGCAGAAAGAGCTTTAGAAAAAGCCAAAGAAGCAGACAAAAAAACTGCTTCCAAGTCAAAATTGGGTTCTTTACATGGCTTACCCATGACCATTAAAGATGCTTTTGAAGTGGAAGGCATTGTTTCGACAGGAGGGAATCCTGCCTGGCAAGATAACATTCCAAAAAGAAACGCAGAGGCAGTTCAAAGATTGGTTGATGCAGGAGCAATCATTTTTGGCAAAACCAATGTGCCTTTTCTGTCTTCAGATTTACAAAGCTTTAATAAAATTTATGGCACCACCAATAATCCTTGGGATTTGGAAAGAACTCCTGGTGGATCTTCGGGAGGCTCTGCAGCAGCTTTGGCTGCGGGCATGACGCCTTTGGAACTTGGTTCAGATGTTGGTGGATCCATAAGAGTTCCGTCTCACTTCTGTGGCCTTTTTGGACACAAGCCAAGTTACAACATCATTTCCGAGGTTGGCCATATGCCTCCTCCGCCCGGTTCAATATCAACTGGTAATGGTTTATCAGTTGCTGGACCTCTTGCTAGATCTCCAGAAGATTTAGAAATTGCATTAGACGTTTTGGTTGCAGCCCAAGAACAGGATAGTCCGGCTTGGAAGATTAAATTGCCAAATGCCAGAACAAAAAAAATAAAGGAACTTAAAATTGCCGTCTGGCCAGATGAACCTTATGCTGAAGTTGATGATGAAATAGCAAATTTAATTAAAGAAACAGCAGATGATTTAAAACATGCTGGTGCTCAAGTTGAAACAGCTGAACTCCCCATGAGTTTCAAAGAAATCGACAAAATTTTTAGTCAGCTTTTAAATCCTCTGATGCTAGCTGGCTCTCCGCAAGAAACATTCGAAACACTTGCTAAGTTAAATGAAGGTTTAGATCCAAACGACATGTCAGAGCTTGCCAAAGTTGCCAGAGGATCAGTTTTAAAACATGCCGATTGGGTAGTGGTAAATGCCATGAGACAAAATATGCGTCAGAAATGGAGAGAGTTCTTTAAAAGATACGATGTGATTTTATGTCCCACCTCAATTACTCCTGCTTTTAAGCACAACCACAATCCAGTTCATGAAAGAAAGCTAACTATAAACGGCAAAGACGATGAATATCTCAGAGCAACTTTATGGGCTGGTCCTGCAGTTTCAGCTGGGTTGCCTAGCACAAATGTTCCCATAGGCATGTCTTCAAAAAATCTACCCATTGGAATGCAAATAACAGGTCCTTATTTAGAAGATAAGACTTGTATCGAAGTTGCTAAAATCGTTCGAGATTTGAGAGGTGGATTTAAAATACCGCCTAATCTTCAATAATTCCAGATACATCAAATGAAAAAAATATTGGCTTTTTTTGGAATAGGTATTGTCATCTTAATATTGGACCTAGTTTTCAATTATGATGAGGATGAACTAAATATTTTTATCTCCGACCAAGAGATTGAAAGCTTGATATATGCTTGGGAATTACAGGTTGGTAGATCGCCAACCAGAACTGACATCAAAAACATCATTGATGACGTAATCAAAGAAGAGATTTTATATCGAGAAGCTTTGAGATTAAATCTTGACCTAGAAGATCGCATAATTAAAAGAAGACTTGCTCAAAAAATATCGTTTTTAAGAGAAGAAACTTCAATTGCTCCTCCAAAATCAGATGAACTTCAGAAATTTTTTGAGAAAAATTTAGAGTCATATATTTTTCCTGAAAGATTCACTTTTACTCATCTTTACTTTTCTTCGGAGAGAAATGGTAAGCAAAGATCAGAAGAAGCTTTAAAAACTATTCAAGAGAATGAGGATACTTTGCCTAAAAGCGACCCTTTCATGCTTGGGAAAAATTTTGTTGAAAAATCCAGATTTGAGATACAAAGAGATTTTGGTAATCAATTTAGTGCAGTTTTTGAAGAGCCCATTTTTGATACCTGGCTAGGTCCGGTTGAATCAGCGTATGGCTTCCATGCTGTTAAGCTACTCAATAAAGTTGAAAGCGTTACTCCCAGTTTGAATCAAGTAAAAGAAAAGGTAGAAGTTGATTTTTATTTGGAGGAAAAACAAAAAACTTTAGATTCCTATTTGTTCGAATTGAGAGATAAATATCAAGTAATCATTAATCCAAAATACCTCTTTAATGACTAGAGTTTTAGTTTCTTTATTTGTCTTTTTTTCTTCTGCTTTTTTTGCCCATGAATTCAATCCTGCTCATTTATTAATAGATGAGACCAAAGAGCTTGAATACGAAGCCCTTTGGATGACGCCAATAAAAAACCTTGGCACCTCTCCAGAACTTACTTTTCCTGAAATTTGTGAAATCGAGAAAGAGCTACCCTTTAGGCAAGGGAAATACATTTCGGAAAAAATAAATTTGAAATGTACTGAGACGCTAAAGGGAAAAGCGATTCAAGTAAGTGGTTTGAGCATTCTTAACGATGCCTTAGTGACGGTAAATCATTTCGATGGAGACAGGTTTGAAGGCTTGATGAATCTTAAAGCTCCGGAGATTATCATTCCCGAAGAAAAACAAGTTTATCCTGCTGGTTATTTTTACTTGGGAGTGGAACATCTTCTTGGTGGAATTGATCACATCGTATTTGTTTTGGGGCTAATTTTTTTAATTTCAGGATTTATTCCATTGTTTAAAACAATAACAGCGTTTACTTTGGCACACAGTATTACTCTTGCAATTTCTGTCTTAGGTATCTTTAAACTTCCGTCAGCTAGCACTGAAGCCTTGATCGCATTGACGATCATATATTTGGCATATGAATTAACTAAGGCAGAGTCTGAAATAAAAAGACCATGGTTGATGGCTTTTGGTTTTGGTCTCTTACATGGATTTGGTTTTGCTGGAGCATTATCTGAGATCGGAATAGCCAATGATCAGCTTTTTCTTTCTTTATTGTTCTTCAATATAGGAATTGAGATTGGGCAGCTTATGATTATTCCTGTTGTAGGAATAATTATTTTCTTACTTAATAAAGTGGATCTTAAAAATCTATTTCGAAGTCTTGTAACTTATGGAATTGGTGGTATGGGTTGTTTTTGGTTTATGACTAGAATTTGGGGTATTGTCGCCTAATGAATCCAACGTTTAATGCGCCTCTGGTTTTGCTGATGCAAAACTTTTTTACAATTTCTTTTCTCATTTTTTTAGGAATTTGTATTTATCTTTATCGAGCTAAGAGTAAGTATCTTCTTGCCCTTTTACCTTTGTTAGCGCTTTCTACTCATCAGTTTGAAGAGTACGTTTTATCCCCTCTTTTATTTGGCGATTACTACCATTTTTTAAATTGGGCATATAGAAATGGAATGGATATTTCGCCAATGGAAGTTACTTTGCTAAACCTAATGCCTTATCTGATTCTGTTACCTGCATTAGTCATATCGAGAGCCAGATCGGAAAAAATATTTGGAATATTTTTTCTTTTTAATAATGCTCTCACTATGGCAAACGCAAGCTTTCATATTGGTATTTCTACAGCGCAAAATATCTTTAGTCCAGGAATGGTAAGCTCCTTGTTCTTTTACATTCCGCTTTTTGTATATGCAATTTTATTTAACAAAGAACATGGCCTTTCCAACAAACCAATTGTTGCAATCAGCCTCTATGGATTCATAGGACACTATCTACTTATCTGGCTGGTTAATATTTTTTAATTAATCTCCAGTAAAGGCAGCAATACTTCTTGCCGTTTCTAAACTAACTTCTGGACAAGAGAGCACCATGATATCTGTCCCATGAATGGTTCCAGATAATACTCTACACTGAGCTTCAACGTTCGCCCTTCTGAGCAATCTATAAAAATTTATACCCTCATCTCTCAAAGGATCACACTCGTTAACGCTTATAAAAGTTTTGGGCAAATCCTTTACATCTTCCTCTTTAGCAAAACCTGGCCAGGCGAGAGGATTACGCTTTTCCCAGTCTTCAATACCATAAACCACAGCGCCATGATCGTTATGCAAATCAAGCATGATGCCGTTATTTTCTGCAGAAGAAGGATTTTCAGGTAATGGCCAAATTCCTGCAATGTAAGGACATAAAGCATAAAGACCTTTGACTTCATTTGACCTACCTTCTTGAGATAATTTCATTCCCGTTGCAAGAGTCAAATTTCCTCCACCACTTTCTCCTGAAATTACAATTCTTTCTGAATCGATATTAAGTTTTTTTGCGTTGGTTTTGATGTAATCAAAACCTGAAACACAATCATTTAGTCCTGCTGGGAAAGGCGCTACTTCTGGAGCTGATGATGGCACTCTGGCATTTCTAAAATCTACCATGATTACTGAAATATTTTGATGAGCAATCAATCTACCAAAGGCTTGGTATAGCTTGTAAAAACAAGAACCAATCTCCATACCGCCACCATGAATATAGTAAACGCAAGGAAGTACATCGTTATTATCAGGTCGTATATTTAAAAGTTTTATTTTATTACTGTCTGGTTTCGACTCGATTTCTATGGTTTCATTTTTAAGTCCATCTGATGAAATTGCATTATCGAGCCTAGGGTCATTAAAAATAGCCTCGTAGATCATGAGTTCCGTTTGTCCCTCTTCGCTATTGACCTTAGCTAACATCTCTTCTCTAGAGACGCTGCCAGCCATGAGTTCAGGAAAATCAATATCTTTAAATTGTTCTTTGATTCTTGGATCTATTCTTGGATCTTCTGTGATTTTATTAGCCATTCTGTTTCCTTCCCTTTTATTAATTCTTATTGATAAGAAAATAAACTTATCAATTTTCTAAAACTTTTAAAATACCCTAAGCTGATGTTAAATGGTTCTTTATGAAAGTTTTGGTTTTAGGAGGTAGTGGTGGAATGGGAAGATTTGCTTCCTCCGCAGTCAGCTCTATAGATGGAATTGATTCTATAACTATCGCCGATATAAACGAAACTGCCGCTTCTGATTATGCTAAATCCTTCAAAGATGACAGGATTACCGGAATAGGCCTAAATGTTTTAGACAAAGATTCACTTAGAAAAGTTACAGCCTCCGCAGACGTAGTTCTTAATCTCACAGGGCCATTTTTTAAGCTTGCTTACCCAATCTTAGAGACTGCGTTAGAGCAAAATTGTCATTATTTGGATATATGTGACGATTGGGAGCCAACTGAAAAAATGTTTTCCCTGAATAAATTAGCTGAGGAAAAAAACAAGATTGCTATTTTAGGATTAGGAGCTAGTCCTGGCATAACTAATATGCTTGCTTTGAAAGCTATGAATGAGTTGGATAAAGTTTCAAATGTTTATACAGGCTGGGATGTCTCTGGGGCAAAGCCAGAAGAAGAAAGTTCTCAAACGGGAGCCAATGCTGCAATGGAGCATGGGATTGAACAGATGATAGGACAAGTTAAAATTTATATGAATAAAAAATTTAAAATGGTAAGGCCCTTAACAAAAGTAAATGTTCAATATCCTCAGTTAGGTAAATTTAAAGCAAGTATTTTCGGTCATCCTGAAGCAATAACTTTCCCTCATCACTATCCAGACATTTCAACAAGCTTGAATTTAATGCATGGTAACGAATTAGTTAATGTTTTGGTCTTCAAAATGATTAGATTCTTCATTGAAATAAAGCTGCTCTCAAAAAGTCAAGCAGCAAAGATATTGGAACAACTTGAAAGAAATAATGTGAGTAAGCCCAAGGATATTTTAAATTCCCTGCCTGAGGTTTATGGACTGGCCCAGGGTTTGAAAAACGAAACTGAAACTATTGTTGCTGTTACGCTAGATGGTTTTGAAGAAAATATGTCTATGGGTGCAGCAACTGGCTTTCCATTGGCGTGCGGATTGAAAATGTTACTTGAGAAAAAAATTACTAAATTTGGAGTATTAGCTCCTGAAGCATGCGGACTAGATCCCGATAACTTCTTTGATGAATTAAGTGGTTTTCTGGGAGATGGTGCCCAAATTAAGACAATAATAACTCAAGAAACAGTCAACTAGATTTTTACAACCAGCGTCTTACCTTTCCTTTATAAGTTAAATAATCTTCTCCGAAAGTCTCTTCCATCTGCACCTCTTCTTTAATGACAAACAAATTTCTTACGATAAAAAAGAAAATAATTAAAAAGATTAAATTAATTGGATTATTTAG
The DNA here is from genome assembly GCA_003213595.1 of SAR86 cluster bacterium AG-422-E19. Taxonomy (GTDB): domain Bacteria; phylum Pseudomonadota; class Gammaproteobacteria; order Magnimaribacterales; family AG-339-G14; genus MEDG-81. The sequence goes on along the minus strand of QCMR01000001.1, from coordinate 254,021 downwards.
GATGATCAATAATCCTAATAAAAAAGAATTCATACCAACATACATTGGGTTTCTTGTGTATTTATAAAAACCCTCTGTAATCAAAGTAGTAGATTCACTAAATGGAACAACGCCAGTCTTTGCTTTTATAAATCTTGCAATTGAATTAAAAGCTAATAAAAATCCCAATCCAATGAGGCCAAGTCCAACCAAGATAAGAGGCAAGGTCTGTGAAGAAGACTTTCCGAAGTACCAAGTGACGAGCATGCATAGTGAAAGGACCAGTAAATAATGTGGTGGGTATAATTTCATCTGTACATTGTAATATTAATAGAATTTAAATCACTACCCTCTTTATAAGCTTAATTTAATTTGAGTTAATAACTCTCTTTTATGGAAAATCCTACATTTTTGGCTAACGTATTCTTCTTTACGTTCTCATTTGTGTGGTTTATCTTTGTAGCCGTCGGTAGTCATATGTTCCGAAGGTATTACAAAGATAAAAAATGAAAAACGCTCTTTTAATAGATCTTGGTGGAACAAACGTCAGGCATGCGTTTTTTATAAATAATGCCTTGTCTAAAATTTCAAAAGAAAAAATTTCTGATAAAGAATTTATACCTCTTATCACAAAATTACTAAACGGGGCAGAAAGTAAAATTGAATATTTGGTTATTGCAGCAGCAGGTCCAAATAATCAAGGCTCTATAAATCTTACGAATAGAAATTTGCTAATTAATTCAAGCGAACTAGAAGCCACTCTCAACATAAAAAAATGTCTACTTTTAAATGATTGGGAGGCGGTAGCTTTTTCTCTCAGTGAAATGAAAAAAAAATCTTTTTTATCAATTAAAGGTAATTTTCCCTCGAATAAGAATACTCTATTAATTGGTCCTGGAACGGGTCTTGGTGTAACGCTAATTATTGATGATCAAATTATTCCTACGGAATTTGGAAATGTCCTGAGTACAACCAAAAGCATGATGGAAAGTTTTGGTATAGAAAGTAGTGAGAAATTCCTTTCTCTTGAAAATATTTTAAGCGGACCAGGAATAGAAATACTTTATGAGGAGAAGTTTGGAAAAAAACTTTCCTCTGAAAAAATTATTACTTTGGCCCTTGAAAGGAATGAAGATGCGCTCTTTATAGTAAATAATTTTTTGAAAACCCTAATTACAATTATTGATGATCTAGTCTTGTCCTTCGCGTGTAAAAGAGTAATTTTAGGAGGAGCTATGTTAAATAGCCTCAAATCAATTTTGACTTCAGAAAAGATACTTAATTACTTTTCCTCAAGAATAAATCCTAAATATTCTCAGCTGATAGAAGAAATCCAGGTTGACCTCCTTCTGGAGGACGAACCTGGTATTTATGGTTGTTTAGCTTTTTTGAAAACTAAATAATTCTTAACTGGTAGGTACCTCAGCAGAATTATAATATCTTGGCTCTTGGCAGTCTGAAATCATGTTCCAATTATCTTCTACGTCTGGATCAAGCTTTTGCCACTCTGAATCAAAAGCCTGTCTTGCTTCCTCAGATTGATAAAAGTTTCCCCAAAAAAAGTCTACTTCATCCGTTTCATAATCAGGGCCCAAAATTACATAACTGAAAGGTCCAGGAAGAGAGTTTGCATCTGTCAAAAACTCATCGAGCTGTCCAATTACCTCTCTAAGATCGGCTCCCTCTTTACCTTCTTTGTACAAGCACTGAAAATATTCAGAGGTAAAGCTGGAAGTTTCAAACTCTCCAAAAGTATCATTTGCTCTTGCTATGTAAGCATCAAACGAAAATTTATTTTCACCATCACAAAAGAGTATCTCAGCTGTGTCTTCTGTCCAGGCTGCTACGTTTTCATTCGAGTTCCATGTTTCCCATGCTGCTTCGGCCTCAGCTTTAGTATTCCATATCAACTGCCAAAAGCCGTCTTCGTTATCTGAAGATAGCCTTTGAACATGTTGGATACCATAAGAAGATACCAATGGTGAATTTACCTCCACCAATAAATCTTGCCATTCAGGCAAAACTTCATTTCTAAAGTTTTCTGCAGTGTAATAAACACCTTCTTGACAAGGGACATACTCCATATAAAACATTTGCGGATATTCATCCGAACCAAGATTGGAAAATGAAAGATCTATCTCGTCTTCAGCTGAACTGCAAGCAAAAACCAAAAAAAGAGCGGATAAAGTTATTGCAAAGCTTTTCATTTTTATTCTACAAAGTCTTGGAGGGTCATGGCAGAATCATAAACTCTTATGTTTCTTACTATTTCTCTTTCGTGCCACTCTACTAGCTTATCCATTTCTTTATCAAAAGGAGAAAGGCCAGTATCCCTTGAAGCAGAATCTTCCCATTGCTCCATTTCAGCCAAAGATTCATAGCCAACCGTATATAAATGGGTTTGCATTCCACCGCCAGCCATTCTTTCTGAAAGACCAAACTGCCCTGGAAAGGAATCTTTAATTGCCTCATTCAAATCTTCAGTTGCTTCAACTATGTCTTCTACATTTGAAGCCTTTGTTCGGAAGGGATAAATTGCCCAAACAGTATCTTTGTTTGAAGGTGTTCCATAAGTTTGAATAAATACATTTATCCTTGAACCTACGCCTTCTGAATTTGCATTAAGTACAGAGCCAAATTTTCTTACTTCTTCATTGTTTGGATCACTAACTTTAGCTAGCCAAATCTCATGCTCAGCCAAGCTAGGCTGAAGAAGTGCAAAGGAATGAGTCTCTTCTACCTTTCCACCAGCAATATAAGCGTTTAGGTGCAACGAACCTTTAAAGTTATTTTTTACAAAGTCAGACGACATGAATTTGTCTGTAGCAGCTACAATTTTTGCTGCATTTTGCGGATTATCTACTTTTATAAGATATTCAATCCAAGTGGGTGATGTAAAGCTTAATGAGGAAGCCAAAAACATCGCTATATATATAATTTTTTTCATTTTTCTCTCCTTAAAAAAATTTCTTTCATTACTATAACAAAGATATAATATCTGGGTGTTGGCTAGGTTAATCATTTTAGTTTTGCTCACATCTTGTGCGTCTGGCTTCGTTGTCAAAGTTGATTCTGACGAAGGCTTTTCTGCCGCTAAATACAAAGATTTTAAAATTTTCAAGCCTGATCCCTTCCGAGTAGAATCTGATGAAGAAGAAAATCCTATAAGAATTAACAGAATCGCCAGGGCCTTGTCTTCATCTCTAGTTCAGCTTGGACTGGACCAAAATGACGAATCTCCTTTAAAAGTAAGTTTTTCAGTAAAAGAAAAAGAAAGATACAAACAAATTAATTCTTCTCATTTCTTTTATGGTTACAGAAACGATCCTTTTTCTTATAGGTTTTATGCGAATGACTTTCCTCCTTTAAATTACCTCTCAGTAAAATTTTTTGACGAAGAATTAGATAAGGTAGTCTGGTATGCAAATATGAGAATCAATGCTACTTCTCTAGACGATCAAGATCTAGCGAATGAAATAGTTTCACAAATTCTTTCAAAGTATCCAGGAAATACATAAATTGCACTCAGTTAGTGCAACAACTGCACTAATTTAGATATATTCAAGAAATCACTTTTTGTTAAAGTCTTTTTATACATTTTTAAGGGGAATATTTTATGGACACTGGTAATACTGCGTGGATTTTAACTTCCACAGCTTTAGTTTTATTCATGACTTTACCTGGACTGGCGCTCTTTTATGCTGGCCTTGTAAGAGCAAGTAACATTCTTTCAGTTTTAATGCATTGTTTTACCATTGCATGCATCAGTTCGATTGCCTGGTTGGTTATAGCCTATAGTATTGCTTTCAGCGGAACCGGCGCATACGTTGGAGATTTAGGTAATCTCTTTTTAGCGAATCTTTCAAGAGATAGCATGTCTGGCGATATCCCCGAGAGCGTGTTTTTTATGTTCCAAATGACATTTGCAATCATAACTCCAGCCTTGATAGTTGGCGCTTATCCAGAAAGAATTAAATTTAGTTTTGTTGCTGTCTTTTCATTGTTGTGGGTAATTTTGATTTATGCCCCAGTCGTACATTGGATTTGGGCAGAAGGCGGCTGGCTTTATGAAATGGGAGTTAGAGATTTTGCTGGTGGATTAGTAGTTCATCTGACTGCAGGAATAACAGCCTTAGTGATAGCTTTCTTCTTGGGCCCAAGAGACGGTTTCCCAAATTCTGTTCAACCTCCTCATAATCCTGGACTTACGATGATGGGTGCTTGTATGTTATGGGTAGGTTGGTTTGGCTTTAATGGCGGTAGTGCATTAGCTGCAAATAGTGATGCTGGTATGGCAATTCTCGTAACTCACATTTCAGCAGCTACAGCAACAATTGTCTGGATAATTATCGAAAAAGTTAAGTTTGGTAAATCCTCTCTAGTTGGAGCTGTTACAGGTTGTATTGCAGGTCTAGCCTCCATCACTCCAGCAAGTGGATCAGTAGGCCCAATGGGTGGCTTGATCATTGGTTTGATCTCTGGTGGAGTTTGTTATTACATGGTCAATGTTGTTAAAGAAACTTTCAATATAGATGATTCACTGGATGTTTTTGCTGTTCACGGAATTGGTGGATTATTAGGAATTTTACTTATTCCGTTTTTGACTGCAAAAAGCTATGGTGGTATTGGATACGACGAAGGCTCGAGTTTTAGTGATTTAATGACTACACAAGTTATTGGTGCGGTTAGTGTTGGCTTATTTACTTTGGTTGGCTCAGTTATTTTATTACTTATTACAAGGTCTGTATTTGGATTGAGGGTATCAGATGATTCTCAGGAAGAAGGTCTAGATGTTGCTGAACACGGCCAGTCAGGTTACAAACTTTAAATGTAAATAATCTAAGATGAACTCTGGGATTTTTATTCTTGGCGGGATAACCTTCTTAATAGCTTTTGTGCTTTTTAAGATAAGTGCTTTTATGTATCTGTTGCAAGATATCAAAGAAGGCAAAGAAAGATCTTGGTTAAAGCTTTTTCAGGTATTTGTTGTTGACCTAATAATACTAATCGCTGGTGTTATTGGAACAGGTATACTTTTCATGACTCTACTCAAAATGGCTCATGGATAAATGCAAACTAAAATTACCCTAGGTTATTTAGGCTTTCTACCCTTTGCAGCTCTCACAATACTGCCTTGGATTCTTGGAGAAACTTACGAAAAGATTTCGTTTCAATTATTAGTTGTATATGGAGGAATAATAATCTCTTTTTTATCAGGAATTATTTGGGGTATTGATTCAACAAATCGAAAAAATCTTGTTCTAGCCATTGTCTTTTCTCTTATGGGATTTGGAGCAATTCTATTTGCTTGGATAAATCTTATTTATGCGATGACTTTGTTGTTTTTCTTATTTTTTCTTTTTTATCTCTTAGAGTCCAAAGTCAATCCTCAATTTACCAATCCTGATTACTTAAAACTCAGAAAAAATCTAACTTCGGGAGTGTGTGGCTGTTATATGTTTTCTATTGTCATTCTGATTTATTAAACTTAAATTTATGAAGTGGTCAAAAGAAAAGGCAACTAATTGGTACACAGAACAACCGTGGTTGGTTGGTTGTAATTTTTTACCAAGTTCGGCAATCAATCAACTTGAAATGTTTCAAGAGGATACTTTTGATGAAAAAACAATTGAAAGAGAGTTAGATTGGGCAAAAGATCTTGGCTTCAATTCTTTAAGAGTTTACTTGCATGATTTACTTTGGTCTGAGAAAGATAAGTTCAAAAAAACTTTTGATAGATTTTTAGATATTTGTGAAAAAAGAAACATCAAACCAATTATTGTTCTTTTTGACGATTGTCACCGGCCCTATCCAAAATTAGGCAAACAACCCTTGCCAGTTAAAGGAGTTCACAACTCTGGTTGGAAACAAAGTCCTGGTATGGAATTAGTCAATCAAGTTGATGAAGAAAAAATCGATGCAAAAGAATTACGTAGATTAAAAGAATTTATCCAAGGCGTACTAAAAAATTATTCAGGCGATGAAAGAATTTTAATGTGGGATATTTACAATGAACCCGGTCAATTTGGTATTGGTGATAAAGCTCTTAAATTACTACAACATAGCTGGGAATGGGCTCATGAAATTAGGCCTTCTCAACCTCTAACTGCTTGTTTGGATGGGGCCATCGGGGATGAGATCTTAAAACTAAATGGAGAGAATTCAGATGTAATAAGCTTTCACACTTATGAAGCAGAAAAACTAGAACCTACAATTGAAAGGCTCAAAGGATTTGGAAGGCCTTTGTTGTGTACTGAGTATATGGCAAGAGAATTTGGCACCACATTTGAATTCTCCCTGCCCATCTTCAAAAAAGAAAATGTTGGTTGTTACAACTGGGGTTTTGTAGCTGGTAAGAGCCAAACTCATTTTGGCTGGTCAACAATATTAGAGCTCCAAGAAAGAAAGAAAAAAGGTGAATTTATAAATATAGGAGATGAATTACCAGAGCCAACAGAATGGTTTCATGACATTTATAGAATTGATGGCTCTCCTTATGACAAGAAAGAAATAGAATTTATAATTAAAATTTTGAAAGAATAAAAAAAGGCGGGAAATCCCGCCTTTTTATTTATAAAAATTTATTATCTTGCGTAATTGACTTCGCAATTCATGATAAATCCTCTTTTCAGGTATCTTAATTTCTGAATTTGGTTGGTAAGACTTTGTCCCCAACTTTCATTTCTGCTATCTAAAAAGGCTCCTAATCTTTGTGGTGTAGGTCCTTGAATAACAACCATCATCTGTCCAGTATAATCTCCTGTATTAATCTGATATGCCTCCAAAGTGATGTCCTCATAACCATTTGCCTGTGCCAGTGCTTGATACTCAGATATTGCATTCAAATATGCAGCAGGATTTTTGGTTTTTACGTTTATATTATAGTTCGCAAAAGTTTGTCCTGTTTCGAAAGAGCCTGAAGCTTCTGTTAGAACAGAATAATGATCTACTTCCCTTATTGTTCTTTTACTAGCTATTTTTGAAACTTCTCTAATATAAACAGGATCTGCTGTATTTCCGCCTATAGAGTCAGCATGATTTTCAAAAAGAGACCAATAATACATATCTCCAAATTCTTCTGCACCATAACCTGGCTGGCAAACGCCTGAAGATACTACGTTGTTAATTTCTGCAAGAGCTTTTCCACTTCCTCTAGCCCATTCCATATACGCAACTGGATCAGATGTATTAATTGTAAAGACAGACATTGCGGGTGCTGCGAATACAATACCACTAATCGAGAAAATAGCGCTTAATAATATTTTTTTCATTTTTTTTCTCCTAAAAAATTGGACAAATAATATATCAAGGCTTCGAAAATTTTTCTACTGCCCTCCAGACTCTTAATAAGTTACCTCCAAAGATCTGTTTGATTTCCTCTTTTGAATAATTCCTTTTTAAGAGCTCTTCAATTAGATTTGGGTAAGTAGAAGTATCCTCTAAGCCTACAGGAAAATTTCGCCAACCATCATAATCGGAACCAATTCCAACGTGATCAACGCCAACTAAATTTTTTACACGATCTATGTGATCAGCAACATCTTGAACGGTGACAACAAGTTTTGGATATTTTTTCTTTTCGGCAATGAATTCAGAACCAAAACAAATTTGAATAACTCCTTCGTTTTTTGCTAATTCTCGCAACATGTCATCTGAAACATTTCTCTCAAATCCAGGTACAAAATGCCTCAATGAGCTATGAGAGGCAATTACAGGTGTCTTTGTTAATTGGAGAACTTCGTAAAAGGCTGCATCAGATACGTGACTTATGTCAATCATTACCCCTTGTTTATTCATTTCAGCGACTACTTCTCTTCCGAAAGGACTTAAACCGCCCCAATTTTTATTTTCATCATAAGAGGAATCCGAAATATGATTGCTTTTCGAATGTGCCAAAGTAATGTAATTGATCCCCATATCGGAAAATAATTTTATATTTGAAAGCTTACTTTCGATTGGAGCGCCATTTTCCATACCATAAACAACCTGCATAACATCTTTATCCTTTGTTATTTCTTCAGGAGACTTCACCAATCTAAATTTATTGGGATTTTTTTCCATAATATCTTCAAGAATCTGAATGACTTCTTCAGCCATTTCAAAGGCTGTACCTTTTTCTTCTGCAGATGGCGGAGTAAAAATAACAAAAAAAGGTACATTTAGTCCTCCGCTGACAGCTCGATCATAATCAAAGTGTAAGGAAGATGCCTTGGTGATGTCTTCGTATGATCCGTTTTTATCCTGCTGCATATAAAGTTGGATGGGGGTATCAAGATGAGTATCAATAATTAAGATTTCTTGTGCTAGTTCTTGAGCAAGATCTTTGATCTCATCTCTTTCTCTTTTTTTGTTCATTAGCTTTCTAGCTTTCATTACATCTTGAAGACGTGCTTGATAATTTTTCTCCTGACTTTCAGAAAAAGTTAATGGAGAAATAAGTAAGAAAGAGATTAGAGTTAAAAATTTTATAATTGTCATGGCAGTCTTATTTTATCAACCATCTGCCCTACTTCAATTGGAGGCTTAGTTGAAAATGATGAAACCAATATCGCAACTACAAAATTAATAATCATGCCTAAAAAACCTATTCCTTCTGGAGAAATGCCAAATAACCAGTTAGAACTTGAATCAAGCTCACTGAATAGAAATTTAAAATAAATAATATAGCTAGCGGTAAAAACTAATCCTGCCAACATGCCTGCTATTGCACCTTCCTTATTTAATCTTTTAGAAAATATTCCTAAAAGCAGAGCTGGAAATATTGTTGAAGCAGCTAAGCCAAAAGCAAAAGCAACAACTTGAGCTACAAAAGCCGGGGGATAGATACCGAATAGCCCTGCAATGAGAATTGCAATCGCAGCCGAGCATCTTGCATAAAATAATTCTTGTCTTTCATTTATTTTTGGCATGAAAGTTTTTTTAAGCAAATCGTGAGATATAGAAGAAGAAATTACTAAAAGAAGTCCTGCTGCTGTAGAAAGTGCTGCAGCTAATCCACCTGCTGCTACCAAAGCCATTACCCATGCTGGTAGCTTAGCTATTTCAGGATTAGCTAAAACCATAATATCTCGATCGATATAAACTTCATTCGAATTATCATTGATAGGTGTATTTGCTATTTCTCGTTCTCCCTGAGAACCAGTATTATCTGTGAAAATTGGCCTACTTCCTTCGAAAGGTTTGCCAGCAGAATAATTGATGAAGCCATCCTCATTTTTGTCCTGCCAAGCAATTAAGCCTATATTCTCCCAATTCTTAAACCAATCAGGAGAATCTATATAGCTTTTCTCTTGAATTGACTCTATGAAATTTACCCTTGAAAAAGCTGCAACCGCAGGAGCGGTTGTATAAAGCAGAGCTATGAAGACCAAGGCATAGCCAGCAGATTTTCTGGCATCACTTACTTTAGGTACCGTGAAAAATCTTACTATGACATGAGGTAGACCAGCTGTACCAAACATCAAAGCTGCAGTGATGCAAAAAATATCAATATTTGATTTGGTATTTTCCGTATAAGCGTTAAAGCCTAAATCAACAGAAAGTTGATCAAGCTTGTCTAAAAGATAAGTTGAGCTATTCAATAAAGTATCGCCAAATCCCAATTGCGGAACGGGATTTCCAGTAATCAATATAGAAATAAAAATTGCAGGAACAAGATAGGCAAATATCATTACGCAATATTGAGCAACTTGAGTGTAAGTAATACCTTTCATACCTCCCAAAACTGCATAAAAGAAGACAACTATCATCCCAATGATGACGCCAACGTTTATTTCAACTTCTAAAAATCTTGAAAAAACAATGCCTACCCCTCGCATTTGGCCTGCAACGTAAGTAAATGAAATAAAAATCAGACATAAAACAGCGACCAGCCGTGCTGTTTTTGAATAATATCTTGTACCAATAAAATCTGGCACTGTATATTGGCCAAACTTTCTTAGATATGGAGCTAAAAGCAACGCAAGCAGAACGTATCCGCCTGTCCAGCCCATGAGATAAACAGCCCCATCCTTTCCTAAGAAAGAAATAAGCCCTGCCATGGAAATGAAAGATGCAGCCGACATCCAGTCTGCTGCTGTTGCCATACCATTGGCAACCGGATTTACTCCCTTACCTGCTACATAAAATTCATTTGTAGAACTGGCTCGTGACCAAATTGCGATTCCAATATACAAAGCAAAAGATAGACCAACAAAAATATAGGTTAGAAGTTGACTACTCATTGTCCTCTTCTTGGTTTTTCATTTTCTTTTCTAAGCGATGCATGGCAAAAACATAAACAAAGATGAGGATAACAAAGCCATAAATGCTACCTTGTTGAGCAAACCAAAATCCTAACTTAAAGCCTCCTAGAGAAAATTGGTCTAGAAAATCCGAAAGAATGATGCCGAAACCAAAAGAGATAACAAACCAAATAAAGAGAAGAGCTGCGAGAAGTTTTAAATTTGCCTTCCAGTAATCTTGTGGTGACATTATTTTGTTAGTTTTAAAAAAATTATTATAAGATGAATTAGATAAACTTTACCAAACATGAATTATGGAAAATAAAGAAACAGTTTTAGTAACAGGTGGATCAGGATTTATTGCTTCGCATTGTATTATTCAGCTTGCCGCAGCAGGTTATCATGTCAAGGCAACGGTAAGAGACTTATCCAGGACTAATAAACTCAATCAAACGCTTTTAAATGCCTTGGAAAAATATGAAGGTAAATCAGATCTTTCGGTTGATTGGCAAGTCACTAATTTATCTTCTGATGAAGGCTGGGATGACGCCATGGCAGGATGCGATTATGTTCTTCACGTAGCATCGCCAATTGCTATGCAATTACCGAAGAATGAAGATGAAATGGTTAAGCCTGCAGTAGAAGGAACGCTACGAGTTTTAAAAGCTGCTGCAAAAGCTGGCGTAAAAAGAGTCGTTATTACCTCTTCTGTAGCTGCAATTATGTACGGTACCGATAAACAAGGTACTTTTAACGAAGAAGATTGGACAGATCCAAAAAGTAAAACAACTAATGTATATGCAAAATCAAAAACTTTGGCTGAACAAGCCGCCTGGGATTTCATGAAGCATGATACCTCTGGAATGGAGCTCTCAACAGTTTTACCAGCAATGGTTTTTGGCCCAATTTTAGAGGAAGATTTTGGCGTTAGTGTAGGAGCAATTTTAGATATGATGAATGGTAAATATCCAATTGTTCCAAATTGGGATATGGGTGTTGTCGATGTAAGAGATGTTGCTTCACTTGAATTATTGGCGATGACCAAACCAGAGGCAGCGGGTAAAAGATTTGTTTGCTCAGCAGAAAACATGTTTATGAAAGATCAAAATGAGTATCTCTCAGAACTTTTTCCAGAATCTGCTTCTAAGATTCCAAAAAGAATAGCGCCTAATTGGCTTATAAAGTTTCTAGCTCTTTTCTTGCCTGCTTTGAAAATGATCGCTGAAGGCTTAGGCAAAGAAAGAAGTATGGATTCATCACAGGCAAGAAATTTATTAGGCTGGAATCCGAGATCAGCCAAAGAAGCTGTAAAGTCTGCTGCTGAGAGCGCCAAAGAATTTGGCTTGATAGAAGACTAAGAATTTAAAGAACTTTCCAATACCCAAAATTCTTCAAAGTATTCTCCAGATTGAGGACGTTCTTTATAAAGAGAAGTGTAATATCCTCCAAAGACCTTTCCATCTTGAATATCAGACTTAGGTCTAGGGTCACCAATTTCAAAAGGCTTGCCTGTGTCAGGATTTATTCTCTTCACAAAATACTATCAGCTATTTAAAGATTCAAGGTCAAAACAAGAAAAGAATTTTCTTATCTCCTTAGAATTATTCATTTCCACCAAAGCTTCTTCTTCAGCTTCTGAAAGAGTTTTTTTCATACTCAAAAGATCATACCAAGTATCGGAAGATAAAGTCATAGAAAGACTTCTTTCAGATTTTTTATCAATAACTGCTACAGAGTTTCTAATAGAATAAAAAATTTTTTCATCATCAGAAAAATTAAATTGTAATGTTTCCGTATAAGCATCTGCGTTTTCAGGAATCAATAGAACCCTTAATAGCTTTAATGAATCAATAGGGGTACGCCTGGACAGTTCCCTTTTATTGAAACGATGTTTCCTGAAACGACTTAAATTTAGAGACTCATCCAACTCAAGAGCCCGAGTAATACACCAGTTCCTTATATTTGCAGCTGAGGTTGTATAAGCTACTCCTCTTAGAGCAGCAGCTAAACGTTTTCGATCTTCGAGTTCTCCTGCATCTGCAATTCCTTGAGCATTTAAATTTGAACGCACCAGCCAAGAGGAAAGTTCTATCGCCCAACGAAAATCCTCTTCTTCTAGAGAGGAATCAATAATTGCCCTCACCTTTTCAATTCCACCAAAGCCTTCTATTAGGCGTAAAGACCTTTCTGGAGAGGGCACTGGAAAAAGATTTGCCTCGTCCTCATCAAACCATCCAAAAAGACCAGAATAAATTTGTCTGACATGATGCTCTACGACACCATATAACTGTTGAGTAGTGTAATGCTCTTGAAAATGGCTCGGTAGTTTGATTGTACTAATGGCCTCATTTAGAGTAAGCCCTTTGTTGGCACATCTCACCGTTTGGTCCCACAAAAATTGCAAAGTATCTCGATAATTTATAATTATTTTTTTTATTTCTTCTTGGCCAGAAAATGGCGGACCGTGAGCGCCAATTAAATTTTCTGCTTCAAGTTCAGCTAGTTGATCCAAGCCTTTCATCATAATTCTAGGATCTCGATATTCTTCTCCTCTAATAGCAAAAACGTTGAATAAAACCGGCCACAGAAGATTGTTTATGGCTAGCTTTAAATCAGGGAACCAAATTGTTATGGAATCGGTCGCATCGGATGGGGCTGGAAAAAATTCTACTTTTAAACCAGCTATTTTTGCTTTTGTTGGCTCAATGAATGTATGTTTCGGTGGAATATAGCCGTTGGTGAAAGGAGCATGTTCTGGATTTCGAAAAAAATTTCCCAGCCCTAAATTAACAATGCCGTCAGGTCCTTCTTGGGGCATGGAAGTCGCGAACTGGTGAGCCAACCCTCTCGTTACTCTGGGTGCAACCTCTCCACCAAATCTGTCTAAGTTAGCTTGAATACCATCATGTCCCCAAATTGATAAATCTTTATTTTCATCGACAAGTGTTTGAGTACCGCCAACATAGTGAAAATGTGTGTAAATGCATGCAACAACTGGAGCTTGGGTTTCTTTTCTTACCTCCTTCAAGGCTGCAGCCATCTCCTGATTACTTTCTCCGGTGTCAATACAAATTAAACCTTCAGGTCCTTCTACAAAAGATTGGTTGGAAAGACCATTGCCAATTAAAGACCAGGCATTATTGCCAACTTTATAAAGCTTTTTTTCTAAACGTTTGCTATGTTCCAGGGTTGTAGGATGCGCCAATTGACCCTTTGGGCCTGTTTGTGTAACTCCTGGCTTGAAAGAATCTTCTACGCTCATGAAAACCCTTATTGCTTATTGCTTTTTGACTTAGATGAGCAGCTTGGAGGAAGATTAATCGTTGGATTTTGATCAAAAAAACCAACTGGTATTAGATGAAATCCGCAATATTCTACAGGCATTACCGGCCAGTCTTCCGGCCTGGGTAAATGGGTTACCCCAAAAGTAAGCCATGTCACCAAGTCGCATTCACTTATATTTCTGTCTTGTGAAGTAATCTCTTCTAATCCTCCCTCTCCAGAATGCATCACCGTATGTCTGCCGCCTCCGCATCTCTCTTCGTTTTGGAACGGAGTTGCCCAGATATTGTATTTCGCAAATGCAGCTCTTTTTCCCGGTGGAGAATTAGGATTGGATAAGAGGGTTGGTGTATTGCCATAAAGAATTTTATAAGCTGTTGGTGAACCAACTTTATTTAGCTTATTGGGGTTCACAACTTTCCATGTACGGCTTTTTTCTGGAGCAATGTTCCTTTGCGCCTCGCTCTCTTTTTTTAGATGCGACGAAACAGCTTGAAATTGAGTTCCTTCTGGATTCGCATTATTTATTGGCAAGGGCTCAACGTTTGTTTCAAATAACTGATTCTCACCATCATCCAAATCCCAATCAATTCTTACATTAAATAGATGCTGGTGAATTGGTGATGCTAATTCTGGAGAAATTTTGAAATCTTGTCCTGATTTATGGATATCTTCGTGATACGCGCTTATGCCTACTACACCAGTAAGCTTTATCTCTAATTGAATTGTGCCATCCAAATACAAGTACCAAAAAATACCGTAATCGTAGTTGCCAATGGTAGCAAAAGAACTCACTACAAGACGACGCGATCGCCTTACTTCGTTGTACCCCATTTGGGTGGCATCATTATGTTTCCATTGCACTCCGTAATCTTCTTCATGGATACAAATTGCATTTTCAATGGTTTCGACAGAACCATCAAAAGCTAGCTTGTGAGCGTCTAAATAATATATCTCACCTAGACAATCGCATCCTAAAGTTAAGGAATTTGTCATGGTACCAAATCCATATTCGGTGCCATCGTGAACTGCTTTCCACCAATGCATTGGATCAGATGAACCATAAGGCACTACCATGTCTGACAAACCTGCTCGGTAAAAAATTGGCCTTTCATTTAATGAGACTTGATGTAAAGCTAAGCCCTCAATAGGATCAATGGAAGCTCTTAGTTTCCAGCCTTCCCAAGAAATTAAGTTATCTTGTACTGAAAATCCTACACCTTCAGGTTGAGTGATGGCGATTTCTTTTGGGTTTTCTCTGAGTGTCTCTTGACCGTCTTTATCATATCTAGCGGAAGCTTCTGGAACTTTCACTACACCATGATCTTCAATTTCGACGACTTTTTTTTCTGTTAGGTCAACATGAGCAATTAAGCCTTGAATGGGTCTAGCGTAAGCATTGTCCTTATCACTATCTTTTAGAAAAGAGATTGCTCTTAAAGCCCTATTACCATTTTTAATATTCTTATTAACAAAACCTCCGCCAGGCCATGGATCTATTTGAATAAGACTCAAATCTTTTATACCTCTTTTTTCTAGAGCCTTTCGATAATTTTCATCTCCCATAGTTAGCTCAATGGCTCCAAAGATCTCAGCTAAGGTATAAGTCGGCCCTGCTTTATTGGAAATTTTTTCTTCTGTTAAAAGTTCTTTTTTTGAAATATTTATTTCTGCTTCAAAACCAATGGATTTTTTGTCAACTCCAACTATTTTTACGATTCTTTCTAAATTAGAGTTTTCTTTGATCAACTTTTTATCTGGTTCGCTTAAGGAAATATAACTAAAAGAAGAATTTTCATGATCTTTGTTAGATTTTTTAAGAACAGAGACTGCATCGCTTATTTCAGAAGCGCTGAGAATATTTAAAGGGTGATGGTTATTTTCACTCATGCGTAAAAGTATATAAGATTAAATATGCTTAAAAATTATTTCTTTTTTTTATTTAATTCGTAAGCCTTAGATTTTTTTGGAAAAAAACCTTTAACGATTGTGGCGCGCTTTAAGATTTCGTCATATTTTGTACAGGTGAATTCTCTAAACTTCATATAGTCTCTCAACATATCCTTCAAATTAAAACTGATTGGGGACCTGTAGATAAGAAAGCATGCATCGAACTCCGTTAAATCTTTGAATTGTATTGTTTCAATTTTGGCTGGTTTAGGAGTTTTTTCTTCAGCTACATACAAAAAAGAACTAAATATAAGAGCAGCTGGAAAGATGATTTTTTTAATAAACATTAATTATCACAAATTTGTTTTTAATAATTTTAAATTAGTAGCCATGTCAGTCAAGAATAGCTAACCTTAATTTTATGGATAGAAATGAACGGTTAGGCCGATCAATCCATGCAAGACAAAGAAGGGCTCGTTTGAAAAAAACGCTCTCGCAAAGAAGCGATAATTTATATGCCCATCTTGTTAGGTTGAGACACAAAAAAAGAAAATTCCACGACAAGCATCCTTTAAATAGTTATTAAAGTTTGAAGTCTATGGGCCTACCCTTTCTCTAGGGATGGCTGTTCCGTCAATGCTAATTGCCTTCCAATCGTTAACTTTAGCCCCAAGTTTTGATGAATCGTTGTCGGAGGCATACTGATAAACTGGCTTGTTATTTATCAAAACGTAGTTACCATTTGCATTTTTAGCAACAGTTGCAGTGACCGCAGCTGCTTTGGATATCTCTCCAGTAGAAACAACATATGGCCAAGTACTTCCTTGATAAGAAGGTATGGTGCTGGTGTCGTTATCATAAAAATAAATTGTTCGTTTGCCCGCAGAAGGAGTTCCTCCGCCATATGATGAGCTTGAAGTTGACGCTCCTGTTAATTGCAAGACTGAAAAATTAAAAGAAAATGAAACTCGCGTGGAAAAATTTTTATCTTTTAGAGCTGCAACCCGAGCTGCCTGATCATTTTCAGCAATGGCATTATGAAAATCGGTGTAAAACTGTTCTTGCGTCATTCCAATATTGTCTTCAAATGCTTTAGCCCAGCCTTTTTCAACAACTTCCAAAGTGAGATCAATAATCGCTG
Organism: SAR86 cluster bacterium AG-422-E19; assembly: GCA_003213595.1. GTDB lineage: Bacteria > Pseudomonadota > Gammaproteobacteria > Magnimaribacterales > AG-339-G14 > MEDG-81. The sequence goes on along the minus strand of QCMR01000001.1, from coordinate 237,506 downwards.
ATTGTTCCCCATTGGACTTGCCGTTTGCCTCGGCCTTCTCAACCATGTAGGCAACCGCCCATTCAGCCATGGCGGAATTTTGCAAACTGGCCAAACTGGCCGTTAACCGATTTGCTGCATCAGCATTGTAATAATCACTTGCTTGAGTCCACTTACCGATCATAATATCGTTCCAACGAAACAGGCAACCGAACACTTCTCTTTCAATACAATAAATCTGGGCGACATACTGAGCAACCCCTTCGGAATACCACGCTGGCATTCTTCTAACATTTTCTGGAGTGCTCATGCCAAAAGTTACAGCATGTTGCCAAATGTGAACATATTCATGGTACAAAATCTTGTTTAGTGCACTTCTGTCATTTAAACCTTGCGCTATAGAAAAAGCTTTTTTAGGAGCACCAGACTGATCTGCGTAAAAACCAACTGTATTAGCTAAAGCATCGGTACTATTTACAAGATCTCGGACATGCTTAAGAGTTCCAGAAGAATCATCACAGGCGCTATCACCAAAAGCAGTACACCATTTCGGTTTGATATCGCTTTCGTATGCAGAAACACTGTCGCCAACACCAAAAAAATAAATATCAAATGCTCCTACTAATTCAGCGACATAACTAAGGCCTTGTGCGACCATAATGTTTTCAGTTTCACCTAGAGAAGAGTCTAGGTAAACTTGTCTTAAAGCTTCCGTATTATTAAAACTATTCTGCTCAAAATTAGTTGTTGTACTAATGCCGAGATTCATTAATTCCGTATAGAAGCTTGTTAGAGTCTGACCGCAGTTGTCTGAGCTTGTGGCAAAGTCTGTAACTCCTCCGGTTTCTGTTAGTGCGCAGAACGTAGGAGGGTCATAAAGAATTGATAATGATGAGGATGAAGATGAAGATGCTGGACTATAGCTTCCACCTCCACCGCCGCCTCCACAGGCGAAAAAGGTTACAACAAAAATACTAATTAAATATTTAGGATTCATAATTTTTAATCATCTGAGTGAGAGGTGCTAAATGCATTGAGTCTTTTTTTCCAAAGACGCTTTCGATATCGCCATTTTCTTTTTCTCCAAAAAAATCTAAGATTCCTTTTTTGTAACTTTCTCTGCTCTTTAGTAGCTCCCAATATTTTTTTATATTTGGTAACTCATCAATTTCTAAAATCTTTTCTAACTTTACGTCCGTTAACCTATGAAAACAACACATCAAGTTTATGTCGATATGCGAAAATTTTCCTAAAAAATAAGGACCAGAATTTTCTAGATTTTTTTCAATTTCAATTAAGCTTTTTGCCAGTACTTTGTAGCATCTGGCTGCAACTGGCTTTTGAATATTGAAAAATTTCATGACTAAGAAAAAACGTCCTCTTTCTCTCAAGGGATGTTTCCAAAAGACTTTAATAGCTTGAAAAATAGATAAATATTTTTTCACCATAAAATTTATAAGAATTATGGAGAAAGGCGGTATTGCAGTACCTAAAGTTTTCCCTAAAGGAACGCCGTCAGTTAGAGTGGTATCTTCTACCCAAGTATTAAGTTTCTCTTGATCTACGTCTGATGGCCACAAATCCATGTCGATTTCACCAGAAATAGAATTTAATTTTTTGATAATGTTTGTGCTTTCTGTGACTATTTCGCCATCCAAGTCTAATGAAGGCACAATGCCTTTTGGATTGATTGCAAGATATTCTGGAGAAAGGTTTTCTGCCTCTGGGTATTGATCGCAAAGTTTTATCAAATTGCTTTCATAAGAAAGTCCTTTTTCTTCCAAGGCAACACGAACCATTTGGCTGCACAAAGACCATTTAGCGTGATACAGCTTTAATTTCATAAAAAATCATCTGGGAAAAATTTTTTCAAATTTTCCCTTACCAATTTAGTCCAAATTTTGTAACCCTCTTGATTCATGTGAAGTGAGTCTTCTGTATAAAGTTCGGGTCTCGGTTTGTTGTCAGCAGACAGCATTGGTGGCGAGACATCAACGAAAACCAAGTTGGCTTCCTTTTTAGCTAAATTTCTGACCGCTTCATTCCATTTTTGCTGTCTAGGTCTTTGGTCAAATCTACTTGGAGAAGGTTGAATGCTTATGGCAAAAACCATGGTTTTTGGAAGTCTTTCTTTCACAGAGTTGAAGAAGTTTTCAAATTCAGCAAAGACATCCTGAGGAGCATTCCAACCATTGATGTCATTGGTGCCGCAAAAAAACACAATTGCTTTTGGTTTATAAGGAAAAACGATCTTATCTTTGTGGCGATTTACATGTTTGGTGTGTGCGCCGCCAAAACCTCGATTAATAATCTTGAGCGGGCTCATGTCTTCTTCCAAAGATTGCCAAAGTCTAATCGAAGAACTTCCTATAAATAAAAATCCATCAGTTGGGGGAAATGTGATTTTATCTTGTGTAACAAATTCCTCAATGTCTTCATCGAAACCATCTATCTTGTTGTAACTTCGTATTCTTTTAACCCAATATTTAACTTCTTCATCATTAAGTTCATAACCAAGAGTTTTAGCTCCTTCTTTTACTCGGTATTCCCAATATTTTTCATATGCAAACCAGCCTCCCAGAATAAGAACAAATAAAAAACCAATTATGTAAAACGAGGCTCTTTTAGTCATGCTACTGTTTATATGCTTAAATAAATACATATGCTATCAAAAAAATTAAAAATCGATGTTAGATAAAGTTTTTCTTTTTATTTTTGGGATCGAATGGTTTGGGTTTGGGGTTTTAGGACTTTTCTTTCCAGAGATTATTTCCAATATGATTGGCATTAATGAAACTTCGGATTTCTTTTTAAGCGAAACTAGAGCTTGGTATTCTTTTTTTACTATTCTAGGCTTAATGTCTTTAATAAGTGTCTATCGAGTTCGGCTTAGGAAAAAGGTTTATTTAACATTTGGCATTTTGATGGGAAGCTTTTTGATTGGAAGAACATTGAGCTTTTTTCTAGATAATAGTTTTGGTACAGGCACCACAATTGCTTTTGCAAATGAATTTCTTGTTTTTGTAATTGCTTACTGGCGTTATACGAAAAGAGATTTTATTTTTTAAAAGACCTAAAGGTTTTTTTTAAAAAAATCCAAAGCATCTTTTTGGCATTGGCGTCTTATTGACCAGTCGCCTCCAGTGCTTGCGCCAAAATGAATTTCTCCAGATTCGAAAATCTTTAACCTGTCTTCTGGTTGATTCATTCCTAATTTTTCTCCAGAGTCCGTCTCGTAAGTCATATTTCCATCTTTCGCAACAGTGCAGAATTTTTCAGATACGGCTATAGCATCAGGCCAATGCGTAACTGGATTTATGGAATCAAAGCTATGCTCACCCCCTGGATAAGATATTACTGAGCTGTTACCACCGGACTCATTTACAACATCTGACATTTGGTGCACTAAAGCAGCTGGAGTGTAATTATCACTTTCACCAACAAGATTTAAGATTGGTCCCGAGTTCCACCTGTTTTCCTCAGGTTTGATATATGTTGCTGGATAAAACGGCAAACAACATTTAAATCTTTCGCCATTGGGAGCTAATTTTTCAGCTAAGGGCTCCCAAAATGAATAAAAACTTACTGTCCCGCCTAAACTCCAGCCGGTAATACCAATTCTTGAAGAGTCTATATCAGGGTGTCTGGATACAATTTTAAGGGCCTCGAAAGTATCTACCATCATCATGGCTGCAGTAACAGACATCTGATCTTCTACAGTTGATGCTACGCCTCGCGAGTCAAAGCTATGTACCCTGAAAATCGCAAATCCTGCTTCTAAAAAATTTAATATGTGCTCATGATGGTGCCCTGCCCAGTTGTCGCTACCATGCACACAAAATATAACTGGAAACGGACCTTTACCTTTTTCGGGAAATATTAACCAGCCTTGTGCGTCTATTTGAGGAGCTTTATCTAGCTCGTTTAAAATATGATAGAACTCAAAAGGATTAGAAGATTTGTATTCTAAATACCCTTGCTGACCGCTTTTTAACTCTATAGTTTCATTCATTATAAAATAAGAACAATTCCCATCTCCCTTGAGAAGTATTAGAGAAGTTTGGCATAATAATCTACCTTTTTTAAATAATTTTTATTTCTGGATAAAACCTTGAACGCTAACCTGCCAATCGACGACCTCATAAAAATTGCTGTTGATAACAAAGAAGGTGTTATCGCAAGTAATGGTGCGCTAGTGGTTACCACTGGGAAAAGGACAGGCAGAAGTCCAGCAGATAAGTTCATAGTTGATGACGCAATTACCCATGACGCGGTTAATTGGAACGCGGACAGCCAACCAATAAAACCTGAAAAGTTTTCTAAGCTTTGGCAAGAATCCGAAGATTACATTAAAGATAAAAATATTTTTACTGCCGATATGCATGTTGGTGCAAGCGATGAACACTACCAGCCGGTCCATGTTGAAAACGAATTGGCTTGGCATAATGTTTTTTGTCAAAGCTTATTTATAAAACCAAGCTCATTTAATCCTGCTGAGAAAGATATATGGACTTTGAGATCTCTTCCAAAATTTGAGTGTAAACCTGAGCTTCATGGCACTAACTCGGATGGCGCTATCATGGTCAATTTCAGTGAGAAGAAAGTTCTGATTCTTGGAATCGCTTATGCCGGAGAAATGAAAAAGTCTATGTTTGGGGTTATGAATTTTATATTGCCAGATGCAGATGTATTGCCTATGCATTGTGCAGCCAATGCTGGAGCAGATGGAGATGTATCTTTGTTTTTTGGTTTATCGGGCACAGGCAAAACTACTCTTTCTGCTGATCCAGAAAGATGGCTCATCGGAGATGATGAACATGGCTGGGGAAATGGGATTGTCTTTAATATCGAAGGCGGTTGCTATGCTAAGACGGTTGATTTATCCCAAAAAAATGAACCTGTCATATGGAATGCCATAAAACACGGTTCAGTGGTTGAAAATGTCATCTTCAATCCTTCTACTTTGGAAATTGACTACACCGATCAAACTCTCACTGAAAATACTCGAGCGGTTTACCCTTTAAGTCATGTTGAGCAACACCTAGAAAAAAATTATGGTGGGGAACCTCAAAACATAATTTTTCTTACCTGTGATTTAACAGGCGTCATGCCGCCCGTTTCGATTTTATCTAAAGAGGCTGCAGCTTATCATTTCCTTAGTGGCTACACAGCTAAAGTAGGTTCGACTGAGTTAGGTTCGTCATCTGACATCGACTCCACTTTTTCAAACTGTTACGGCGCACCTTTTTTTCCAAGGCCTGCTAAGGTTTACGCGGAATTACTTATTAAAAGGATAGAAGAATTTGGTAGCAAGGTTTTTATCGTTAATTCTGGTTGGACTGGTGGTCCTTATGGAGTTGGCAAACGTTTTGATATTCCTGTAACTAGAGCCGTTATTAAAGCCATTCAAGACGGCTCTATAAATGATGCTGAAACTGAAAAACTAGAAATAATGAACGTGGAAGTACCCACAAAACTTAATGGTGTCGATACGAAGCTTTTAAATCCAGCTGAAACATGGTCTAGTAAAGATGATTATGAAAATGCCGCTAAAGAGTTAGCAGCTAAATTTAAGGAAAATATAGATAAATTCGATATCTCAGACACAATTAGACAGGCTGGGCCAATTATCTAAAAAATTTTATGACAAGGTCTTTGGGAGAGACCTTATCGCTTCTAGCCGATAAGGGTGATATAAACCTAGAAAATTCAATTTCTCGAGGAATTGAAAAAGAATCCCTTAGAGTCTCAAAAAATAACACCATTTCCTCTGCTGATCACCCTTCCTCATTAGGCTCGGCTCTCACAAACAAATACATTACGACTGATTTTTCTGAAGCCTTATTGGAATTAATAACACCCACTCATTCCTCGGTAGAGGATGTCCTTAAAAATTTAGATGAAATCTGTAAATATGTTGTTGAAGAAACTCCTGAAACGATTTGGCCAAGTAGTATCCCATGCAAGATAGAAAACGAAGATTCCATCAGACTGGCTGATTATGGAACTTCAAATTCTGGACTTCTTAAAACTTTGTACAGATCAGGATTGAGCTATAGATACGGCTCGATGATGCAAACGGTCTCTGGCATTCATTATAATTTTTCCTTCAGTAATGCCTTCTTTGAACATTTAAGAGGTGAAGAAGATCTTCAGACCTTTAAAAATAAATCTTATCTGAGTTTAATAAGAAATTTTAGACGTAATGCCTGGATGATTTTGTATCTGTTTGGATCAAGCCCAGTGGTGCCGAAAACTTTTATCACTAATAGAAAAAATTTTCTTCAAGAATTAAATGAAGAAGATTTGTTTTTAGAATACGCTACTTGTCTCAGAATGAGTGAATTGGGCTACATGTCTAAGGCCCAGGATAATCTTTACATTGCTTACAACAACATTGATGAATATTTGATAGATTTAAAAAATGCTTTAACCAAAGAACACAAAAGATATGGTGAAGTTGGCGTCATTAAAGACGGCAAAAGAATACAAATAAATACTTCCATTATTCAAATTGAAAATGAATATTACAGCTCTATTCGGCCCAAGAGAGTTACTCCGGCAGGTGAAAGACCCATTAATGTTTTAAGAGACAAAGGAATAGATTATGTAGAGATTCGAGCATTGGATAATAATTCCTACTCTCCAAGCGGAATCGACGAAGATACTAGTTATTTTTTAGAAGCCTATCTTATTGGTTGTTTTTTTGGTGAGGATAAAAAGTCTACTCAGGATGAAATTAAAGAGCTCTTGGTGAATTGGGAAAATGTCGTAAAAGAAGGAAGAAACCCGGATCTTAAGCTTTTAAAAAATAAAGAAAAGATAACCGTCAAAGATGCAGGAATGAAAGTAATTGATTCTTTAAGAGACTCTTTTGAACAGATGCCACCTGAGATGAGTGACTATGTGGAAAAAGTTATGAAATCTTTGGACAAGCAAGAGGAAAAATTGAATGATGCTTCACTTACACCTTCAGGGCTTATCGTTGATCATTTAAAAAGTGGTAATAAAACTTGGGAAGAATTAAATTTAGAGTTAGCAAAAAAACATGCAAACTCTTTAAAGAGCTTAAAAACCGACTTAAATTATCTTTCGGAAGAAGCTAAAAGTTCCTTGGAAACATTCAAGAAATTAGAAAAACATCAAGAAGAAGAGTTTGAGGTTTATCTTGATAAATTCGTGAACGATATATAAGGTTTATTTCTATTTAAAAATAATTAAATTGGTATTAGGAGTAATATGAAAGCATATGTCTGTAGAGAATTTGGTCCAGTAGATTCACACAAGGTAGAAGAGATAGAAGATCCCAGAGCAGAACCAGGAATGGTTGTAGTTGATGTTAAAGCTGCTGGTGTAAGTTTTCCGGATGTCTTAATTGTGCAAGGAAAATATCAGTTTCAACCACCCTTTCCCTTTTCTCCAGGAGGTGAGATTGCTGGAGTTATTTCCGAAGTAGGTGAAGGCGTTTCTGATTGGAAAGAAGGAGATAGGGTGATTGCAATGGTCGGTAATGGCGGGATAGCAGAAAAAACATCTGCTTATGCAGCTACTTTAATGCCGTTACCTGAGTCAATGGATTTTAAAGATGGTGCAGCTTTTCCTCTTAACTATGGAACGACATACTATGCTTTAAAACAAAGAGGAGAATTAAAGAAGGGGGAAACGCTTTTAGTAACAGGTGCAGGAGGCGGAGTTGGTACAACAGCCATAGAAATTGGTAAAGCGATGGGTGCCAGAGTTATTGCTGCTGCTAGTAATCAAGAAAAATTAGATATTGCTAAAAGATTAGGTGCTGATGATTTAGTCAACTATGGAGATGGCGAACTCAAAGAAAAAGTAAAAGAATTAACTGATGGCCTTGGTGCGGACGTGATTTATGATGCCGTTGGTGGAGATATCTTTTTGCAATGCATGAGATGTGTAAACTGGAAAGGCAGAGTACTGGTTATTGGATTTCCTGCAGGAATTCCTAAAGTTCCAACTAACTTAGCCCTTTTAAAAGGCTGCTCAATTGTAGGTGTCTTCTGGGGAAGTTTTACTGGAAGAGAGCCTGAAGAGAATGCTAAAAATTTTGAAGAATTGTTTGCTTTGCATACTGAAGGTAAATTAAAACCAGAAATTACCAAAAGCTATTCTTTAGATCAGGCGGTCGAGGCAATAAAATCTTTAGAAGATAGAACTGCTACTGGAAAGGTCGTAATTGAAATATAAAAAAAGAGGAGGCTAAGCCTCCTCTTTTTTTATATCTGTTTTTCAGTCAGAAGCCTTAGGCCCCCAAATTGGCAGCAATATAATTGCTAAAACAGATATCCACCATATAATTCCAATTACGTCTGGTACAACGCTAAATTCAGGTAAATCTGTTCCGTTAGCAGACATGAAGCTTTCGGCTAAAGCCGATACTTCGCCTCCACTTTCCTTAAGCTGGCCAAGTGAGTAAGAAGCACTTTGAACTACATTTCCAACAAAGCCTTGAACGATAAGTCCATTCCAGACTATACCTAAACCAAAAACCGTTCCGACTAATTTAAAAATAATATTCCCTCCAGTTTCATTTACAGATTTAGATACTCTAAACGCAACCCATATTAAAAAAGCATTTCCAGCTAAAAATATTGAAAACCCAATTATTTGCGTAGCTAATAATTGCCATATTTGCATTTCTTCCATTTTTTCCTCCTTAAATTTTTAAAATGAAATAAAAAAAAGGGAGGATAAATCTCCCTTTTTAAATTTTTTAAGATTTTGGCTCCGGAGCCGTCCAAATCGTTGCTAACAAAGTCAGAGTGATTATGGCCCAGAAAACTATACTGATTGGATCGCCAGGGATAATTGATGGAGTAATAACCTCTGTAGCACCGGTCGCATTTACAAATGCCTGTCCAGCTTCGCTAATTTCATCTAGCTGAGATAAGCTGTATGCATAATTGTTTACATTCGCAAAAACTTGGCTAAACATATTTAAATTAAAAGCAATTACACAAAGCGAGACTACTGAACCTAGAATTTTTTGAATTAGGTTTGCGCCTCTTTCGTGTGATTGGTTTGCACCTCTAAACATCATCCATAAAAGAAATATGAAGACGCCGGCAAAGATAGCATTTGACGTAAATAGCCCGTTATAGAGCATTCCTATTTGAAATTGATCCATATTTTTTTCCTCCCAAAGAAATTTTTATGAGAATAATTCTCAATAAAGACTATATATAATATTTTTAACTTTTGGAATAAATATGCTTAATTAAAAGAAACTATGCTTTCTAAAACTTCTGCCATTTTTTCGGGAGTGTGAGGCGACTTAAAAAAACCAAAGTAATTTCCATCTGGATCAATAACAGCGAGATTCATACTGTGGTCCATGTCATAGTTTGAGTTATCAGAGCCTACTACAGGGACGAAAGGCAAGGTCAAATCAGTGGCCAGCTTGTAAATAACTTCTATATTTCCCGTAATGCCAGTAAAGGATGGATTAAATGCCCTTGCATAGTCTTGTATTTTTTCTGGTGTATCGCGATCTGGATCAACTGAAATCATTCTAAAGTTTACTTTTGAAGATACCTCTTCAGACAGATTTTTATTGGCCATTGCCATTTTTTTCATCGTCATTGGGCACATATCTGGACAAGAGGCGAAACCTAGGAATAATACATCCCAAGAGCCAACCAAATCATTATTTGAAAACTCAGTTTCTCCTTCAATTAGCTCAAAATTATTGATTTGTCTGGTCCTAACTAATTTATAAAATCCTATTTGTTTGTATTCTTCTGCAGTAAGTTCTTTCGGCGAAATAGTTGAGTAAACGAAAAGACCTGCAACCATCGATACAATAAGGAGACAAGAAGCAACGGTAATTCTTATAGATTTATTATTGCTCATAATTGAATTGGAATTAATTTATCAAGGGCCATACAAATAAACAATATTGTTAAAAAAACAATCGAGTAAAGAAATAAAGGCAAGGCTAATTTATTTCTTTTATCAAAAATCAGTGCAACTGCCAAACCTAAAAACCCAGCATTAAGGACTGTTGCGCTTATGAAATAAAATCCACCAAGATAACCAGTTGCGAAAGGAAATATTGAAATGACAGCTAATAAAACCGAGTAAAGTGCAATTTGTAACTTTGTGTAATCGGTTCCTTTGATAACTGGCATCATTGGAATCTTAGCCGCAACGTAGTCTTCTTTTCTGTTAATAGACAGAGCCCAAAAGTGAGGTGGCGTCCAGATAAAAATAATTAAAACCATTAATAAAGGCAGAGCATCGATTGAATTGGTAATAGCAGCCCAACCAAGAAGTGGAGGCATTGCGCCAGCAAGACCGCCAATGACAATATTTTGCGTTCCGGCAAACTTAAGAATTTTCGTATAAAAGAAAGAATAGAAAGCCCATGTAAGCAAAGTCAGCAAGAGAGTCAAAAAATTGTTGAAAATTAATAAAAGTAGCGTTCCAGAGGCTAACAAGATTCCAGAAAATACTTTAGCGTTAATAGCTGAAATTTCTCCTTTAACTAAAGGTCTATTTTTGGTTCTTGCCATCTTGCTATCAATTTCAACGTCTAAGATTTGGTTGATAACTGCACTGGATGAGGCGATTAAGGCTATGCCAAGAAGACCGAAGATAACTTTTGATAAGTCTCCAGCAAAACCGTCTGCTAAAAACATTGCAGTTGCTGCAGTCAAAACCAATAAATAAATTATGGAAGGTTTTGTAAGCTTTAAGTATCCAGATATTGGAAACTTTTGAGATTGAGAAATTGCTTCAGTATTCACGAGACCTTAATCTAGCATACGATAATCCCAACAATAGGAAAAGAGCTCCAAGATTATGCGCAATCGCAACATAAAGCGGAAGTCTATAAATAATGTTTGAGATGCCTAAGGCAAGTTGAAGAAAAAGCAAGGCGCCAATTAAACCTGAAACAAAATAGTTTTTTTCTTTCGCGAATAAATATGCCAAAAATAAAAAATACAAAGTCACAATTAATGCACCAAACCTATGAACAAGGTGAATTGCCACTCTTGATTGATGATCCAGCTGTCCCCCTAAATAATCGGGGCCTATTCTTTGAGCAAAATTTAGACCTTTTACATAGTCTGCATCTGGAAGGATTTGTCCTTTGCAAAGAGGAAAATCTGAACAAGCCAAAGCTGCATAATTAGAACTGAGCCAAACTCCCAGGATTATCTGAACGATCAAAATTGGAAAAGCTATATTTAAAATCCTTAGAGTGCTTTTAGATACAGAAAAATAATTAATGTTACCTAAATTTATTTCTTTTAATTTCAAATAAGTTAAAAAAAGTAAGGTGGTGGTCGCAAAACCTCCAAGCAAATGTGCAGTAACAACCTGAGGCCACAATTTTAAACTTACTGTGAAATAGCCAAGCAACGATTGAAACAGAACAAGTGCTGTCATGGTTGAAGTTATTTTTACAATGAAAGAGTTTCTCGGTTTGGAAAAAACTGCATAAAGAAAAAGTCCAATAATCAAAAGGCCTAAGGAACCAGCAAAATATCTATGCACTACTTCTGGAACTGCTTTTTCAATTTCAAATTTTCTTTCTGGATAAAGTTCGTTGGCTAAAGAAATTTCTGTTTCTGACATAGGCCAAATGGCAAAACCATAACAGCCAGGCCAGTCTGGGCAACCTAAACCTGCATCAACTAGTCTTGTCCAAGCTCCTAGCCCCACTACAGTGAAAGCCAGAAAAATGCCAAGCAAGGCAATAAGTTGTATTCTTTTTAAATTAGCCAATTTTTGATGCTCTCAATAATTTTTTAATATCCGATAAGATTTTTTTTGGATCGATTTCTCCTTGATAAGACAAAATAATATTTCCAAGGGGGTCTGCTAGGAAAAAGCCAGGTTGAGCGAATGGGTTTATACCAGCTTCAACCATTTTTTGCCTTAAAAGATCTAAATTCTTTGCAGAAATAACAGTTAAGTTGGTTTCGTCTTGAAAAAGTTTTTTTATCTTTTCGTTAGTTTTTGGCGAGGCAACATAAAAGCGCTTCACCCTATCTTTTTCTCTGCCGATTGCAGTATTTATTTGTCTAGAAAAATAAAAAGCTTCCAAGCATGCTTCATTACAACGATCATCAATGAAGTGGATAATCATCCACTTTCTTTCCATCGAATCTATATTTAGCGGTTGATAATCCAATTCAAGTTCCAAGCTACCGAGGTCGACTGGTGGATCTATCATAGTTCCATAATTAACAGTTGCTTTGGGTCCGAGCCCTGCGTAGTACCAAAAGGTAGACAAAGAAATAACCAAAAAAGGTGTCCCGAAGATTATCATTGCTATAAGAAAGCCTTTGTTTTTCATGTCACCTGCTTTTTTCTAAATAAATAATAACCGCCAAACAAAACTACCAAGGCTAAGGCAAACCACTGAATAGCATATCCAAAATGCCTAGTCGATTTTAATGAGGTTGGTCGCCAAATAGGCTCCAAGCTTAAATTCGATAAAGCAGAGAGCTCGAATACATAAGGCAAAAGCTTATAGCCACTTAAATCTTCCATCAATTCTTTATCTAGTCCTTGAATGATAAAGTTGTTTTCAATTTGTTTTGCCTGATCTTCTAATACAAAGTCTTTTGAAAAAGGTCTTATCATTCCATCTAGTTTCAATGTTGTTTGAGGCAAAGAAAGCTCTGGTAAAGAATCTCTTTGGTCAGATTCTATCCAGCCTCTAGAAACGAGTATTTTTTTACTGTCAGCTAGAGTAAATGGTGAAAAAACCACATATCCAGCTTTGCCATTAAATGTTTTATTATCCACAAAAAAATTTGTTTTACCGAAAATCCCCGAAATTTGTATATTCCTATAATATAAATTTTGATTGAGCCGGCCTGGGTTTGTTTCGACTGGCAAGGATTGTCTTTGGGAAAAAGTATTTTCTAATGCCTTTTTGTCATAGCCTCTGTCTATTTGCCAAATACCAAGAGATAATGATCCTATAAAGACAATAAGAAAGATCAACAAAATCAAATATTCAGAAACTTTCATAAACAATGCTTAAATTCATAATTGCAGTCCTTGCCCTTGCAATGCTGGTCAGCCTTTTTTCAAGTGCGTTTTTTCTTTTGAAAGACAAAGGCAATACCTCTAGGGCGATTTATACTTTACGAGTAAGAGTTACTATAGCGATGCTACTTTTATTGACTATTGGATACGGTTTATACACAGGTCAACTTGGTCTTAACTCCCCTTGGGGTTAAAACACATAAACTACCAGAACCAAAAATATCCAAACAACATCCACAAAGTGCCAATACCAAGATCCTGCGGCTAAGCCAAAGTGATCGTGTTCAGAAAAAGCGCCGCCAAAGCCTCGTATGGTCATAATTGTTAGGATGATTGCTCCTAAGCAAACATGAAAACCATGAAATCCAGTAAGCAAGAAGAACGTCGTACCATAAATACCTGCGCCTAACGTTAAACCCATGTGCGCATAGGCTTCGTAATACTCTAAGCCTTGCAAAAAGACGAAAATAAAACCTAGAGAAATGGTTACCACCATCCAGCTTTTAAAAGCTGCTCGTTTGCCTTTTTTAAGAGCTGCCTCAGCTAAGGCAATGGTTCCACTTGAAGTCACCAAACATAAAGTATTCCAGAAAGGTAGCCAAGTATACAGTTTGGTTATCCCTGGCATGTTCATGTTTTTTTCAGCTCCAGGAAAGGTTTCATTATCAGGAGTTACCATGACCGGCCAGGTTGCTTCGAAGGTTGGCCACAAAATATTCGCTATCGCTTTCTCGCCTTCCCCACCGAGCCATGGCACAGAAAACATTCTGACATAGCCAAGTGCTAGGAAAAATGCAAAGAAAAACATGACTTCGGAAAAAATAAACCAAGCCATGCCCCATACAAAAGATTGGTTGAGCTGATCGCTATACATTCCTTTGTTGTTTTCATTGATTACATTGCTAAACCAGACAAACATTACTCCCCAAATAACGGCAAACGAAGTCATAAGAAGGATATAAGAATTTGAACTTTCTTTTCCCAAATCATTAATCGTACTACCCGCGCCTAGAACGAAGAGAAGCAAACCGAATGCCATGAATATTGGCAGCTTGCTACTTTCAGGTACGTAATAAGAAGAGTCTGAACTCATATTAGTTGCTCGCTTGTTTGGTCATTTGATCTTTTGTGATATCAAACAAAGTATAACCCAAAGCCAGAGAAGAAATATCTGCTGGCAAATCAGGATCGATGACAAACTTCAAAGGGATCGAGATGCTTTCGCCAGGTTCAAGGTATTGTTGCTCAAAACAAAAACACTCGGTTTTGTGAAAGTATTGTGCCCCCTTGCCTGGTGAAACGCTGGGGATTGCCTGAGCGATCATTGGTTTATCAGTGGTGTTGGTAAAGACGTAAGACATTAAATTTTGCTCGCCAGTCTTTACTTTCATTTGAGACCTATCTGAATCAAAAAACCATGGCATACCATTGTTGTTAGTCGTGGTAAAAGTGATTTTGATTTCACGGTTTCCGATATCTTCATACTCGGAGAAAGTAGGTCCAGTGACTTTTCCATTTAGTCCTGTGATTTCACAGAACACGTCATAAATTGGTACCAAGGCAAAACCAAACAAAAACATTCCGACCGTTGCTAAAAAAAGTTTCGAAACGCTTTTTTTAATGCTGCTCATTTTAGCCTTTAGCTTCTCCAGCCTCTAAGTTAGGAGGAGTTTCAAAGGTATGGTAAGCAGGCGGTGAATCTAAAGTCCACTCAAGACCTTGTGCGCCTTCCCAAACTTGTCCTGTAGCTTTTTTACCGTAAAAGATTGCTTTCAGAACTACATATAAAAAGAGTAGCTGTGACAATCCAAACAAAAACGCTCCAACACTAACAATCATGTTGTAGTCAGCAAACTGCATAGCATAATCTGGAATTCTTCTTGGCATACCGGCAAGTCCTACAAAATGCATTGGGAAAAAAGTTAAATTTACTGATACAAAGGATAGCCAGAAATGAGTTTTGCCCATAAATTCGTCATACATGTAACCGGTCCATTTGGGAAGCCAATAATATACAGCAGCAATGATTGAGAATAAGGCTCCTGGGACTAATACATAATGGAAGTGAGCGACAACAAAATAAGTATCATGGTATTGAAAATCTGCTGGAGCAATTGCCAACATCAAACCTGACAAACCACCAATGGTGAACAATGCTACAAATGCGATTGCAAAAAGCATTGGTGTTTCAAAAGTTAGCGAACCTTTGAACATAGTAGAAAGCCAGTTGAAAACTTTCACTCCAGTTGGGATTGCAATTAGCATGGTGGAGTACATAAAGAATAGTTCTCCAGCTATTGGCATGCCAACAGTAAACATGTGGTGTGCCCAAACTACAAAAGATAGTAACGCAATTGAGGCTATCGCATAGACCATGGAGTCGTATCCAAAAATAGGCTTTCTAGAAAAGGTTTCAATAATATGAGACACAATTCCAAAAGCTGGCAAAATCATGATGTAGACCTCAGGATGACCGAAGAACCAGAATATGTGTTGGAATAAAACTGGATCGCCTCCGCCGCCGGCTTTAAAGAAACTGGTACCAAAATGGATATCCATTAACATCATGGTCACCGCCCCGGCTAGAACGGGCATCACGGCTATTAATAAGTAAGCAGTAATTAACCAAGACCATACAAATAGCGGCATTTTCATAAGAGTCATTCCAGGCGCTCTCATGTTCAAAATTGTGGTTATGACATTGATTGAGCCCATGATGGAAGAAGCTCCCATAATGTGCACTGCGAAAATAAAGTAAGTTACAGTAGGTGGTGCATATTCAGTTGATAATGGCGCATAAAAAGTCCAACCAAAGTTTGGCGCTCCGCCTTCCATAAAGAAAGTAGCAAGTAAAACTCCAAAAGCAGCAGGTAAAATCCAAAAGCTTAAGTTATTCAATCTTGGTAGAGCCATGTCCGGTGCACCAATTTGCATTGGGATTAACCAATTAGCCAGACCAACAAAAGCAGGCATGATTACACCAAATACCATGATCAATCCATGATTGGTTACCATTTGGTTATAAAATTCTGGGGAAACAATCTGACTTCCAGGCTCAAAAAGCTCAGCCCTAATGACCATAGCCATTGCTCCACCAATGAAAAGCATGATGAAACTAAACCATAAATATAGTGAACCAATGTCCTTATGGTTTGTAGTGTAAAGCCAACGGGTTATGCCCTTGGCCGGACCATGATGATGATCGTCGTGATGTCCTTCTATTACTGCGCTCATTTTTTAAAGCTCCTTTTTATAGTTTGTTGTTTTTATAATCTAAAATTTCTTTAGGGACGACGATTTCGCCATCGCCTCCAGCATCATTACCCCATGCCTTTCGGGTATAGGTAATCACTGCTGCAATTTCTACTTCGGTAAGTTGTTCTGCATAAGATTGCATCGCTGCACCTTGAACCCCTTCCATTAAAATCTCTACTTGTCTGCCTTTATCGTTCATGACAATTTCACTACCAGCTAGGGCTGGGAAAACTGGCGGAATGCCCGCACCGTTAACTTGATGACAAGCCACACAATTTTTTAAGTAGACTTCTTCGCCAATCGCAAAGAGCTCATCTGTTTCCCAGAGTTTTTCTGTAAGAAGAGCTTGCTGCGCTTTTAAATCTCTTTTTCCTTGAATGAAATCTTTATATTCAGAATCCGATACTGCTTTCACTACAATCGGCATGTATCCATGATAAACCCCACACAACTCGGTGCATTGCCCACGATAAACGCCAGGCTCATCAATATAAGTCCAAGCAGTATTAATAAATCCCGGAATGGCATCTTGCTTCACGGCAAAATCTGGAACCCACCAAGAATGGATCACGTCGTTAGCAGTGATTAAAAATCTTACTCTTTTGTTGACCGGAATAACCAAAGGCTCGTCGACCTCCAAAAGATAGTTTTCAGTTTTTGGAGCAATGTTGTTTCTTGCATCGAGAGAAGTCAGGAGGTTACTGAAAAAACTCACCTCATCTTCCATATATTCATACTGCCACTTCCACTGATGACCGGTGATCAGAATGTTGATGTCACCCTCTTCGTCATCGTAAGCCTTGATCATGGTTGTAGTAGCAGGAATTGCCATACCGACCAATATGACCGCAAACAATATTGTCCAGGTCAGTTCTAGTTTTGGATTGTCATCAAAATCAGCAGGTTCAACGCCCTCTTTCTTACGATACTTAATAATAAGAAAAACCATGAAGCCCAAAACCAATGCCCCGATGACGACACAAATCCAAAAAATGGTCATGTGTAAACCAAAGATTTCTTGAGCAATGGCGTTAACGCCAGGGGTCATATTGATGTCGTCCCAGGCCGAAAAAGACAGAGGCGCTAAGAACAATGCCGTTAGGCACAGAATAAGTTTTTTCAAATACATCTCAAAAAGTTTTTTTGTGGGCGTTACGTGCAAGAATTATATATGAATAAGCCTTAATCAATAGGCTTTTCCAGCAATCTAGAAGTATCTGGAATAAGATTAGTCCATAATCTAAATGACTCTGCGCCCTGCTCAACCAGCATGCCCCAGCCATCCGATGATTTTTCAGCTCCACCTGCTAAAGCTTCCTGCATAAAGACTGTATTTTCAGCAGAATAAAAGAGATCGTATGCTAGCTTTGTCCTTGTAAATAAGGCTTTGGGCAGTCCTAAGGACTCTCCAGCTTGTGTTGAAACTGAAGTTGAGTTGATAACCAAATCATAAGAATCAGTTAGCAAAAAGTCATCTGTAAGACCACCAGCTTCAAATATTAAGTTATTTTCCTTCAAGTTAACTTTGCCTTCTAAGTCTTCTTTTAATAAATGAGCTTTGCTTTCTGTTCTGTTGGCTATTTTCAGCTTCGAAGGATTTTTTTCAAAAATGGATGGAATAATGCCACGCGCTGCTCCTCCCGCACCCAAAATCAATATTTTCTTATCCTCTAAAGAAACTTTTAAATTTTCTTCTAGATCTTTGATTAGACCAAATCCATCGGTACAGTCTCCAAATAACCTTTCATCTTTTTGATAAATGACATTGCATGCTGAGGCAAACCTGGCCCGATCAGAAATTTCATCTGCATAATTTAAAGCCGCTTCTTTAAGCGGGAGCGTTATGGAAACACCTTTACCGCCATCCTTAAAAAAGTCGGCAAGCCATGTTTGTAAAGTTTCAGGTGTAACTTCGTCTTTTTTGAATTCAATTTTCGTATCAAATTGACTGGCAAAGTCTTGATGAATCTCAGGAGACTTTGAGTGACTAATTGGCTTGCCTATGACGGCGAGTTTCAATTTCTTATCCATTCATCAGTTATTAAATTTTGTATTGGGGTAGGTTTATCTGCCCCGCCAAGCTCTCCTTCAAATATAGATACCTCATCTCCAAATAAGTTTCTAACTTCATCAACATTTTTTGCTGGAGGTTCTGATGAAATATTCGCTGAAGTAGATGTGATAACACTATTTAACTTTTCAGAGAGTTCAATAATCGAAGGATGAACGCTTTGCCTCAAAGCCACAAAGTCGCTATCGCCTTTTATCCAAGAGGGAACATTGTCGTTTGCTGGAACCAACCAAGTATGAGCTCCAGGCCACTTACTTTTCGTTTTGTTTATCAAATCTTCAGACAGGTGTGATAGGTAGGCATCAAAATGGGAAAAATGTCCTGAAACTAAAATTAAGCCCTTGTCTAATGTTCTTTGTTTAAGAAAACAAATTTTTTTAACATCTTCTTCTGAATTAGGCAGACAGCCTAAACCCCAAACTCCCTCAGTTGGGTATGCGTAAATCATTTCCCTTGATAATTTAGCTTTGAAGCTCCTCGTTTTCCTTTTTCAGGGCCTCTTTTTGTTCTTCTCTGAGGTTTTTGACTTTTTCAGCGAGTTCCTCGTTGCCTGTGGATAACATTTGAGCAGCTAAATATCCTGCATTTATGGCTCCTGCCTTACCAATGGCGACAGTTGCTACTGGAACTCCTTTAGGCATTTGTACAGTGGATAAAAGAGCATCAAATCCGTTCAAGGGTCCGCCATCTCCTGGAACGCCAATGACTGGCAGCGTCGTTTTGGAGGCAACATTTCCTGCCAAGTGAGCGGCCAAACCTGCAATGCCTATAAAAACTCTGACTCCATCTGCTATTGCCTCATCTATGTGGGCATGCAATAGCTCTGGTGTTCTGTGCGCGCTTAAAATATTTATTGTGTATGGAACGTCGAGCGTATCAAGAATTTCTCCAGCAGCTTTTGCTAAATCTAAATCTGATTTTGAACCCATGACAATTGAAACTTTCATTTTTGATCTCCTTAACTAAAATGTTATTTTACAGATGATAAAAATAAATTGAATAACAATCGTGGCAATTAGAAAAATTTTAAAATTTCCTGATCAAGATTTGCGTATTAAAGCAAAGCCTGTCGAAAGTTTTGATGACGAGTTGAAAACTTTAACGGACGATATGTTCGAAACCATGCACTCTGTAAATGGCATTGGTCTGGCTGCAACTCAAATTGGTGTTGCTAAACAAGTAGCAGTTATCGACATCAGTCCAGAAAAAAATAAACCTTTAGTAATCGTCAATCCTACAATCCAAATTTTGGATCCTTCTAAAACTGAGGATTACGATGAAGGATGTTTAAGTATCCCGGGTTTTTTTGAGAAAATTTCTAGACCATCAGATATTAAGCTCACCTTTCAAGACCTAAATGGAAAAAAACAAGAAATTAAACCCGAAGGACTATTGACCAAAGTTGTCCAGCATGAACTTGATCACCTCAATGGTCGGCTATTCGTTGATCATATTTCTGAACTGAAAAGAAGAAGAATCCGAAATAAAATTGTCAAACAGAAATAATGAAAATCCTATTTGCTGCTACGCCAAAAATTGCTCTTAAAACTTTAGAAACACTCTACGATTCTGAACACGATTTAGTTGGAGTAATTTGTGCAGAAGAAAAGCGTTCGGGTAGAGGTTTAAAATTTGTTAAAAGTCCTATTAGAGTTTTTGCGGAAGAGAAAAAAATTAAAATTTTTTCATATGATGAAATCAAAGATAAAAAGTTCAGACCTACCTTGGAAAAACTCAATATTGATCTTCTTATTGTCTTTGCTTTTGGACACATCATTAGTGAAGAACTTTTGAATGTAGCAAAACATGGAAGCTTTAACATTCATACTTCTTTATTGCCTAAGTACAGAGGTGCAGCTCCGATTCAAAGAAGCATAATTAACTGCGACCTAGAAACAGGAATTACATTCATGAAAATGGATGCTGGTCTTGATACGGGCCCAATTGTAACCAGCGTAAAATTTCCTATTGAGGAAGGAACAAATACCGAAGATTTAGAGGAAATTATGAGCTATATTTCATCTAGAAACATACTACAAGTTATTGATTCTATTAAGGAAAATACATTTTCACTTACAGAACAAAATGAAAACGAATCTTCTTATGCTCCTAAAGTAACCAAAGATGAAGCTAGAATAGATTGGACAAAATCAGCTGAAGAAATAGTTGGCAAAATTAACGGTCTTTGTCCTAATCCTTGTGCATTTTCAGAATATAAAAATGAAAGAATTATCATTCACCGTGCAAAAATAAATGCCCTACCCGCTTCTGATCCTGGAAAAGTTATTAAGGCTGATAAAAAAGAATTTTTAGTCTCTGGAATAGATCAGTGTGTCGAAATTAAAGAGCTTGCCAGGCAGAATAAAAAACGAATGGAATACAAAAGTTTCTACAATGGATCAAAAGATTTTTTTAACTCCGATGAAAGCTTTAAATAGTGATAATCAAATTCACAATATTATTTTTCTGAGAGTATAATTTTTATTGGAGTAATAATTGAACATCTTAATTTTAGGTGCCGGCCAAGTTGGATCAGAATTAACCGAAATTCTATCCGAAGATGGTCACAGCATAACCCTCGTCGATCTTAACGAACAAAAACTCGAAAAAGAATCGGAACAACACGATATTAAAATTGTGTGTGGTAATTGTTGCTATCCACAAACTCTCGAAGACGCAAATATTCAAGATACAGAGTTAGCTATTGCCATGACCGAATATGATGAAGTTAATTTGGTTGCTTGTCAGATGATTAAACATCTCAATAAGAAAACTAGAACAATGGCACGAATTAGAGCTAGAGAATATCTTAAAGGCAAGGGTAGTCAGATTTTTGAAAATGGGGAATATTCGATTGACGTTTTAATTTCTCCGGAGACTCTTATCACGGAATACATTTCAAAATTGGTTCAGCTTCCAGGGGCTCTTCAAGTTTTAGATTTTGGTGATGGACGAGCTTCGATGGTGAGTGTAAAAGCTGTTGAAGGAGCCCCAATTACTGGTCATAAAGTTTCAGAACTAAGAGAGCACATTCCTAATGCAGATACTAGAGTTGCCGCTATCTATCGAGAAGAAGAGATCATTATTCCTAGTGGGGAGGATTACATAAAAGATGGCGATGAAGTTTTCTTTATCTCTGCAAAAGGGAATATAAAGAAAGTTATGTCCGAAATTAGGCCAAGAGATTCTAAGTACAAAAATATAATGATTGCGGGTGGCGGAAAGATTGGCAGAAGATTGGCAAAGATCCTTGAAGATAAATTTAGCGTTGTAAAGATTATTGAAAAAAGTAGAAAAAGAGGAGATTACTTATCTGAAAATTTAGATTCTGCATTAGTTCTCAATGGCGATTCAACAGATGAAGATTTATTAATTGAAGAAGGCATAGAATCGATTGATATGTTTTGTGCAGTAACTGATAGTGATGAAGCAAATGTAATGTCTTCCTTGTTGGCAAAAAAACTTGGAGCAAAAAAAGTGCTTTCTTTGATGAATAAACAATCTTTTTTAGACTTGATTCATCAAGGTGAAGTAGACATTACAGTAATTCCAAATGAGATTACAATTGGAGTTGTACTGAAAAACATAACTAAAGCAAAGATTGAAAGGGCACATACATTTAAAAAAGGTAAATCTGAGGCATTAGAGCTAATAGCCAGCCCCGAAACAACTCCTAAAATCATAGGTCAAGGAATAGATGATATTAAACTGCCAAATGGTTGTACTATAAGTGCTGTAATACGTGGAAAAGAATTAAAAATCGCTCATCATGACGTTAAAATTCACGAAGATGACCATATAATTATCTTTTTATCAGATAAAAAGCTGTTCCCAGCCCTAGAAACAAGTTTAATGAGTTAAGAAGACATTAGATGCTTTTTAAGAAATTAAAATGAAATTTAGGTTAATTTCAAGGGTTTTGGGAATAGGTTTGATCGCCTTTTCTTTTTTACAACTAACACCAATTATAGTTTCAATTATCTATAGCGAAGATAATATCGCAGCTTTTGCCTATTCTTTCCTTATTACCCTTGCATTTGGCTCTTTTCTTTATTTGGTTAATTTTGAAAAGAAATATGAAGGCATAAGAGTTAAAGAAGGTTTTTTGTTAACCGTTCTGCTTTGGTTATTCTTTACTATTTTTGCAACTTTGCCACTTATATTAGGAACTAAAAGCAGTATAACTATAGTAAGTGCTTACTTTGAAGCTACTTCAGGTTTAACTACTACAGGCGCGACGATATTTTCTGATTTATCCGAAGAATATTACTCTATTCTGTTTTATAGGGGCTTGCTCCAATGGATAGGTGGTCTTGGTATTATTGTATTAGCCATTGCACTGATGCCGCTTTTGGGGGTTGGTGGAATGCAGCTATATAGGGGAGAATCTCAAGGCCCAATAAATCAGAGCAAGTTAAGGCCGAAAATTGCTGAAACTGCTATGGTTTTGGTGTACATATATCTCATTCTTACTTTGATTTGTTTCCTATCCTACTTCATAGCTGGAATGGAATATTTTGACGCAATAGTTCACTCTTTTACTACAATTGCGATTGGAGGCTTTTCTAATTACAACGAGAGTTTCGCCTTCTTCAACAACAACACAATTTATATTTTGGCTGTTATTTTTATGTTTATTTCTGGCATAAGTTTTTCTCTGCATTACGTTTCTTTTTCGAATTTTAAATTATTCAACTATTTAAAAGATCCTGAATTCGGGTTTTATTGGAAAATGCTTTTTCTTGCTTTTGTTGTATTCTTATTAACTATCTGGTTAAGCAGTTCTGAGATTTCTTCGAGTCTAATAGTATCGTCATTATTCACTGTCACTTCGTTTGCGACAACTACAGGGTTTACCGTTTTGGATCATACTGCATTTCCTACTTACCTCCCTCAACTGCTAATTTTTATTGGGATGATTGGTGCTTGTGCAGGATCAACTGCGGGAGGCTTTAAAGCGATAAGAGGCTTGGTACTTTTGAATCATGCGAGAAGAGAGCTTAAAAAACTCATACACCCTAATCTTGTCTTACCTTTAAAGATTGGCAAAAAGAAAATCAATAGTGAAGTTGCTGATTCGGTATGGGGATTTTTAACAGTTTACTTGCTTACTTTTTTGGTTGGATCTTTTATCTTAATGGGGCAGGGGATAGATACAGAAACTGCTTTTTCTGCGATAGCGGCATGTCTAAATAATTTAGGTCCAGGACTAGGTGAAGTAGCTTATAATTACGCAGGAATGGATGCGTTTACGAAAGTCCTTTTGGCTTTTGTAATGATACTTGGAAGATTAGAAATCTATACTTTGTTAGTATTATTTACAGCATTCTTTTGGAAAGAATAGTAAGTACTTACTTCTAATAAGATACATTAATGACTGATAATAAAATGGACAAAATTGTCTCTCTTTGTAAGAGAAGAGGCTTTATTTTTCAAACCGCAGAGATATATGGAGGGATGCAGGGCGTTTATGATTATGGGCCGCTCGGCGTTGAACTTGCTAACAATATTAAGAGGGCTTGGTGGGAATCTATGATTTACCAAAGAGATGATATAGAAGGCTTGGATTCTTCAATTTTAGGCAGCCAAAACATCTTTGCTCAGTCAGGTCACGAAGATACTTTCACTGATCCCTTAATTGATTGCAAAGATTGTAAATTCAGAATGCGAGCAGATACTCTAGATGAAATGAAGTGTCCAAATTGTGGGTCAACAAATTTAACCGAGCCCAGAGATTTTAATCTGATGTTTAAAACTAATATCGGGCCAGTAGACGATGGCTCTTCCATTGCCTATCTTCGGCCGGAAACAGCTCAGCATATTTTTATTAATTTTAAGAATGTTTTAGACAGCACTTCTAGAACTCTGCCTTTTGGAATTGCCCAAATTGGTAAAGCGTTTAGAAATGAAATAACGGCTAGAAATTTCATCTTTAGGAAAAGAGAATTTGAGCAAATGGAAATGGAGTATTTTGTAGAACCGAAAGATGATGAGAAATTTCATGAATATTGGATAAAAGAAAGAATGAAATGGTGGATAGATCAGGGCTTAAATGAAGAAAATTTAGAGATTTTCAATGTCCCTAAAAAGGAATTATCCCATTACTCCAAAGCAACGGCAGATATTATGTATAAATTTCCTCATGGAACAGAAGAACTGGAGGGGATTGCGAATAGAACGGATTTTGATCTAGGCTCTCATACTAAGTCTCAAGAAGAATTCAACATAAAAGCTAAAACCAAGGAAAATAAGGCTTCAAAAGCGAAACTTGCTTTCCAGGATAAAATATCAAATAAATGGCTTGTGCCCTATGTTATTGAGCCAAGTGCAGGAGTCGAAAGGGCATTTTTAGCTATTCTAAACGACGCATATAAGGAAGAAAATCTTGAAAATGAAACGAAAAGGGTAGTATTGTCTTTGAAAAAGCATCTATCTCCTATAAAAATAGCTGTAATTCCTCTTAAAAAGAACGTTGAAGAAATAGTAAGCGCTTCTGTAGAAATAAAAAACAGGCTTTTAAAGCTAAATATTGGAAGAGTTGCGGTTGAAAATACTGGAAACATAGGAAAGAGTTATCGCAAACATGATGAAATTGGCACCCCAATTTGTATAACAGTTGACTATGACACCATAGAAAAGAACAAAGTTACTTTTAGAGATAGAGATACTATGGAGCAAGAAGTAATCGACTTAAAAGACATAGAAACAAGCATTCTGAAGCTGTTTAAGGGCTAAGAGTGTCAGAACAGAAGTACATTATTCTTGATAGAGATGGAGTTATTAACGTTGATCTCTTTGACTATGTTACAAGGCCGGCAGATTTTAGATTTGAGGATGGTAGCCTAGATGCATTATCTATTTTATCCGAGAATAATTTTAAAATTGTTGTTGCCACAAATCAGGCATGCATTAGTCTCGGCATAGCTACTAAAGATCAAATAGATAACGTCAATTCTCACATGAAACAAAAAGTTAGAGAACACGGATCAGATATTATTCATGTAGAAGTTTGTCCCCACAGACCCGAAGATAATTGTGAATGCAGAAAACCAAAAACCGGCCTTTTGCTCCAAGCAGAGAAAGCTTTAGATATTAATCTTAAAGGCAGTTATTTTGTTGGAGATAAATTTTCTGATGTTCAATGTGCTCTCGCTCATGAATGCAAACCTTTATTGGTTAAAACTGGTTATGGAGAGATCACGTTGAAAAATCATGATACTTCTCAAGCTCAAGTTTTTGAAAATCTATTGTCAGCAACAAAATTTATCTGCCAATGATTTCATATGTAAGATCTTTTTTCTTTTATGTGGTTTTAGGAATTTCTTTAATCGTCATATCGTTAACCTTCCCAGCTTGTATTTTTATTGATAGAAAATTCAGACAGAAAATTATTCTTTCCTGGGTTGCTTTCTTTCGTTGGTGGATAAGAATTTGTTGCGGAGTAAAGATTGTTTTTGAGGGAAATGTTGAGGTCATTAATTCACCAAGAAAAAAAATTTATTTTCCTAACCATCAAGGTTTTATAGAAACTTTGGTTTTGTATGAAAGATTTGTTCCTTCAGCAACTATCCTGAAAGATGTTTTATTATCATGGCCAATTATTGGCTGGGCTTTGAGACTGCTTAGTTCAATTCCAATTGATAGAGGCAAGGGCTCGGAGGCTGTAAAAAAAATTTTTTTTATGGGAAAGGAATTATTAGATTCTGGTTTTTCTTTAATCTATTACCCAGAAGGCACTAGAAGAAAACCGGGAGAACTTGGTATTTATAAAAAAACGGGGGCGGAATTAGCTTTGCAAACAGATAGTGAAATTATCCCTGTCGTCCATAATGCAGGAGAATCTTGGTATGGCGGGGATTTTATTATAAGGCCGGGCGATGTAATTTTTTTTATTGGAGACCCTATTCAGCCAACAGAAAGCTCCTCTGAAACAACAAAGATAGTTAGGGACTGGACGGAAAACAAATATTCAGAACTTTTTTGAATTAAATATCTATATTGCCAATTAAAGAGGCATTGGTTTCAATAAACTCTCTTCTATTTTCGACATTATCTCCCATAAGCTGCTCAAACAAATCACTGGCTTCATCGGCATCTTCAATCTTTACTTGAACCAATCTTCTGCCAACAGGGTTCATAGTAGTGTCCCATAGCTGTTCTGGATTCATTTCGCCCAAGCCTTTGTATCTCTGAAGAGATAATCCTTTTCTTGTAGAGTCCATTAATTTATTAAAAGGTTTAAGAAAATCTTCTATTTTTATTTTTTCTTCAGAAATAACGAGATAACTAGTTTTTAATTTGAGATCTTTAAGTGCTTTTTTGTAAGCCTTGATAATCTTATAAGGGGTTGTCTGATTAGATTTGAAAAACGAAAAAGGAATTATAGAGAAAGATGAGTGCCCGTGTTCAGACCTTTCAACCAAAATAGATTGCTTATTTTTCTCATCAATTGAAGCCTTCCATGCGACACCTTTTTTTTGTTCGATATTTTTAAGAAAGACTTTTATCCATTTTTTTACATTCTCTGCAGATGGCGAAGAAGGAAATTCATCTGAATTTAACATTGAAATGAGAATATCTTGGTCTAAAGAAACCGATGGGTTTGCAATAGTAGATTGAAAACTATTGAAGAGTTTTAATAATTCTTTGAATTTTCCAGCTTCTATTTTTTTAGATGCTGTTGCAAACAGTTCAGTTTCATCAACTGCTTTGTCCACCAAAAATTCTTGGAGAGCTTCTTCGTCTTTTAAATAAATATCTTTTTTGCCTTTCTTCACTTTATAAAGGGGAGGTTGGGCAATAAAGATATGGCCAGCTTCTATTAACTCAGGCATTTGTCTGTAAAAGAAAGTTAAAAGAAGAGTTCTGATGTGAGAACCATCTACATCAGCATCGGTCATGATAACAATTGAGTGATATCTAAGTTTTTCTAGAGTAAATTCGTCTCTAATTCCACAGCCAAGAGCGGTAATCAAGATGACTATTTCCTGACTGCTTAATACTTTGTCCAGTCTTGCTTTCTCTACATTTAAGATTTTTCCTTTTAATGGCAAAATTGCTTGGTTTTGTCTGTTTCTGCCCTGTTTTGCTGAACCGCCAGCTGATTCTCCCTCAACGAGATAAATTTCACTTAATTCCGGTTTCTTTTCCTGACAGTCTGCAAGTTTTCCAGGCAATCCAGATCCGTCCAATCTACCTTGTTTACGAGTCATTTCCCTTGCCTTCCTTGCAGCTTCTCTTGCCCTTGAAGCTTCCAATATTTTTGAAACAATTATTTTTGCCTCGTTTGGGTTTTCTAATAAATAATCAGAAAGATGCTTGTAAGTTTCCTGCTCAACAACCGGTTTAATTTCTGAAGAGACCAACTTGTCTTTTGTTTGAGATGAAAATTTGGGATCAGGAAGCTTGGTTGAAATAATTGCAGTGAGTCCTTCACGAGCGTCCTCACCGCTTGGCGGAGATGTTTCATTTTTTAAATACCCTTCTTTCTCCATGAAATTATTTAGAGTTCTGGTTAGGGCAGTTCTAAAACCTACCAAATGACTTCCTCCGTCGCGTTGAGGGATGTTATTGGTGAAACATTGAATGTTTTCCTGATAAGAATCATTCCACTGCAAAGCAATTTCTATAGAGATGCCCTTGCCTGCTTCTTTGCTGAAAGAAAAAATTTTATTTAGCGCAGTCTTATTTTTATTTTTATAAGAAACAAATTCTTCCAAGCCACCAGTAGATTTAAAGACATTGCTTTTTGAAGATCTTTCATCAACGAGTTCTATTTGCACTCCTGAATTTAAAAAAGACAACTCTCTTAATTTTTTTTGAACGATCTCGTAATCAAATACCCTGTTCTTGCCAAAAGTAGATTCTGAAGGAACGATCGTTAAAGACGTGCCTTGATCTTTTGTAGATCCACTTTTTTTAATCTTATTTTTTGGAACGCCGTCCTTGTAGGATTGCTTGTAAACGTTTCCTTCTCTTTTGATTTCCAGCTCTAGAGTTTCTGATAAAGCATTTACCACTGAAACGCCAACGCCATGAAGCCCCCCAGAAACTTTATAGGAATTATCGTCAAACTTTCCACCAGCATGTAACTTTGTCATTATCACTTCAGCTGCAGAAATGCCTTCATCTTTATGAATGTCTACTGGTATGCCTCTGCCATTATCACTGACACTAACTTTTGCATCAGAATGAATAACTACTTTAATTTCATCACAAAAACCCGCTAACGCTTCATCTATAGAGTTGTCTACGATTTCGAAGATCATGTGGTGTAAACCAGTACCGTCATCGGTATCTCCAATGTACATTCCTGGTCTTTTTTTAACAGCTTCTAGCCCCTTCAGAACCTTAATGTTCGAAGAGTCATAAACTTCTTTTTTGGGAGCTTTTTTAGGCATCAAGTATTATAAATCAATTACAAAATCAAACTCATATTTTTCTAAGTTTTCCAAAGAAGTTATAAATAATTGACAATCAGCATCTTGAAGAAGATTTAGTGCTAAGTCCAAATTTTTGTCATCAAGCTCAGAAGGCAAGTCGTCAAGCAAGAAAATTGTTTTGTTTGGTCTAAGATCATTGTAAGCTTTTATAAAAAATAAATAAATCAATAAAATCAATAGCTTTTGTTCGCCTCTTGATAAAATATTTCCAGAATCTTGTTTATTTATTTTTACTCTTAAATCAGAAGTTTGCGGCCCCAAAGAGGTAAACCCCCTTGACTGATCCTTAACAAAAGACTCCCTTAACTCCTCTAATAAGTTGTCTTTCCAGCCTTTATCGTAAGTAATTGAGATCTCCCTAAACTTATCTTTTAGGTTTTCAGGTATAGATAAAGAATCTATAAAAGACGGAAAGCTTTCTAAAAAAGAATCTATAAACTGAAGCTTCTTTTTGGTTAATTTCTGAGACAAATCAATGAAGACTTTTGTCCAAGATTTAAGCTCAGAAGAAGAGCTTTTTTTCAGTGCCCGGTTTCTTTGGGCGAGGGCTTTTTTAAACTTCAAGTGATCTATTTTGTAATCGTGTTCCACGTGAAACATTAGGTAATCTATAAATGACCTTCTGTTCTCCTTTGGCGCTTCCAAAAGACTCAAAGAAAAATTATTTATCACAAGAGGCAGAAAATCGTTTTGAATATTTCCTGTTTTAGATTTTACAGAAGATGATAAATCCTTTGTTAAAGAAAATTTTTCTCCATTTAAGATCGCATCGACTTTAAAAAAATTTGATCCAAAGTTAATCATTGCATTTGCAGAAGATGTTCTGAAAGACTTTTTAGATAGAATGAAAAAAATCGCCTCTAAAAAAGAAGACTTCCCTGCCCCATTTTTTCCAAGAATTAAATTCTTTTTTGAAAGATCAAAGGAAGAGTTTTTAAAAGATCTGAAATTGTTTAAATTGATTTTTGATAGCGGCATTTCATCATAACCTCATCGGCATGATTACATGTACTAAATCATCACTAGAAGAGTTCTTAACTAAGCAGGAATTTTCCGAGCCAAAAAAAACAAATTCAATATCATCACCTGGAAGATAATTTAAAGATTCTTGAACATAATTTATATTGAAGCCTATTTCCAAATCTTGTCCAGAATAATCTACATCCAACTCTTCTTCTGCACTTTCTTTGTTTGGATTATTAGCTAGGATTTTTAATTTGTCTTTGCTAAGTTCAAATTTAACGCCTCTAAATTTTTCATTAGAAAGAACTGCTGATCTCGACAGCGCGGTAAGAATGGGAGACTTAGAAGTTGCGAGAGATTGTTCCTCCCCAGAAGGAAAGACTTTTTTATAATCCGGATAAGCTCCTTCAATTAATTTGCTTATAAAAGTAAAATTTTCAGATTCTATTTTTAATTGAGAGTTGTTTGAAGAGAAAGAAATTTCCTCAGGAAACAAATTTAAAATTCTTTGTAACTCCAGAGCAGTAGATCTAGGAATGATTAATTTTTTATCTTCCAAATCTTCAGAGTGCGAATAAGATCCCCAGGCAAGTCTGTGACCATCAGTAGCAACCATATTTATTTTCTTTTGAGCAGTCTCAAATAACAATCCATTTAGATAATATCTAACGTCTGCTGATGCCATAGCAAAACTAGTGCTTTCTAGAACCTTTCCAAACTTGCTGCCATCCAAAGCAATATTAAAATTATGATCCTCTAAGTCCACGAATGGAAAATCCTGGACAGGTAAAATGGCCAAGTCTGCTTGAAAGCTTAATGCTGAAATTTCAAGTTGGTTTTCTATAACTTCGAAATTTAATTCTGTGTCATCTGGAACAGACCTTATGAGTTCAAATAGTTTTCTAGCTGATACAGTTGTTTCTCCATCATCCGATATGGAACAATCTGAAACAATAAGAGATAACTGTCTTTCTAAATCAGTAGCAACAATGGTTAAATTTCCATTATTCGCTTTCAATAAAACATTAGAAAGTATAGGAATTGTTTGTCTTTTCTCAGCAATAGACGAACATAATGAAAGTTTATCCGCTAGAGCCTCTTTTTTTGCTGAAAATTTCATGCTGTCAATGTTCTTATTAATTTAGTGTAATCTTCTGCTATGTCAGCATCTTCTTCTCTAAGAGCTGTAATTCGTCTACATGCGTGCAATACGGTCGTATGATCCCTGCCGCCAAAAGAATCTCCTATTTCTGGCAAACTATGATTAGTTAATTCTTTTGATAAACACATTGAGACTTGTCTGGGCCTTGCAAGAGAGCGCGTTCTTTTGCTTGATAAAAGATCAGAAACTCTAATGTTGTAGTAATCAGAGACGGTTTTTTGTATATTTTCTATGCTTATTTGTCTTTGCTGAATGGCAAGTAAATCTTTTAGCGACTCTTTTATCAAATTTACATCAATTTCTCTATTTGTAAATTTCGCGTTAGCGCCTACTCTTCTTAACGCACCTTCAAGCTCTCTAACATTAGATCTAATTTTTTCTGCAATATAAAAAGCTGAGTCTTCTGAGAGGTTTAATTCCATTTCTGAGGCTTTAGTTAACAAAATTGCAACTCTTGTTTCTAATTCAGGCGGCTCTATGCTTACTGGAAGGCCCCACCCTAGCCTGGATTTGAGCCTCTCTTCTAAACCGTCTATTTCTTTAGGATATTTATCACAAGTTAGAATCATTTGTTGGCCGCCTTCTAATAAAGTGTTGAAAGTGTGAAAAAGCTCTTCCTGAGATTGTTCTTTGCCAGCAAAAAATTGAATATCATCAATTAGAAGGGCGTCAACAGACCTATAAAAATTTTTAAAATCGTTTATTGATCCTAGCTGCAAACACTTCACCATGTCGCTTACAAACCTTTCTGAATGTACATAGACAATATTTTTGGACTTGTCCTGCTCCTTAAGCTTATTACCGACAGCATGCATTAAATGGGTCTTCCCTAGTCCAACCCCCCCATATATAAAAAGCGGGTTATAAGCTGCATTTTTAGACTCAGAAACCTGTTTAGCAGCTGCAAGTGCGATGTTATTAGATTTACCCTCTACAAATGTTTCGAAAGTGTAATCATCATTAAGCGTATTCTCTTTGTTCAGAAAAAGGTTTAAATTTTTATTATTTTCCTTACTAATCAATGGCTTACGCACAGATATAAGCTCGTATACAAGCGGCATATCTGATAAGTCTTCTTTTAGTAAGTGTTTTCTAATGATTTCGTCATAATTTTCTCTCACGTGTTCTTTAATGAAGGCGTTGGGAGCGAGTATAAAAAGATCCTTACTTCCTGATGGAGACTTATTTACGGAAAATTCTAAAGGATTAATCCAAGCATTAAATTCTTCCTGGGACATTTCCTTTTGAAGAGCTTTTTTACATTTTTTCCAAGATTTGATCATCATGACAGATAAAAAGATAATATACCTTATACACAAAGTTATCCACAGGATATGCTATTAATTTTCTGTGGATAACCTGTTAGTTCTTAATTTTTTTTATTTTTTTCTATCTATTTTTTCTTGCTTTTATCGTTTCAATCTATATTATTCTTTTGCTCAATCAAATCTTAAAAAATGAAAAGAACGTATCAACCCAGCAAGATAAAAAGAAAAAGAACTCATGGTTTCAGGGCGAGAAATTCTAGCGTTTCAGGAAAACAGGTTTTAAAAAGCAGAAGAAGTAAGGGAAGAAAGTCTCTTACAGTTTAAGTTGTCTTATAAGCCCTTAGTAGGAAAGGATGACTTCGACGAAGTCTTCAATAATTCCAGCCAAAATGTTAGTTCAGAAAATTTTAGAGCTTTGATATTAATTACAAACGACAATTTTAGGCTGGGCATGATTCTTCCTAAAAAAAATATTAAACTTGCGGTTCACAGAAATTATTTAAAGAGAATTATTAGAAATTTGTCTATCGATATCTTTGCGGAATCTAAAGTATCATTGGTTGTGGTTTCAAAAAAAAGAATTTTAGGTTTTAAAAAAGAAAAATTAAGGAGAGAAATAAAAACTCTGTTTTTGAATTTAACTAAGAAATTGAATGAAAAGAATAATTATATATTTAATTAAATTTTATCAAATTACATTAAGCCCCTTGTTAGGTTCAAATTGCAGATTTCAGCCGACATGCAGTCAATACATGATAGAGGCAATAAATCTTCATGGTGTTTTAAAAGGGTTAAGTCTAGGATTTAAAAGGATTTCTAAGTGTCATCCTTTGGGGTCCAAAGGATATGATCCGGTTCCTGGAAAAGAAGAGTAATGGAAAATTTTCAAAGATATTTTCTAATAGCTTGTGTGTTCATTATGAGCTATTTCTTAATTATAAGATGGGATCCACCATCCGATACACCAGAAATACAAAAGATTAAAAACGAAGTAAGTACTTACTCACCAACAGAAGACTTCGGCTTTATTGATGAAAGCATAAAAAATGAATCTGAAGAACTGATTACAAACTCTGTATCAACAACCTGTGCTTCAGACGGAGACTACGAAATAGATTCCAACAATTGGAAAATTTCTTTCGACTTAATGGACGGTTCTTTAAAAAAAGCTGAATTAAAAAATTATCCAGACGAAATAGGCACAAATAACAACAAACTAATGTTTGATGCTTGTGGTAGAAATGAATACTCGCAATTATCTGGGTTCGTATTTGGAAATAATGTTAACCAGGATTTTTCTACCTTCAAGATTGAAGATATAAAAAGGAGTTCCGATACAAATAGCTACACGTTTGTGAGAGAGTCTGCTTCTGTTAAAGAATCAAAGATTATATCTTTTCAACCTGAAAATTATTTCATAGAAGTTAAACACATCATTAGAAACATATCTTCAGAAGTTATAAATTCTTCGTCTTATTCAAAAATAGAAAGAAACTCTCTTAAGCCTCCCGGGACTGAAGGCTCATTTTTTGGAGATCCTGCAAACTTTGCTTACCTTGGTCCGGTTTTTTCTACTGAATCTGATAATTATCAAAAAGTTAATCTGGGAGAACTAGAAGAAAATGATTTTAAAGAAAGTTCCATAAAAGGTTGGACTGCTTTTTTAGAACACTATTTCCTAACTGCTATTATTCCTGACCAAGAAAACATAAATGTTTTTGTTGGGAAAAAAAACAAAACAAACGAGAAGTTTTCGGTTGGAGTTGTTGGAAGACCAATAAAAATTCAGCCATTTGAAGAAACTTCTTTTAGTTATTCACTGTATTTTGGTCCAAAAGTTCAGTCAGAGTTATCCAAGGCGAACCAAGACCTCCCCTTGGCGGTAGATTATGGGTTTTTATACTGGATAGGGCAGCCAATGTTTCTGGCTATGCAATTCTTCTATGATGTGGTCGGAAATTGGGGATGGGCTATTGTTTTAGTTACTTTGCTAATTAAAGTGATCTTATGGCCGCTATCTTACGTTTCATACAAATCTATGGGTAAAATGAGGCAAATTCAGCCTCAACTTAAAGATCTTCAGGAAAGACATTCTGGGGACCGTCAGGCGATGTCACAAGCAATGATGAAGCTCTATAAGGATGAGAAAGTTAATCCGGCTCTAGGATGTCTGCCGATGTTGCTTCAAATGCCCTTTTTTCTTGCTTTTTATTGGGTTTTAATTGAAACCGTTGAACTAAGATATGCTCCCTTTTTGATTTGGATCACAGATTTATCATCAAGAGATCCCCTGTTTATATTGCCTATTCTCAATATTGGGGCTATGTGGGCTATGCAAATGCTTCAGCCCCAGCCTGCTGGGATAGACCCAATGCAGGCCAGGATATTTAAGTTCATGCCGCTAATTTTTGGTGTAATGTTTGCTTTCTTCCCTGCGGGCCTAGTTTTGTATTGGCTAATTAACTCTCTGGTGTCTGCAATACAAATGCTCATGCATTCTCCTAGAAGTGCTTAGTGAAAAAGACACTATAGTAGCTTGTTCATCTCCGCCTGGTAGAGGGGCCATTTCTTTAATAAGGATGTCAGGCGACAAGGCCTTATCTATTATTCAAAAAATCACAAAAAATAAGCTTAAAAAACAGTTATCTGTGGTTAAGTTTCCTTTAAATGCTGATTTAATTGAGAAGTGTGTACTTACTATCTTTAAGGCTCCTAATTCTTACACGGGGGAAGATATTGTAGAAATTTCAACTCACGGAAATCCTTACATTGTGGAAGAAGTAATAAAGAAATGCTTGGATTCAGGGGCAAAAATAGCTAATCCAGGTGAATTTACTTTAAGAGCTTTTTTAAATAACAAACTTTCGCTTGATCAGTCTGAGGCTGTAAAAGAGATTATAAATGCCAATTCAAAAGCTTCTTTGAAAGCAGCACAGAACAGCCTTGAAGGCGGGCTAAGAGTAAAAATATCAGAGGTACAAGACAAACTGAGAGAGACGCGGGTTCTTGTTGAAACATTAATTGACTTCTCGGATGAAGATGTAAATGTTTATATCGAAGAAGTTATAAGCAAAATTAATGAATTTAAACATTTTTTCGCTTCATTTAATGAGGACATGAAGGCATATAGTTCAATTTCTAACGATGTAAAAGTTGTTGTTATTGGACCTCCAAATTCAGGGAAATCCACACTAATTAACGCTATAATCGGCAAAAAAGTATCTATTGTTAGCGAAAAACAAGGAACTACTAGAGATGTGGTTACCTCTTCTTGCTTAATTGATGGAATCAGGTTTGTTTTCAACGATACTGCTGGAATTAGAAAAACTTCAGATAAAATTGAAAATGAAGGCATCAATTTGTCAAAAAGGGCGCTTAATAGCGCTGACATAGTGATTTACTTAGCTGATAAAGAAAATGATTTTGATAAATTGCCAATTACAAAGAATAAAAAAAATATTTTTGTATTAAACAAGATTGATCTTACTAATAAGAAGGCTCCTGCTGGAGGGTTTGCAATTTCTGCAAAAACGAAAAAAAACCTCAAGTTACTTAAAAAAGCCCTTGCTCATAATTTTTTGAAACTTAACCAAGAAGAGCTCCTGTCAGTAAATATTAGACATTTAGATTTAATAAAAAAAGCATACAAGAATATAGCTTTAATTTCCCCCAGCTTAGTTAGTTCTAATTTAGAACTAGTGGCTGAAAATTTAAGAAACTGCGATGAGCTTTTAGGAGAGATATATGATCCAATCTCTTCTGACGATATGCTAGGAAAGATATTTGATAAATTTTGCATTGGAAAATAATGCTGTTGATAATAATGTATAAATTGTTAAAAGTTTTGAAACTAATTATTAAGTTTATCTTTACTCACAAGTAATACAGTTTTGTTCTCAAAATATATACAGACTATTTAAGAAGATATCATTAGCTCCAATGCTTACAACTCCTTACATAGGCAGGTTATCAACAGAATATCCGCTGCCCTATAACAATAACAATATAAACTAATTAATATAAATAATTAATATAATATTTATTTATGAGTGTGGATATCATTGTAATCGGAGGAGGACATGCCGGGTGTGAAGCTGCCTATGCTGCCTCTAGATTTAAAAAGAAAGTTTTGCTTGTTACTCACGACGTTTCAACAATAGGACAGATGTCTTGCAATCCTGCCATTGGGGGCTTAGGTAAAAGCCATCTTGTTCGAGAAATAGATGCTATGGGTGGGCTGATGGGAGTTTGTGCTGACAAAGCAGGTATTCACTTCAAAGTCTTGAATGCCTCTAAAGGTCCAGCTGTTAGGGCTACCAGATCCCAGTCAGATAGGATTTTGTATAGTAATGCAGTCAAGTCTTTAATTGATAGTGAGGACTTACTAACATCTGTATCTGATGAGGTGGTTGATATAGAAGTAAAAAATGGCAAGGCCACTGGGGTAAAGCTAAAAAACGGAGAAATAATAAGCGCAAAAAAAATTATTTTAACCGCAGGGACATTTTTAAATGGAAAGTTGTTCACTGGAGAAGAGGAAGAAGAAGGAGGAAGAAAGAAATCAAAATCATCAAAAATACTTGCAAACTGTTTGAGGTCTTTAGACCTGGGAGATGCAAGATTAAAAACAGGCACCCCTCCCAGGATACTCACATCGTCAATAGATTTTTCAGCATTAGAAGTTCAACCTGGAGATTCGCCAAGACCATGTATGTCTTTCATTGGTTCGTCTGATATGCATCCCAAACAAATGAATTGCTTCATCACACGTACGAACAAAAAAACCCATGATTTTATAAGATCTGGACTCGATAGATCTCCGATGTTTTCAGGAAGAATTGATGGGGTTGGGCCAAGATATTGTCCTTCAATAGAAGATAAGATTCATAGATTTGCTGACAAAGAATCACACCAAATATTTATAGAGCCCGAAGGCCTTACGTCTGATGAAGTTTATCCAAACGGCATATCAACAAGCATGCCAAAAGATATTCAAGAAAAAATGGTTAAAAGCATTTTGGGATTTGAAAAGGCCAAGATCAGCCAATTTGGGTATGCGGTTGAATATGATTTTTTCGATCCGAGAAACCTTTCTCAAACCTTGGAGACAAAGAGTATCGAAAATCTTTACTTTGCTGGACAAATAAACGGTACTACTGGTTATGAAGAGGCAGCAGCCCAAGGGCTGGTGGCCGGAATAAATGCTGCGCTGAGTTTAGACGGCAAAGACCCTTGGATAGAATCTAGAGGTAATAGTTACATAGGGGTTTTGGTAGACGATCTAATAACTCTTGGCACAAAAGAACCATACAGGATGTTTACAAGTAGAGCAGAGCACAGGCTTCTTCTCAGGGAAGATAACGTCGATCAAAGAATGACGCCTTATGCACATGCTTTGGGAATTATAAGTAACGACAGGTGGGACATTTTTCAAAAGAAAATGTCCAGAATAGACGCAGAAACACAAGAACTAGAAAAAATTAAAATTGACCCTTCTGCATTTGGAGGAAAAAACAAATCAAAACAACCTGTTCTTTCTGTTTTGAAAAGGCCGGAAGCAAAGTTAGAGGATATTTACAACTTAATAAAAAGACCGCTTCCAGACAAAGGCGTGCTCTTAGATATAGAGACAACAAAAAAATATGCTGGTTATATTGAAAGACAAAACAAAGAAATAAAAAAAATAAAGAAATACGAAAACGCAAAAATTCCAAGAGAAATTATTTTTTCTGAAATAACAGGACTTTCTAATGAGGTAAAGCAAAAGTTGGAAAAGGTTTTGCCCAAAACCATAGCTCATGCTCAGAGAATACCCGGGATAACGCCTGCTGCCATTTCTCTTTTATTAGTTCATATCAAAAAAGAACAAAGCCCACTTAAAGAAAAAATTGGATCTTAAAGAGCTAGTTGCTGTATCAAGCCTAAATCTTACTGACACTCAAGTCAGTCAGGCTGATAAGTATTTAAACCAAATTTTGAAATGGAACAAAACACGAAATTTAGTATCCAGAAATTTGAAAAAGAAGGATTTAGTAGGGCATTTTTTGGACTGCGCAGTTTTGCAAAAACATCTTTTGCCTGGATCGGTAATAGACCTGGGCACGGGATCGGGTTTTCCAGGAATTTGCCTGGGGATTATAGATCCCAATAGAGACCTAACCCTGGTTGATTCAAACAGAAAAAAAACTTCCTTTTTAATAAATATAAAAAACGAGCTGGGGCTGAATTCAGTCTCGATAAAGAATGCGAGGGTGGAGGAAATTAAACAGATAAACGAAATAAATATCGTATGCAGGGCATTCAAAGAGCCGGCTGCCTTGTTAAAAACCTTGGAAAACAAAATCTCGAAGGAGAACAAAATAATTTTAATGGTTTCTGAGAAGAAAACCCTTTCTGCCAAGGGCTTTGATATTGTCTATAAAGAGTCAGAAGCATCTAAAATTCTTGGAAAAAAAAGAGGTTTCTTGGAAATTCAAATGTCTTAAAACTGCTATAGTAAACTTGTGAAAATTCTTGTTGTAGCAAACCAAAAAGGGGGCGTAGGAAAAACCACTACAACTTTAAATTTGGCTGCAAGCCTGGCAGCTGCAGGAAGAAAAATTCTTTTATTGGACATAGATTCACAGGCCAACTTAACCACTGGGCTCGGCGGAAAGAAGACATACGAAGAAACCACCATCACCGATGTGCTGCTTGAAGATGCTTCTTTAGAAAGCTTAATTCGAAGAAAGCCTGAGTTTAATTTTGACCTAATTCCAGGCAGCCCAGACCTGATATCTGCAGAGCTAGAAATGGCAAGGGCTCCAGATCCAACTTCAATTTTGAAAGGAAAACTTAACTCATTGGCACACAAATATGATTATTGCCTGATAGATTGTCCGCCATCTCTAGGCATGTTGTCTGTTAGCGCTTTGAGGGCGGCGGACAAAATAATCATCCCATTGCAATGCGAGCACTTTTCAATTGAGGGCTTGGCTGCAATGCAGAGGACAATAATCGAGATAAATGAAGCCACAGGCAGCAACTTAAAGATTGATGGAATTTTAAGAACCATGTTTGATCAAGAAAAAGAAAGGGCCAGAGAAATATCTGAAAAGCTGGAAAAGTCTCTTTCTCAAGAGGTATTTAGCACCATAATCCCTAGATGCGACCTGCTTGCCGAGGCTCCTTCCGAAGGAAAACCAATTATGTACATTGACCCAGACGCCAAAGGAACATTGGCATATTTTGCGCTTGCTGGAGAAATAA
Organism: SAR86 cluster bacterium AG-422-E19; assembly: GCA_003213595.1. Lineage (GTDB taxonomy): Bacteria > Pseudomonadota > Gammaproteobacteria > Magnimaribacterales > AG-339-G14 > MEDG-81. Next base: position 198,086 of record QCMR01000001.1, on the reverse strand, counting down.
TAATGAAGTTTGAGGATAAAGATGTCGCCTGAAAAAAAGAAAAGAGGGCTTTCAGCTTTTTTGTCGCCCGAGCAAGAAAAGAAAAAAAATAGAGGCATGGGCGCCTTTGTCGGCTCTGAAGAAACCTTGCCCACCAAAAAATCAGAGACAACCAACAAGCCCAGCCTTGGCATTACTCAAGCTGAAATTAGTAGCATTAAACCAAGCAGGTTCCAAGCAAGAAAAAACATCCCGCCAGAAAGCATTAAAGAGCTCTCCGACTCAATAAAAACTCAAGGCGTAATTCAGCCCCTAATTGTCAGAAAGCTTGCTAAGGGGTATGAGCTGGTTGCAGGAGAAAGAAGGCTGAGAGCGTCAAAACTAGCTGGTTTGAATTCTGTTCCTGTTCTTATAAGAGAAGACTCTGAGGAATCGGCTTTGACTGTAGGCCTGATAGAAAACTTGCAAAGAGAAGATTTAAATCCGCTTGAAGAGGCTGAAGGAATTTTGAGGTTACAAAAAGAATTTGGACTGACTCAACAATCCATGGGAGAGGCATTAGGAAAATCAAGATCGGCTATTGCAAACTCTTTGAGGCTTTTGCAGCTTTCAAAACCAATTCAAATGATGCTTTTCGATGGCCAGTTAACCATGGGACATGCTAGAGCTTTGTTGCCTTTACCCCCAGCTTATCAAGAGCAAATAGGAAAAAAAATAATCTCTTCTGGTCTTTCTGTAAGGCAAGCCGAAAAGTTAGCAAGCTCTTACTTAAACAAAAAAACCGGCAGAGCAAGAAGCTCTTCCAAAGACCCAAACATTGTAGCCTTAGAGAATTCGCTTAGCGATGCCGTTAATTCGCAAGTAATAATTTCTCACAAAAAGAACGGTAGCGGAAAAATTTCTTTTACTTATAAGAACCTTGATCAGCTTGAACAAATCATCAAGCCGTTTAAAAAAGAATAATGAGAAATAAATTGCATCTAAGCCTTGAGAATTGGGCGGGGTAATCACTATAATGCACTGCCCAAAAAAACATGGCTAAAGAGAACGCACAAAATTTAATCGAAACCTCAGATTACATAGGTCACCACTTAGTAAATCTAACCTTTGGCTGGTGTGAAAAAACTTCTTCTTGGGGTTTTGCCAATCATCAGCAAGAACTTTTCAAAGGACTGGACTCGGCATGTAAGGTTTCAGAAATGGGTTTTTGGTCCTTTCACCTAGACACAATCTTTATGTCAATCTTGCTTGGTGCCGTCGTCTTTGGTTTTTTTGGTTTGGTTAATAGAGCAGCAAAAAAGGGCGTACCCAGCAAGTTACAAAATTTTGCTGAATTTGTTCATGAGTTTATTGCAAGCGCAGTCAATTCGGGTTACCACGGCACTTCTAAAATAGTTGGCCCATTAGCCTTTGCTAGTTGTCTCTGGATTATTTCTTGGAATCTTATGGACTTGTTGCCAGTAGAAATGGCGAGCTTTTTTGGACATTTTGGAGGCGGATTTAACTATTTTAAAATTTTACCAACAGCTGATTTGAATGCTCCACTTGCTCTAGCAATCGTAGTGATGGTCCTAGTAACTTATTACAGTGTTAAAACACATGGGGCAGGAGGCTTCTTGAAAGAGCTTTTTGTAGTACCGCTCGGACCTTTAGAATTTATAAGCTATGTTTCTAAACATGTTGCATTAGCTTTAAGACTTTACGGAAACTTATTTGCAGGAGAAATGATCTTTATCCTGATTGCCATTATGTTTGGTCAATTTGCAATGTCTTTTTCCCAAACTTTGTGGTTTTTGCCTGGATTGATCTTGAATTTATCTTGGGCATTATTTCACATTTTAATTGTTGCTTTGCAGGCATACATTTTCATGATGCTTACAATAGCTTATTTAAACTTGGCTAGTACCAAACACTAGCTAAAAAATTAGGAGACTAATATGGAAGTAGAAGTAGGTAGATTAATAGCAGGAGCACTGCTTACTGGTCTTGGTGCTTTAGGTGCCGGGATAGGTATCGGAAGTCTAACTTCAAAATATATTGAAGCTGTGGCAAGACAGCCTGAGCTTCAAGGACAATTGTTTGCGCAGGTGTTGATTGCTCTTGGGCTTACAGACGCATTGCCAATTATTTCTTTGGCAGTAGGGCTACTATTCTTGTTCACGTAAAAACATGAATATAAACGCAACTTTTTTTGCAGAGCTTTTAGCTTTTTGTATCTTTGTGTTCATAACTTATAGATACATTTGGCCCAGTATGGAAAACCTTCTTGAGGACAGAAGAAAAGAAATTTCTGATGGTCTCGAAGCTGCCAGTCAATCTCAAAGAAAACTTGAAGAAGCGAATAAGGAATCGGCAACGATATTAGATGGAGCGAAGGTGGAAGCCTCCTCCCTGATAAATCAAGCAAACTCCAGAGCAGATCAAATTGTCGATGAAGCAAAGGAACAAGCCGCGGAAGAAGCAAAGAAAATTAAGCTCTCAGCAGAAGCAGATATTGAGCAAAGCGCTAACAAGGCTAAAGATGGCTTAAGGGACGAAGTCGCTGCACTTGTTATTGCCGGCGCCCAGAAGATTTTAGACAAAGAGATAAACGCTAAAGCCAACAAAGACATCATAGATTCGTTGATCAAAAAGATTTAATGTCAGAAATAAGAACACAATCTAGACCTTATGCTGAAGCAGCTTTTGAAGTTGCCCTAGCAGATGACACTCTAGATGCGTGGACAGCAGACTTTTCGATGATAGAACTTGCTCTTGAAGACCAAAAGATATCTCAACTGGTAGAGACGCCAAGTATCTCACAAAGTGAAAAAACAAATATTTTCTGTGATTTGTTCAAAGACGAGGTTCAAGAAAAATTTGTAAATTTTCTTTTTGTCGCAGGAAGTGCAAATAGATTGAGGCTTTTGACTGACATCAGCAAAAACTTCAAGGAACTTGTTGCCAAGGAAAAAAATTTAAAAAACATTACTGTTGCTTCTTCTTACAGAATTGACAAAGAACAACTGAAACAAATAGAAGCAGCTTTAAAGAAAAGAATGAAAGCCGAAGTAAGCGTTGTTACAGAAATAGACAAAAGCCTTATTGGCGGCCTAAAAATTTCATATGACGATCAAGTAATTGATTTGTCGATAAAAAACAAACTAGAAAAGTTGAAAATTCAACTTAGAACTTAAGAGGTTACAAATGGAAGATTTAAACCCATCAGAAATTAGCAAGATTATAAAAGATCGAATTAATAAGTTGGACGTGTCTGCCGAAGAATCGAATGAAGGCACGATTGTGTTTCTTGCTGACGGTATTGCCAGAGTTCATGGACTAAGTGAAGCCATGTATGGGGAGCTAATCGAATTCACCGGCGGCGTATTTGGCATGGCACTGAACTTAGAACGCGACTCTGTGGGAGTTGTAATTTTTGGTGATTACAAACTTCTTTCTGAAGGAGATACCGCAAAATGTACTGGCAGAATTCTAGAAGTCCCAGTCGGCGATGAGCTTGTTGGAAGAGTAGTAGATGCGCTAGGAAATCCAATCGATGGTAAAGGCGACATTGGTTCCAAGTTAACTTCGCCAGTTGAGAAAGTTGCCCCTGGGGTAATGTTTAGAAAGCCAGTTGATCAGCCAGTTCAAATTGGACTAAAAGCGGTAGATAGCATGGTGCCTATTGGGCGAGGCCAAAGGGAATTGATTATTGGCGACAGACAGACAGGAAAAACGGCTATCGCCATTGACGCGATCATCAATCAAAAAGGCAAGAACATGACTTGCATTTATGTGGCAATTGGCCAGAAACAATCCTCAATAGCTGCAACAGTAAGAAAGTTAGAAGAATTTGGCGCAATGGATCACACCATTGTTGTTGCTGCAGCATCAGCAGACCCAGCGCCCATGCAATTCTTGGCTCCATATTCTGCTTGTTCTATGGGGGAGTACTTTAGAGACAAAGGCGAAGATGCTTTGATCATTTATGACGACTTATCTAAACAAGCGGTTGCTTACAGACAAATTTCATTGCTGCTAAAAAGACCGCCAGGAAGAGAGGCATACCCAGGGGATATTTTTTACCTTCACTCAAGGTTGCTCGAAAGAGCCTCACGAGTCAATGACGAATATGTTGAGCAAGAAACCGGCGGAAAAGTAAAAGGGAAGACGGGCTCATTGACCGCGCTTCCTATTATTGAAACCCAAGCAGGGGATGTATCGGCTTTCGTTCCCACGAATGTGATTTCAATTACTGACGGACAAATTTTCCTAGATACTGCTTATTTTAACAAAGGTATTTTGCCGGCTATGGACCCAGGAATTTCTGTTTCAAGGGTAGGTGGAGCAGCTCAATTGCCATCGATTAGAAAGCTTGGCGGAGGAGTAAGGATAGCTTTGGCCCAATTTAGAGAGCTCGAAGCATTTGCGCAATTTGCCTCAGACTTGGATGACGCTTCTCGAGAACAGTTGGAACAAGGACAAAAAGTAACCGAAGTTATGAAACAAAAACAGTACTCGCCAATGTCAGTTGGGGAGATGTCTGTAATGCTTTTTGCCGTTAACGAAGGTTATATGAAGGATGTAGAGCTTAACAAAGTAGCTGATTTTGAGTCTGCCTTGTTGTCTTTCATGGCTTCTGAATACAAAGAACTCATGGCCAACTTAGATGAAACCGGAGAATATTCTGACGAGGTACTAGCTAGCTTCAAAGAAGCACTAGAAAAATTCAAATCATCACAAACTTGGTAGCATGGCAAATACAAAAGAAATAAGAAAACAAATTTCCAGTATTTCAAACACGCAAAAAATTACGAGCGCCATGGAAATGGTAGCTTCTAGTAAGATGCGCAAAACTCAAGACAGAATGGAAATGGGCAGACCCTATGCAGATCGCATGCTCTCCGTTATAGGCCACTTGGCTAATTCAAATCCTGAATATAAGCCTCTGTATATGACAGAAAGAGAAACCAAGAACATCGGCATAATTGTAGTAAGTTCTGACAAAGGCTTGTGTGGCGGTTTAAACATAAACTTGTTTAGAAGTCTGGTCGGATTTTTAAAAGAACAAGCTGATCAAGGAATTGGCCAACAGTTTTGTTCGGTTGGCACCAAGGCAAAGGTATTCTTTAACTCTTATGGCGGTAACGTTGTTGCAGCTGCTGAAAAGCTCGGAGATGTTCCAGCTTTAGAGGATTTGATTGGCTCAATAAAGATCTTGTTGGAAAAATTTGAAGCAGGTGAAATCGACAAGGTTTATTTAGCTAGCAATAAGTTTGAAAACACGATGACTCAACAGCCAGAAATCAAACAACTTCTGCCGCTTTTAGCAGAAGATACACCTGAACTAAAACACAGATGGGACTACATCTATGAGCCAGATGCGAAAGAATTGTTAGACGGCTTAATGCAGCGTTATATTGAATCTTTGGTTTATCAAGCCGTGATTGAAAATATAGCCTGCGAGCAAGCGGCAAAAATGATTGCGATGAAAAATGCTACCGAGAATGCCGGTACTCTCATCGACGAATTACAACTTATTTACAACAATGCCAGACAAGCGGCAATTACTCAGGAACTTTCTGAAATTGTCGGTGGGGCTGCAGCACTATAGAAATTATTGAGGTAAAAAAATGAGCAAAGGAACAGTAGTACAGGTTATCGGAGCGGTAATCGACGTAGAGTTTTCTAAAGAGGAGCTGCCTAAGATTTATGACGCGCTCGTCGTAAAAGAGGCAGATCTTATTCTAGAAGTACAGCAACAGCTTGGAGATGGTGTAGTAAGAACTATTGCCATGGGAATCACTGAAGGGTTAAAAAGAGGAGCAGAGGCAGAAAATACCGGTGAACCTGTAACAGTGCCCGTTGGTGAAAAAACCTTAGGCAGAATCTTAAACGTGTTGGGCAAGCCAATAGACGGTAAAGGTGAAGTTGGCGAGAAAGAAAGAATGCCAATTCACAGAAATCCTCCTTCTTATGAAGAACAAGCAGAATCTTCTGAATTATTGGAAACCGGAATCAAGGTAATCGACCTCATGTGTCCTTTTGCTAAAGGAGGAAAAGTAGGTTTGTTTGGCGGAGCGGGTGTCGGAAAAACCGTGAACATGATGGAGCTTATTAGAAACATTGCTTATGAAACAAGTGGCTATTCAGTTTTCGCTGGAGTAGGTGAAAGAACCAGAGAAGGAAATGATTTTTACCTGGAAATGACCGAGTCACAAGTATTAGACAAAGTGGCTCTGGTTTATGGCCAGATGAACGAACCTCCTGGAAACAGAATGAGGGTCGCTCTTTCTGGTTTAACCATCGCAGAGAAATTCAGAGACGAAGGTCGAGACGTTTTATTATTTATTGATAATATTTATCGTTACACCTTAGCAGGAGTAGAATGTTCTTCTTTGCTAGGAAGAATGCCTTCAGCAGTGGGTTATCAACCTACCTTGGCTGAAGAGATGGGAGTCCTACAAGAAAGAATTACTTCTACCAAAACAGGTTCCATTACTTCAGTGCAGGCAATTTATGTTCCGGCAGATGATCTAACAGATCCATCTCCGGCAACAACATTTGCTCACCTCGATGCGACTGTGGTTTTGTCACGTCAAATCGCAGCTCTTGGAATTTATCCTGCAGTAGATCCGCTTGAGTCTTCCAGTCGTCAATTAGACCCCAATATTGTGGGCCAAGAACATTACGATACTGCAATGGGTGTTCAGCAAGTGCTGCAAAGATATCAAGAACTCAAAGACATCATTGCTATTCTTGGAATGGATGAACTTTCCGAAGAGGATAAGCAAACGGTAGATAGAGCTAGAAAAGTTGAGAAATATTTATCGCAGCCTTTCTTTGTCGCAGAAATTTTCACCAACTCTCCAGGAAAATTTGTTTCTATCAAAGATACAGTAAGAGGTTTTAAAGGAATTCTTGATGGCGAGTACGATGACATTCCAGAGCAAGCATTCTTAATGGCAGGCCCTATTGAAGAAGTGGTAGAAAACGCAAAAGCTCTGTAAGCATGTCGACAATTCTTTGCAACATCGTAAGCGCTGAGTCAGAAATTTTTTCTGGCCAGGTTGAAATGGTGGTTGCCACAGGAACTTTAGGAGAACTTGGCATTACACCAGGACACTCTCAACTCCTAACGGGGATCAAAGCAGGCCCGGTGAAGGTTATTTTAGAGGGCGGCGAAGAAAAAGTGTTTTTTCTATCCGGCGGATTCATCGAAGTGCAACCAGATGCAGTAACTTTGCTTTCCGATGTCGCTGAAAGAGCGGAAGATATTGATGAGGCAGAGGCTGAGAGAGCCAGAGAGTTAGCAGAAAGGGCAAGAGATAATGCCGGCTCGGATGTCGATTTTTCCAAAGCCAAAGCTGAACTTGCTGAAGTTGCTGCGAGATTGCAAACGCTTCGCAAAATGCGAAAGAAATAGTCAAAAGCTCCTTAAAAATCTAGAATACGCTCTAATCTGGGCTGTTCATGAAAATCGATGCAATTATTTTAGCCGCCGGCAAAGGCAAGAGAATGCAATCTGCTTCGCCAAAAGTATTGCAGCAAGTTGCTGGAAAAGCATTATTGCAGCATGTTTTAGATATTTCTCTAGAATTAAAAAGTTGCCAGCCTCACATTGTCGTTGGCGACCAAGCCTCTTTGGTAAAAGCTTCTGTATGTGCTCCTAAAAACAGCAAATGGTCCAAACAAGCAAAACAATTGGGCACAGGCCACGCGGTAAAACAATCTTTAAAGGGCTTAAGAGCTGGGTCGATAGCGCTTATTCTTTACGGCGATGTTCCATTAGTGAAAAGCTCTACGATGAACAACTTAGTTAAGGCAGCTGGCAAAAGCAGTCTCGCCCTGCTTTCATTTGAGCAACAAACACCAAAAGGTTATGGCAGGATCATCAGAAGTCCTAGAGGCAAAGTACTTGGAATTGTTGAAGAGAAAGATGCAACGACAGAGCAAAAGAAAATCACCGAAGTAAATTCTGGAATTATGGCAGTTGCTTCTAACAAGCTTAAAGAGCTTCTTAAGGACTTGAACAATAAAAATGCTGCGAAAGAATATTATTTAACCGATATTGTAAGTCTGGCAAATGAGAACAAAATACCAGTAAAAGCTGTCAAACTTGATAGCAAGGAGGAAGTTTTGGGAGCAAACAATCTAGAAGAGCTCAATCAGCTTGAGCGAAACTATCAACTGTTGAAAGCCAAGGAGTTTTTAAAAAAAGGAGTGACTATTTCTGACCCCGCCAGAGTGGATTTTAGAGGCGAGGTTAAAATTCAAAAAGGCAGTAGTATCGAAATCAACTGCATCTTTGAAGGAAAGGTCGAAATTGGGAAAAACGTCATCATTGGCCCAGGCGCGATCATAAAAAACTCCAAGATAGGCGACGGCTCAAGAATTGAGCCCTACACTCTCATTGAAAATGCAATATTAGAAAAAAATGTCACTGCTGGTCCTTATGCGCACATCGGACCCGATGCTCACCTTGAAGAAAATTCTGAGATTGGAAATTTTGTTGAAGTTAAACGCAGCAAAATTGGCAAAGGCACAAAAGCCAAGCACTTGGCTTATATAGGCGATGGCCAAGTTGCAGAAAAAGTTAATGTTGGAGCAGGGACTATTTTTGTAAATTACGACGGTAAAAATAAAAACAAAACTAAAGTGGGCAAAGGCGCTTTTATTGGTTCCAACAGCTCTTTGATTGCCCCTATAAAAATCGGACAAAACAGTATGATTGGTGCTGGATCGGTTGTTACGAGCGACGTTCCCGCTGAAAGACTGGCCTTAGGCAGATCAAGACAAAGGAATATAAAGAAAAAATAATGTGCGGAATAATTGCAGCAGCTACTGAAAAAAGCGTTGGCAAACTCTTAGTGCAGGGCTTGTACAAGATGGAATATCGAGGTTACGACTCTGCGGGAGTGGCTTTGCATCAAATAGACGATATTGCACATCTTAGATCTTTAGGCAAAGTCAAAAAGCTTGAATCCAAAATGGTCAAAGAAAAGCCCAAGGGCAAAATTGGCATTGCCCATACGAGATGGGCTACCCATGGCAAACCTTCAGAAGAGAACGCCCATCCACACGTTTCTAATAATAGAGTTTTCATCGTGCATAACGGCATCATTGAAAATTATGTTGCCTTGAAAGAACAACTCATAAAAAAAGGTTACCAATTTAACTCCCAAACCGACTCAGAGCTGATAGCGCATCAACTGGATTTTTTCTTAAACCAAGGAAGTGAGATGCTGGAAGCCATGTCTTTGTTGAAAGAAAAACTTGAGGGCGCTTACGCTGTTGCTGCCATTGATTTGAAGAATGAATCGCATTTTTATCTCATGCGAAATAAATCGCCGCTGCTTTTGGGCCAATCCGATACAGGCATGTTTGCTGCATCCGACCCTTTGGCGCTTGCTGATCTAACCAATGAATTTGTCTTCTTGGAAGACGGTGATGTCGCAGAGGTATCGGCAAAAGAGTACAAGATTTTAGATAAGAACCAGAAAAGGGCCATTAGAAAAATTACCACTATCGATGTTTCCAGCGAGGCGATGGGCAAAAACGGCTACCGCCATTTTATGGAAAAAGAAATTTATGAACAGCCAACCGCAATTTTAAATACGCTAGATGGCAGGATTGGAGGCGAAGATGTGCTCGAAAATATTTTTGGTGAAGGTTCCAATGAGTTGCTTTCAAAAGTAGAAAGAATTCAAATCGTGGCTGCAGGTACAAGTCTGCACGCAGGCAGAGTGGCAGCCAATTGGTTTTCAGCAATCGCAAATCTCCCAACGCAAATAGATTATGCGAGCGAATACCGTTACAAAAATCCCTACGTTGATAAAAATACTTTGTTACTAACCATTTCTCAATCGGGGGAGACCGCAGATACTTTAGGCGCATTGAGATATGCTAAAGAAAGAAGCTATTTGGGTTTTCTTACCATTTGCAACGTTCCCACAAGCTCACTTGCCAGAGAATCCGACTTTGTTTTATTGACCAATGCGGGTCCTGAAATAGGCGTAGCCTCGACCAAAGCCTTTACCACACAACTAACTGCCTTGATGTTACTTACTTTGTCCTTAGCAAAAGCAAGAAACCTAAATCCAAGATTAAGAGGGAGAGTAGTTGGCGCCTTACGAGCTTTACCAGAGAAAATAACTAAGTCGCTGGAGTTAAAATCTAAGATTATAAAAATCGCTAAAGAAATTGCGAAAAAAGATAATGCTTTATTTTTAGGAAGGGGTATCTTTTATCCGATAGCTCAAGAAGGCTCTCTAAAACTCAAAGAAATTTCTTATATTCATGCTGAAGCCTATCCCGCAGGAGAGCTAAAACACGGACCGCTTGCTCTGATTGATAAGAATATGCCTGTTATTGCTTTGGCACCCGAAAACGAGTTGGCAGAAAAATTAATCTCTAATTTAGAGGAAGTGAAAGCGAGGGGCGGGAAACTGTACGTCGTAGGAAATGCGGCAGGAAATATGAAGCTCAAACCAAAGAACCTAATAAACTTACCCGAGTGCGATTTCTTACTGACACCGATTCTTTACACCGTGCCCTTACAGATTCTTTCTTACGAAGTAGCCCTGCTCAGAGGGACCGACATAGATCAGCCAAGAAATTTAGCTAAGTCTGTCACGGTAGAGTAATTTTTGATTTTCTTTAGTTTTCCAAAATACAGACTTTACATTTTTATAATGTTTGGCATTGTTTTGACTTCTCAAATCTATGCAAACGAATTTAAAGTTGGTTTTGCTGAGCTTCCAATTACCCCTGAGCTAATCGATGAATGGGAAGATATTAATAACGACGCTCAATTTGATTCGGACATTGATAGCTGGACTGATGTGAATGGCAACAACGAATTTGATGCCGTGTGGATGGCAGGATTTCAAAATAAAAGAGCCGCGCAAGGAGTTAAAGATGACCTCATGGCGGTAACCGCCGTGATTGATGATGGTCAGACTCGGATAGGAATTATTAGCGCTGACACTATAGGGCTAATGCGAAAATTTGTTCTTAATGTCCGTGAGGACGTTCCTGCAGAGTGGGGTTTGGATTACATCATGGTGCATGCAACACATAATCATGAAGGTCCAGACACTCAAGGTCTTTGGGGGCCAGGTTTTTTAAAAAGCGGCGTCGATGATGTTTATATGGAGCAGCTCAAAACAGCTTTCATACGCTCATTAAAAGTGGCCATAGATAACTTGGAGCCTGCAGAAATGAGCCTGGCTTTAATTCCGACTAATCCACTTACGCCTATCAAAGACAAACGTAAACCCATCGTCATAGACGACGACATAAGGGCAATTTTGTTTAATCGCCCCGATGGCTCAATTATTGGCTCATTAATTAACTTTGGAATTCATGTCGAACTTACATGGGATAAAAATCTAGAATTAACTGCTGATGTTGCAGGCTACTTAAGAAGAGGTATCAGCGAAGGTATTTACTATGACGACCAGCTAATTAGAACCGGACTTGGTGGAACCACATTATGGTTGACGGGAAACATAGGAGGCTTAATGACTTCAGGGCCAACCGATCCAATATACGATCCTGTTTTAAAACAAACGCTCACCGAACCAAGTCATGCCAAAGCACGTACGTATGGATATAGCTTAGCAAACAGTGTCATCGAGGCTTTTCAAGCAGGAGATTTCAAGCAGTCTCAAGAGCCATCGATAACTGTCAACTCGACAGAAATAGAATTAGGCATAGAAAATTTCATGCTTTCATTAGGTACTTTGCTTGGCGTAATTGATACCGATCCTAAATTTAGTCTAATGCCACCATTTATAAGATATCTCAGTGAAGTGGCATTTATACAAATAGGAGACGCATCTATTACCGGCATTCCAGGAGAACTCTATCCAGAAATTGCTGTTGGAGGCATAGAAAATCCTATCGGTGCAGATTACGAAATAGCTCCTCAAGAAGTTCCTCATTTACGAAGCCAATTTCCAGACAAACTTAATTTGATGGTGAATTTAGCCAACGATGCTATTGGTTATATCATTCCAAAAAGTGAATGGGATGAAGACGCCCCTTGGATTTATGGAGAGAATGAAGAAACTTATGGAGAGGTGGTTTCTTTGGGTCCAAATACAGCGCTTGTAATTCATGAAAATCTTATGAAGCTTATAGAAGAATCAAAAACTAAATAAAGAATGGATAATAACTGGAAAATTCTTGAAAAAACCTGCATCACATTCGGGAGAGTGCTGCTTGGACTTTATTTTTTTCTACCGGGGATTTCTAAAATTCCAACCTATCAACTCACAGCTGAATACATGGCATTGCATTCTATACCCTGGGTAAGCATTCTCTTACCCGTCACAATAGCTTTGCAATTGATTTTAGGAACCACTCTTATCATGGGTTATCGCATAAAAGAGTCTGCTTTGATTCTGGCCGCACTAACTATTTTCATTAATATCGGCGTACATGATTTTTGGAATGATTATCCAAATACAGATGCAGGACACGAAACTCAGAACTTCGTTAAGAACCTAGGAATCTTTGCTGGTCTATTGGTACTTAGCGCAACTCATAAAGTTAATCAATGGAGAATTTTTCCTAATTCCTAAGCAAAGAAGGGTTGATAAAACTTACTTGTTCAAGCTCTTCCAGGTCGAATTTTGTTCAAGCTGAAGGCTCAGTTTAAGCAGAAGCCGATCTTCTCCCAGACGACTTGAAAGCTGAATGCCTATTGGCAAACCTTTTAAGTCAGTGCCACAAGGCAAAGTAATAGCAGGCGCACCCGATATATTCTGATACTTAGTGAATGGGAGAAAATCATTAATCCTTTCCCAATGTTCTTGTCCGGTTACCTCTGGACCGAAAAAACCAAGCTTAGGAACAGTTGTGCCAAGAGTCGGAGTTAGGAGGATGTCGAAGTTTTGCATAAAAGTTTCATATTGAGATACAAAGCGTCTTAGGCGCCAAAACGCTACAGGAACTTTGTGAATATTTCTCCAATGACGAGAGATAAGATACTTCGGCCATTGCTCTAATTGCGTGTGATCAAATTTTGAACTTAGCTCTTTACCTACCGAATATCTTATTAAGAAGCCAAAGTGTGCCCACAATAACCAAAAATCTTCATCGAATTTTTCGTAAAAAGGATTCGATATCATTTCTACTTCATGACCAAGCGACTCGCATAGCCTGGCCACATCATGAGTTGCCTGAACCAACTCAGCGGAACTATCTTCGCCAAGACAATTTTCTGTTAATACAGCTATCTTTAAATTTTTAGGGAAAGATTCCGATATGTTGCCAATTGGTGGAAATTCTCTAGCAGGAATGTTTTTTTCAATTTCAGCGTGGAAAGCCCAGGTATCTCTAACAGATCTCGTAACCACACCATCGTGTAAGATATTTGCAGGTAAATAACCTGGAACTTCTTTGTCTTTTATCCGACCCCTAGATGCTTTAAGCCCGACTAATCCACAGCATGATGCCGGTATTCGAATAGAACCTGCTCCATCGTTTGCATGAGCTATGGGAATTACTCCAGCGGCGACTAAGGCAGAGCTTCCTCCGGACGAGCCCCCAGTTGAATATGCTGTATTCCATGGATTACAAGTTGCCCCAAACCGCAAGCTCTCAGTAGTCCCAGTCAAGCCAAACTCAGGAGTAGTTGTGGTACCCAAACAATTCAGGCCGGTATCTATAATTTGTTTTGCTGCTCTTGAATATTTATGCGAAGGCTCGCCCGGAAGACTTCTGCTGCCCAAATATAATGGAAGACCAGGAACCTCATCCGTATCTTTTATAAAAGTTGGAACACCTTGAAAGAATCCTGAAAAGGGCTTTTCTGAATTTGTTTGAGCTAAATCAAAATTTTCTACAGTAATTGCATTCAGTTTTGGATTAACTGCCTTAGCGCGCTCTATTGCATCTCGAGTCACAAGGCTTGCACTCGATTCTCCTTTTTTAATTTTGTCTGCAACGCCAACGGCATCATCGCTCCCAAGTGAGTCGTTTTGATAAGCACTAACTAGTTCATTTGAATCCATTATTCTCCCTGTATTGAATCAATTATACTTTAATATAATGGACGCTCTGTTTGAGGAATTATATTAAATCCAAATGTTTAATCTAAAAACTTTATGCCTGTTAACCATATTTCTGTTTTGCAGCACCTTTTACGCAAATGCTAGGCCAGAATGGTTTGTTCCTCCGCCTTTGGACCCTTCTGGAGTAGAACTGGAGACGGTTAAATTACACGATGGAGTTTTTGCTTTAATGTCCAATACTCCTTTTGCAGACAATTCAGGGTTTGTTGTAGGCGACGATGCCGTTTTGGTAATTGATGCTCATTTTACGGGAAATATGGGAAAGCAAATTATTGAAGCCGTGAAAAAGGTCACAGACTTGCCAATAAAGTATTTGGTAAATCTAAACGCATTTGGCGATCATGTTTTTGGTAACTATGTTTTTCCTGAATCTACTGAAATTATCGCGCATGAAAAGACTATAGATTTTCTCAAGAAAAATTCATTGCAAAAAAGGAAAGAAATAATTTCAGTTACAGTTGGCGGCAGTACTGAATTATTCAGAGACGTTGTAGATAGACTCCCCACTGAGTCCTTTAAGAAGAAGAAAAAATTAAATCTAGGAAATAAAATCGTTGAGTTGCATTACTTTGGACCTGGCATGTCGCCAAGTGATACGGTTGTGTATGTCCCAGATGCCAGAGCGGCTTGGACAGGAAATTTAATTTTTGGAAAGGGAAGTATTCCGTGGGCCAGATCTGAAATCGTTGCAGACTATTTGAAGTCCATGAAAAATTTTCAAAGAAAAATCGATCCTAAAATTATTGTAGCCGGGCATGGACAAATCTCTGATGGCGACATAGTAGAGAAATATATTTCTTATTTGGATTATGTATTGGAATTTTCAAGATCTCTGAAAAAAGAAAATATCTCAATAGAAGAATATGTAAAAACGTTAAATATCCCTCCTGAGTATCTTATCGAGGACGACATTAAAGAGTTGATGGAAGGCTTTCATAAATGGAATGTATTGAACTCTTATAAGCAAGTAACAACATCTACATCTCAGTTGAAAGACAGGAAAAATTTAGGACAAAAGGTCGCCCGAGACGGTAAAGTTGTTAAATAAATATAGAAGAAAAATGAAACTATTCCTGAGAATCTTGCTAATTTTGTTTTCAATTAACGCGTTTTCCGAAAAAGTCTATTTCATAAACCTTAAAGATGGAGATGAATTAAAATCTCCTTTTCTTATTCAATTTGGCTTATCTGGCAAAGGCATTGCTCCTGCAGGAATAGATATCGACAATACCGGCCATCATCATCTATTAATAAATGTAGACGAAGTTAACTATTCGATGCCCATTCCATCCTCAAAACAACATTTACATTTTGGTTTAGGGCAAACAGAAACAAAACTTAGTTTGCCACCAGGTAGACACAAGCTTCAATTAATCTTAGGAGATAAATATCATCTACCCCATAATCCTCCTCTTGTTTCTGAGATTATTGAAGTAAAAGTTATCGAGTAAAGCATCATGGAAGTAACTCTTCTTTTCACCACAGTATTATCTGTATTCATGATAGTTCTTGCTGTAAGGGTTTTAGATCTTAGAGGCAGCCCAGTTACGAAGTCTTTTCATAAACCTGACAGACAAATCGATCCAAAAGACTTAGAAAGAGCTATTCGGGGGCATGGAAATTTGATTGAGTATGCCCCTTTATTTTTGATATTAATGTTGGCACTTGAATTAAGCGATGCATCGAAAACATTACTTTATGCATGTGGGATTATTTTTACTTTGGGCAGACTGATGCATGGCATAGCATTTTCATTTATGAAGAAAAATGGATTCTTAAGGATTGGCGGCATGTCATTAACTTTTATTGGTTTTCTTGGATTAATTGTTCCAGCCTTAGGGATTACATTTTTTTAGATCAAAAATGAATTTACTTGCAGGCTCAACAGGATTCCTTGGAAATAACATTCTCAAAGAACTAGGTTTTAACAAAAGCCCAACTATAGCTCTAGGCAGAAGACCCGTTTCTAATCTGCCAGATGATGCAGAAGAATTAATAATTGATTTTGATAATCTTGAAGGATTGAGGCTTCTGGATATTGACCATGTCTACCTATCCATGGGGTATCCTTTGATTTACTACAATGTGATGGGGCTAATGAGCGCAAGCCTGAAAAAAGATTTTTTCTTGGTAGATTTTACCTATCAGTTAGAACTAGCCAAAAAAGCCAGAGAAGCAGGTGCGAAAAATATTTCTCTTATTTCGGCAGTAGCAGCCGATTCAAATTCTTGGAATTATTATCTTAAAACCAAGGGTATGCTTGAAGAGGAAATAATCAAACTTGGTTTTGAAAGTACCAATATTTTTCAACCAGGCCATCTCACAGGAAATAAGTTCAGGGTGGATATTCTCTTGGCTGATGCAGTATCTTTAATCTTTGATCCTTTCTTACTTGGTTCTTTGAAAAAATTTAGAAGCATTTCTGCTGAAAAACTCTCTGTCGCAGTTGTTAAAAATTCTCTGCAACCAAAAGCAGGCATCAATTACTTTGATTACAAAGACTTCATATAAAAAGTTCTGAATTAATCTATTGCACATATTTTTTCCTATTGATAATCTCTTTTGAGGAGAGAAACTATGGAAAAGACTTTTGATTATGTGATTGTTGGAGCTGGAAGCTCTGGATGTGTGATGGCCAACAGGCTTTCAGAAAATGGCAACAATTCGGTATTAATTTTAGAGGCAGGTGGCAAGGATAAAAACATGTTCATTCACATGCCTTCAGGTTATTCTCAGATTGTTCCAACTAAAAGCAATTTGAATTATGGTTTTGAAACGGAACCAGAACCAACAACCAATAATAGACAGCTTTATTGGCCAAGAGGAAGAGGCTGGGGCGGCTCGTCTTCAATAAATGCCATGGTCTATATCAGAGGACATTCACACGACTATGACTTATGGAGACAAATGGGTAACGGCGGTTGGGCTTATGATGATGTTCTTCCATATTTCAAAAAAGCAGAATCTTTCAATGGAGAAGGAGATAAAGATTTTCATGGATTCAATGGACCTCTGCATGTAAAAAAGTCTGAAAGGACCGATGATGAATTATTAGACGTTTTTGTCGAAGCGGGACAACAGGCAGGTTTTCCTTATACAAACGATTTTAATGGCGAGAATCAAGAAGGATTTTCTAGATACGAACATACTATGAGTGACACTAAATGGGGCCCTAGAAGATGGAGCTCTGCTCGAGCGTATTTGCATCCTGCTTTGAATAGAAAAAATCTTACTGCCGAAACGAATGTTCAAGTGAATAAAGTGTTGTTTGAGGGCAAAAAGGCCATTGGCGTAGAGTACCTCCATAAAGGCAAAACTTTATCGGCAAAAGCAAATAAGGAAGTCATTCTTTCCGCTGGTGCAATAAACTCCCCTCAAATTTTGATGAATAGCGGCATTGGAGATTCTGTAGATTTATCAAAACACGGCATAACAACGGTTCACGAACTCAAAGGTGTTGGAAAAAACTTACAAGATCACTATGCTGTCGTAAATTCATTCAATTGCACAAAGCCTGTGACCCTGCATAGATCAGCTAGCTTTGTAAAAACTCAGCTATCTGGTTTGAAATACTTACTCTTTGGAACTGGAGACGCAGCCTTCCCGCCAACAAGCGCTGGAGCCTTCATTAAGTCCAGTCCAGAAAAGGATATACCTGATACGCAAATTCATTATGCCTCTTTCCATTCGCCCGATCTTCACGGCAGGGAAGGCATTGATGAAAATCATGGGTTTAGTGCGGTAATTTGTATTTTAAGACCACAAAGCAGAGGACATTTGGAACTCAAAAGTGCTGATCCAAGTGAAGCGCCTCTGATGTTTCCTAATTATCTTTCTGAAGAGCAAGATGTGATTGATACAAGAAATGCTTTTAGGGAATCCAGAAAGGTATTCTTACAACCTGCATTTGATGAATATCGTGGAGAACAATCCAAGCCAGGCCCAGATTTGAACGTAGACAATGACGATGAAGTTGATGAATGGGTTAGAAATACTGGTGAGACTTTGTATCATCCTGTAGGAACGTGCAAGATGGGCGATGACGACATGGCCGTTGTCGATGATCATCTAAAAGTCAAAGGCGTGGAAAACCTTAGAGTTGTAGATGCATCGATTATGCCTACTCTAATTGGAGGAAATACCAATGCACCATCGATCATGATTGCTGAAAAAGCTGCTGATTTAATCAACCAAGCTTCCGCTTCCTAAAGACATGAGAAGAATTATCACTGGCCACAATGAAGAGGGAAAATCAGTAATTTCAATAGATGGTCCCCCAGCAAGATCAATCGGCGAAGAAGCAGGAGGTTTGTTTGAGATTTGGAATACGGATGGATCTGGATTTGATACAAAATCAAAAACGGATCGTGCGGATATAGATATTCTTCTCTCGCCTGTTAAAAGCGGAACCAAGTTTAGGTATTTTCAGATAAATCCCATGCCAGAAGGAATTCCTCAAGAAGCGATTGAAGCAGCAACAGCTGAAGCTTTCGAAAAAATTGGCGCTGCTCATCACAGAGTAGATACTTCTAGAAATGCTGCCATGCATGAAACCGACACAATTGATTACATCATTCTATTGAAGGGCGATGTAAGTCTGATTCTTGATGAAGAAGAAGTTAAGTTAAAGCCTCATGATGTCGTTGTGCAAAGAAGAACCAATCATGCTTGGGTAAATCATGGCGATGAGCCCGCTTTGTTGATTGCAGTGCTCATCGACAGCAGCCTGGTTTAATTAGGTGAATTTTTGGTATCTCATTGCTGGAGCCTCTTTATCTTTAATTGGCGCTTTATTTCATGGGATAGTTGGACACAAAAAATATATTGTAAATATAAATTCAAGTAATTTACCTGATGTTTCAAAATCATTAAGTTTAGTTTCATGGCATGTTTTTACGATCTTTTTAATTTTTAGTTCTGTATCTTTGGCTTTCGTTGCTTTCTCTCCTAATGCTTATTTTATTGTCTACCCAATAATCGGCATAAATCTAGCTGGCACAGCTTTATTCCTTTTTTTAGGAGCAGGGAAACATAGAGTCTTGTTGAAACTGCCAGGAGCATATTTGATGGGAGGAACTGCTGTTTTTGCTTTTTTGGGGATATAAATAAATTGTAACGATGGTTTTTTTTATTTAGACTGCACCTCCTGAGAGAATTTATGAACCTGCAACTTTTTACAGACAAACTAGCAATATCATTGTCGACAATTTGTGTATTGCATTGCCTGTTTATGCCTTCTTTTCTGATTTTGTCTTCGTGGATCGTTTCTTTTTCTTTAAACAATGAATTTGTGCACTACGCAATTTTATTTGCCGCTGCTCCAGTGAGCGCCTATGCGTTAGTTAAAGGCTATTTAAATCACGATAAGTTGTCTTATTTTCTTTTAGGCATCTTCGGACTATCTGTTCTAGTTTTCGCGGTATTAACGGCAAGTATTTTTGGTGAGATCGGAGAAAAGTCTCTTACGGTCTTAGGTTCTTTATTTGTTATCTATGCCCATTATAAAAATCATCAGATTTGTAAAGAATTAGATTGTGATTGTCACGAAGCCTAAATTAAATAAAAACTTTTCTTCTAAAGATTTTTTTATACTCTTTATATTATTTTTTAGTTTTTCTCTTTCAGCAGACCCTTTACAGAAAGCAGTCAGTAGCGAGTTTCGTGATTTAAAAAATACATCAAGAGACATTTATCGAAATCCTTACGAGACATTGTCTTTTTTTGAACTAGAACCATCTATGACTGTTGTAGAGCTCTCTCCTGGCGGAGGTTGGTACACTGAAATTTTAGCTAGTTATCTAGATAATTCAGGAACCTTGATTGCAGCGCATTTTGACAGAAACTCATCAAATAATTATTTAAAAAAAAGCAGATTAAATTTCGAGAAAAAAATTGGTTCTGAAGCAATCTATAACAAAGTAAAGATAGTAGATTTAACTTCTAAACTTTCAGAGCCTGGATCGGTAGATGCGGTTCTTACTTTTAGAAACCTCCATAACTGGCTTGGGCCAATGATGGACAAAGTTTTTTCAAACACTTTTGCGGCGCTTAAATCAGGAGGAATTTTTGGTGTTGTTGAGCATAGAGCCGCGAAAGGTACTTCAATGAAAGATATGAAAAAAAGCGGCTATGTTACTGAAGACCATGCGATCGAAATTGCAGAAAAACATGGTTTCAAGTTAGTTTCTAGATCTGAAATAAATGCTAATCCTAAAGATACAAAAAACCATCCAAAAGGAGTTTGGACTTTACCGCCTTCTTTGAGGCTTAAAGAAAAAAATCAGGACAAATATGTTGCTATCGGAGAAAGCGACAGAATGACTCTGCTATTCAAAAAGCCATAAGACTATTCTTTTCACAGTCTTAAATTTGGCAAATCAAATAAAAATTATTATCATTTTTAAATGCTTAAGCAGGAACAAACAAGGCTTTTGAAGGGTTTATTAAATCACTTAGATGCAAAAACTAATGTTGATGCCGGAGGAATCATCAAAACTCCAGCAGAGACCTATACTTCAGAAGAAAGGTTTGATCTTGAATGGAATTCTTTTTTTCAAGATTATCCACAAATAATTGGTATGTCAGGAGATCTCGCAGAACCCAATAGCTTTCTAACGATTGAAGATTTTGGCTCCCCAATTATTGCCACTAGAGATGGTGATGGTAAATTTAAAGCTTTCGCCAATGTATGTTCTCATCGAGGCGCTCAAATCGAAACTGAAAAAAAAGGCTTAAAGTCAAAGTTTTCTTGTCCTTTTCACGGCTGGACATTTGATAATAAAGGATCTTTAGTTGGATATCCCAAAAGCGATCAGTTTGGCAAAATTGATAAAGATTGTTACGGGTTAACCGAACTACCTTGTTTAGAAAAGTATGGCTTCTTGTGGGTTCACCCTAAAGCAGACGGCAAAATAGATTTAAAAGCTTTACTTGGCGATAAACTTGAAAAAGAATTCGCTGCTTGGAACTTTGATAAGTTGGTTCTTTCAAATGAGGAAGAATACAAAACTGATATGAATTGGAAATTAGCAATCGATACGTTTGGCGAAACTTATCATTTTTCTGTCTTACACAAAGATTCTCTTTTTCAATCTTTTCATGGCAATTGTCAAATGTTTGACAGTTTCGAAAGGAATGGCAGGTTGATACTTTGCAAGAGAGATATAGACGAAATGAGAAAACTACCTGAAGAAGATTGGAATATAACGACTGGAACTTTGCCGGTTTACTATTTATTTCCCAATATCATCTTCATGCCTACACCAGAAGGAGCTTTTCTTGTTAGGGAATATCCTTTAGAAAATTCGCCTCATAAAAGCATTTCAAAGATTTCATTTTATTTTTATCCTGAAGCCATAGAAATGGCAGACAAGATGGGGGTTTCTCCAGAAACCGGTCAAAATCCTTTAGAAGAACTATATAGTGCTTTTGGTAGTGTTATCAGAGATGAAGATTATGTTGTTGCCGCTTCTTCTCACAAAGGACTGAAATCTGGCAACATTGATTTTCTAACTTTTGGAAGAAACGAACCAGCTTTGCATCATTATCATAATACCTATAGAGAAGCTTTAGGCTTGCAAAAACTTCCTATAATCGAATCTTAAGATGATAGATTTATATTATGCTCCAACCCCTAATGGCTGGAAAATATCCATTATGCTTGAAGAATGTGAAATGGATTATCAGGTCGTACCGGTAAATCTTGGCAAAGGCGATCAATTTACCCCAGAATTTTTAAGAATTAGTCCAAACAATAGAATGCCTGTGATTGTAGATCACGAAAATATTATTAATGGAGAGCCAATGAGCATTTTTGAGTCCGGAGCCATATTGATGTACCTGGGAGAAAAAGCTGGAAAATTTTTCTCCCAAAAATCTCCAGAGAGAGAAAAGGTTTTAGAGTGGTTGTTTTGGCAAGTGGGCGGTTTAGGACCTATGGCTGGCCAAGTAAGTCATTTCGTTAACTACGCACCAAATTTTCCGGGAGATCATTCTTACTCAGAAGAAAGATATAAAAATGAATACGATAGATTGCTTGGCGTAATGGATAGAATTCTGAATGAGCGAGAATACCTAGCTGGCGATTATTCCATTGCCGACATGGCATCTTTTCCTTGGGTAACTGCCTATAAAAGATATAAAGTAAATTTGGATTTATTCGCGAACGTCCGTAGATGGTTTGATGCAATAAAAGCCAGGCCTGCTGTTCGCAGAGGAATTGATGTGGGCAAGGAAGCAAGAAATTTTGGTGAAGGCATTTCTAAAGAAAGTTTAAAGACCATGTTTAAACAAGATGCCAAAAGCATTGCTGAAATGGCAAAGAAAAAAGAAAAAAAATAAATCCTATAATTTTTTTTCGATAAGCTGAATTCTATCGTTACCGAAATACATGTCTTCTTTTTCTAAAAAGAAAGTTGGCGAACCAAAACCTTTACGATCCATTAATTCTTGTGTGTTTTTTACAAGTCTTTCTTTGGTTTCTGGTAATGCAATAAATTCTAAGAAATCATCAGCTTTTATCGATAGAGAAGTGACAATTTCATTCAAACAAGCATCGCTTGAAATGTCCTTACCTTCTGTCCAATAAGCTTTAAAAACTTTTTCTAAGTATTCCTCTATATCTTTGCTTTTATCAATAAAGTAAAAAGCACCGCGCATAGACTTTACGCTATTGATTGGAAAGATTTTTGGCCAGTTGAAAACAATGTTCCTTTGTTTTGCCCAATCAGCCATGTCCTTTTGAGAATATTCCAATTTTTCTTTAACTGGATTTTTTCTACTTTCATAGACGCTAGGGTTTGTTGAATTGAATATTCCTCCAACCAATATGGGCTTCCAAATAATTTCAAATTCTTTATTTTTTTTAAGTTCCAAAATTCCCCTAAACGAAAGGTAGGTCCAAGGACTGCTGCAATCTAGGTAATACTCAATTTTTTTCATCTTCGATCTAATTTTTACTTATTAATACTTTATAATCTTACCTCTTAAGAATTCAAGCTGCTCACTTTAGGGGGAAAAATGGAAGACGACCAAAAAAGACTTGCTGACGCTTTGGAAGAGTTAAAAGATCACAATTTCATGAAAATTCATGAATCTGCATGGAAGTTCATGTATTACAACCTATTGCGTGGTTTGGCGATTGGTCTTGGCTCTGTTGTTGGCGCCACAGTGTTAGTAACTATCTTTATACAAATACTTGCTCAGTTTGAATTTATTCCCATCATTGGAAATTGGGCTCATGAAGTAATAGAAATTATAGAAAAGCTAGATAAATCTGGATGACAGCTCCTCTCAATAACGTTATTTGTATGAAGTGGGGGGATAAATACTCAGCAGATTACGTGAACATATTATTTAATATGGTTTCAAGAAATTTAAGCATCCCTTTTCGGTTTGTTTGCTTCACTGACGATCCAAAAGGTATAAACGAACAAGTAGAAGTTTTCGATCTTCCAAGTTTAAATTTACCAAATAACATTCCTGAAAGAGGCTGGCTTAAACTTACAACTTTTTCAAAAACTTTAGGAGATTTAGAGGGAAAAGCTCTTTTTTTAGATTTAGATTTAATCATCACAGGAAGCTTAGATGAGCTTTTTGAGATCGAAGGTGATTTTTTAATAATCAAGGATTTCATCAGAAAAGATGTTACTGGCAACAGTTCAGTTTATAGATTTGAGATAGGTCAACACATAGACGTAATTGAAAATTTCAAAAATAATTTTACTGATATAAAGAATAAACACAGAAACGAACAAGAATATTTGTCCGCTTTTATGGATAAAAAAAATCTGTTGAGCTACTGGCCTGAAGATTGGTGTAAGAGCTTTAAAAAGCATTGCATTCACAAAGGATTTAAACAATTTTTTTATCCACCTGAATTACCAGAAAACACAAGAATTGTTATCTTCCATGGAAAGCCAAACCCTCCGGAGGCCATTGCAGGTAAAAGTGGTAAGTGGTACCGAAAGGTATTACCGACTCCTTGGGTTAAAGATTTTTGGAGATAAAGGACAAAATATTTTTAAACTTGGAAGGAACAACCTTTCAAAAAAAAGTTTGGCAAGAATTGCTAAAGATCCCAAAAGGGGAAACAAGATCATATAAAGAAATTGCTAATGCAATCGGTAATCCCAAAGCCGCAAGAGCTGTTGCAAACGCTTGTGGAAAAAATCCTTATCCTATAAAAATACCCTGTCACAGAGCAATAAGATCAGACGGCTCAATAGGAGGGTATAGCGGGACTGGAGGTTCAACCACCAAGCTCAAATTATTAATTGAAGAAAAAAACTAGTTAGCTTCTTTAGCTTTATATTTTTTCAAAGCTTCCGCGTATTTTTCTTCTGAAAGTTTGTGCCAACCGATACATTTGCCCGTTGGACTTCTTCCGCAGCCACAATCCATATTTCATCTCCTAATTGAGTGTAACTTTTTTTAGTTGTCCAGGCTTTAAAATTTCAAAAAAAGATTTAGGCAGTTCATTTTTTGTCAAGGCTTCCTCAAGCAAAGCTGGCGGTTCCAACGTTTCTTCATCAGTAAGTTGGAAAGTTCCCCAATGCATGGCGTAATTTTTTTTAGAACCCAAATCTAGTGCAACCTTTAAAGCTTCTTCAGGGTTCACATGATTTGCTTTCATGAACCATCTAGGCGCATACGCTCCTATTGGTATTAAAGACAGATCGGGTTTACCAAGTTTTGCTTGCGTATCTTGGAAATCTTTAGAGTAACCTGAATCTCCTGCATGAAAGCTTTTAAAATTTGGAAAGGACATGAACCACCCGCCCCAAAGGCTTTTGTTTCTGTCTGCTAAACCTCTAGCCGACCAATGTTGAGTAGGAGTGAATGTAAATTTAGTTCCTTTAATTTCAATATTTTCCCACCACAAAAATTCTCTAGTATTTTTAATACCCTTTCGATTTAATAATTTTTGGTCTCCTTTCGGAACTAAAAACAAAGTTTTTGGATTCTTCTTTGAAAGTTTTTTTAACGAAGGGATATCTAAGTGGTCATAATGATTATGACTTACCGTAACGACGTCTATTTCAGGCAAGTCTGTAATTTGCATGGCTGGAGGGATAATTCTTTTTGGGCCAGCTATCTTCACTGGAGAAGCCCGATCAGAAAAAACTGGATCAGTTAAGACAATCGTCCCTTCTATATTGATTAAAAAAGTGGAGTGCCCGATCCAAATTAAATAGTTTTCCTTATAATCAGAAAAGTTTTTCCATTCATCTGATGACTCTATTTTTATTGGGGTTGGTCTTTTTCTATTGAAGCTCCACTTCAAAAAGTCTCCAAAACTTTTTAAATTAGGCATATTGTTGGTATTTTTAAATCTCTCGTCAGACATTAGAAGACTGGAAAACAAGATAAGAAATATTAATTTTTTTTGCATGGAAATTAGTTTGCATTTTGAAGCGCTATTGTAATCTTATTGAATCTAAAACATAGAGAAATTTATTTAAAACATTTTAGATATGTATAATTCTCCCTCCGATGAGAATTTTAAGAAAACTATTGATGGTTTTTGGACTGCTTTTTATTGCTGCAGGAGCGATCTCAAGCTTTATAGGCGAGCTAACTGGATTTGTCACTTTTTCTGGTTTACAAAACTTTTTGATTTCTTGTATGGGAGTAGTTATTTTTTGGCTGTCTCTCGAGCGCGTACATCCTGAAGGTTATAAATTTTTTTTGATATTCATTGCACTTTCTTCTTTGTTGGGTTTTTTTTACTTTCCTTTGGGAATTCTAGGCTTTCTTTTAACGATCTTCGTTTTATGGTTTTTTAGAGATCCAGAAAGAGCGGTTCCTTTATCCGAAGCAAGTATTATTTCTCCAGCAGATGGCGTTATCTGCAAGATAGAAAAAACCCTTCCGCCTAAAGAGTTAAAAA
Organism: SAR86 cluster bacterium AG-422-E19; assembly: GCA_003213595.1. Lineage (GTDB taxonomy): Bacteria > Pseudomonadota > Gammaproteobacteria > Magnimaribacterales > AG-339-G14 > MEDG-81. The sequence goes on along the minus strand of QCMR01000001.1, from coordinate 172,154 downwards.
GCTCTGAAGAATTACTAAAAATCTCGGTTTTCATGAACGTTTTCAATGTCCATGTAAATAGAGCTCCTGTTGCAGGCAACATAAAAGACATAATTTATGTTCCTGGAAAATTTATAAACGCCAGCTTAGATAAAGCAAGCGAACACAATGAACGTAATATTCTTGTGCTAGAAAATAATAAAAATGAAGAAATTATTGTCGTCCAAATAGCAGGGCTCATTGCGAGAAGAATCCTTTCTTTTGTAAACCTTTTTGATTCACTAAAGATTGGTGAAAGATTTGGTCTCATAAGGTTTGGTTCCCGTGTTGATGTCTATCTTCCTTCCAATTACGATCCAAAAGTGGAACTGGGACAAAAGGTCATTGCTGGAGAGAGCATCATTGCGAGAAAATAATTATGTCTGAAAGAAGCATCAAGAATTTTATTCCAAACTTAATCACTTTAACCGGGCTTTGTTTTGGTCTTAGCTCTATAAGATTTGCAGTTTTAGAAGATTTTAAAGCGGCAGTTGTGTGCATTCTTATTGCAGCAATCTGCGATGTTTTAGATGGATTATTTTCTAGGCTCTTAAAAACTCAATCAGACTTAGGAGCTGAACTCGATTCTTTGGCTGATTTTTTGAGTTTTGGCGTGGCTCCTGGAATATTAGTTTATTTTGGAATTCTCGAAGAATTAGCTATTTGGGGATACCTTGCTGTTACTGCTTTTATTGTTTTTGCTTGTTTAAGGCTTGCAATATTCAATTTAAACTTGCCGCCAACAGAGGACGCCCAAAAACAAGGTTATTTTTTAGGAGTACCCACGCCTTCAGGAGCAGGGCTGATTTTGCTGCCCTTGATTCATTCTTTTCTCGGTTTCAATTGGGGGATAGAAAATCCTGAGGTGGTTGCAATATACACTAGCCTGGTTGGCTTGCTGATGGTCAGCAAAATTCCAACATTTTCACTAAAAGAGTTAAACATCACTGTTAACAGGAAGTTTTTTTTGAGGTTTTTTGTAGGTTTCGTAGTTTTAGTTTTACTTATGATAAATTTTTTATGGCAGTTTCTCTCTGTGGTTGGAATCCTCTATATTATTGGCATACCAGTGGCATTTTTTATCTTTCGTAAAAATCGTCTAAAAAAATCCTCAGACGATCTAACTAATTAACTTAGTAGCAATTCGCTTTCCTTTGTTTTGAGATCTCTCTTTTCGTCTGGTTTTGTCATTTACTTTTCCCACTAACTGACCACATGCTGCCATGATGTCTTCTCCTCTAGTGGTTCTAACAGTTGTGATATAACCTTCTCTTTGAAGAATTTTTTTGAAGGTTTCCACCCGCATGTTAGAAGGTCTTTTGTATTCTGTTCCAGGAAATGGGTTGAAGGGAATTAAATTAATCTTGCTTGGAATATCTCTTAATATCTTTGCTAATTCTTTTGCGTCATCTATAGAGTCGTTAACTTTATTTATTAAAATGTACTCCATAGTGGTTTTTCTTTGATCGCCGCATTTTTCAACGTAACGCGTTACAGCCTCTAATAGCTTTTTAATTGGATATTTTTTATTTAAGGGCACCAGATCATTACGCAACTTGTCATTGGGAGCATGCAGGGAAATGGTCAATGCTGCATCTGTTACCTCAGAAAGCTTATCTATCATTGGCACCAATCCAGAGGTGCTTAAAGTAACCTTTCTTTTGGAAAGTCCATACGCTTTATCGTGCATCATCAAGTTCATAGCTTCAGTTACAGGTTCGAAATTCAACAAAGGCTCTCCCATACCCATCATCACAACATTTGTTACGTTCTTTGAGCCATGATCCCTGGGAATTCCAAAAGAATTTTCTGCTACCCAAACTTGCCCTATGATTTCTGCTGTCGATAAGTTTCTTGAAAAACCTTGTTTTCCGGTTGCACAAAAACTACAGTCGACTGCGCAGCCCACTTGAGAGGAAACACATAAAGTTGCTCTTTTACCCTCAGGAATTAAAACCATCTCAACTAAATCACCTTCTCCAACGCTTAAAACCCATTTACGAGTGCCATCTTTGGAATCTTTCTCGTAAACAATTTCTGGAGGCTTAATTTCTGTTTTTTCCTCCAAAATACTTTTAAGTTCCTTTGATAGATTGCTCATCCCATCATAGTTTGAGATTCCTTTTTGATGAATCCATTGAAAAACTTGCCTTGCTCTATAAGGCTTTTCTCCTAAGGATACGAAAAATTTTTCCATGGCATCTAAAGACATACCAAGAAGATTTATTTTCATTTTTTTAAAGCTCAAATAGATTTTTTATCGGTTTGCCATTTTTTAAGTTAGCGACATTTTCAAGAAAAAGATTAAACGATCTCGGTAGAGACATTAAAGAGTGAGCTGAATCGTGAGGAGTAATGTAACAATTGTTTGCCTCCCAAAGAGGAGAGTCTTTCTCTAGAGGTTCTTTTCTTGTGGTATCCAAAGCTGCAGCGGCAATTTCACCAGTATTCAATGCTTCCGCAAGATCTTGTTCATTTACCGCACTGCCTCTACCAACATTAATTAACATACTTTGTGGATTCATTTGTTTGAAAACTTTTTTGTCAATTACATTCCTTGTCTGTTCGCTATCCGGCAAAACCGTGACCAGAAAATCTACAAAAGGCAACATATCCATTAAATCATCTGGGGTTTTGACTTCGTCAGCAAATTCACATTTAACTGGCGATCTTCTAATGCCACTAACGTTCATTTCAAATGACTTTGCAATTCGAGCAATTTCTTTTCCTATACCACCATATCCATAAATGACTAAATTCTTATTGGTTAATTCACCATCTCCTCCATTAGGCATCCATTTTTTTTCTTTTTGAAGTTGAATATGAAGATCAATTCTTTTGTTCCATCTCAACATTTGCGCTAAAACATAATTGGCCATAGGTTTGCCATATATGCTGCTTGCATTTGCAACAATTGCGCTCGTTTCTTTCAAGACTGCTTGCAAAAAAGGATCATCCATTCCTGAGTATCCGCTTTGGATGAATTTGGCTTTCTTAGCAACTTCCAACATAGGCTCAAAAAGATGTTTGTGGTCTCGCACCGCAAAAAGAAATTGATAAGACAAAAATAAGGCATCAACTTCCGGAACTTCTCCCCAAGCAGGATTTGTATGATCCTCAGGGTTCAGCACAATGATCTCTATATTAGGATCAAGCTTAAGAATCTCTGATTCATAAAGGTTGCTTATCAGGCTATCGACTACAATTTTCATTGGTTTCATTTTTTAGATGAGGCAATTTAAACCAGAAGTTTTTAGAAAACAAGAATATTGATTTAACTGGCTATATAATGTTCCGAAAAATGACAGAACTCACCATTACAGATGTTTATGCCTTTGGCGTTCCTATCATATTGACCCTTATTTTATTTGAGGTCTTGATTTCAAACTGGCAAAACAAGAATTACTACAACTCTGGCGATACTTGGTGTACCTCAGGACTTCTCTTTGGGAATATCTTAATGGGATTTGCCATCAAAGGATCCATTGTTGGGTTTCATTTCTTTTTATATCAGTTTCGAATTGTTGATTTGGCAACCATCTTGCCAAATTGGGTTTTATGGATCTTAACTTTCGTTTTAATAGATTTAGTATTTTATATTTATCATAGGCTTTCTCATCGGGTTAGATTTCTCTGGGCAATTCATATGAGTCACCATTCCAGCGAAGAAATGAATTTTGCAGTTTCTTTCAGACAAGCTTGGTTTGGCCCAATTTCAAAAGTACCTTTTTTTATGGTGTTACCAATTTTAGGTTTAAACCCCTTAATGATTGCAGTAGCAGGAGTCATAAGTACTTTATGGGGCGTAGTGGGGCATACCCAAATTATTGGCAAGTTAGGTCCCCTAGAATGGCTTTTCAATACTCCTTCTCACCATAGAGTTCATCATGGCTCAAACCCAGAATACATAGATAAAAATTATGGAAACTTACTTATTATTTGGGACCGTTTGTTTGGTACTTTTCAGCCTGAGGAAAGTCCAGTGAATTACGGTCTTGTAAATAATGTAAACACCTATAACCCAGTTAAAATAACATTCATGGGCTGGAATAAAATATTTCTTGATATGAAAAAAGCTTCAAGCTTGAGACAAGCTATAGACCATTTTTTTGGCCCACCAACCACTCACGAAAAAGAAGCTTTGAATTAGTTCAGAAAAGCTTAGGCAATCATGAAGACAACAATTATCAATTGGCTGCTAGTTTTATTTGTGAGTCTTAGCTGGGGAGCTTCTTTTATGTTTACACGCCTAGTAGTAGAAGAAATCTCTCCTTCTCACTTAGTATCAATAAGGCTTTTACTTGCTGCTCTTTTATTAGGGCCTTTGTTTATTAATAAAGAAGAATTTTTAAAGATGTCTAAAGTGATTCCCTCTTTGATTTTGCTTGGAATTATAAATGCCGCCTTGCCTTTCTTTCTTTTTGCTTGGTCTGCTCAAGAACTTACTGCTGGTATGCTTTCTATATTAAATGGAACTTCACCTTTATTTGCACTAATTATTGCAATCTTACTCTTTAGACAAAACACCACCTTCCTCCAAGTAATTGGTCTTCTAGCAGGCTTTATCGGGCTCTTAATTTTTATAGGTCTTGATGAAATTAGAGTGGTATTTTTTCCAGTAACTTTATGCCTAATTGGAGCTTTTTGTTACGCATATTCAAACAATGTCTTATTTAAATTGAACCATATAAATTCTTCAGCTCTTGCTTCTGCAACTATGCTGTCAGGTTTTGTTTTTTCAATTCCATTATTTCTGTCTGAGCCACAATCTTTTTCATTTGATCTGTCACTAAAAACTTATTTAGCTACCTTATTCCTCGGGCTGGTTTCAACAGGCATCTCATTTATTGCTTATGTTGTTTTGTTGCAAAGGTCCTCCCCAGTTCAAGCCTCCTCGGTAATTTTCTTGGTACCCATTACTGGAATTTTCTGGGGTGTGATATTTTTAAATGAGACTATAGATCAGAAGGTCATATTGGGCTCCTTATGTATTTTAATTGGTATAGGACTAACAAATATTTTTAAACCTAAAAAACTTTTAAGAGATTAATCAAATAATCTTCAAAACATTTTCTGGCGGCCTGCCAACTATAGCTTTAGACCCTTTTACATAAATTGGCCTTTCAATGAGCTTAGGATATTCAATCATAAAATTAATGATTTCTTCATCTAAAATATTAGAATCTTTTAAATTATTCTCTTTGTATGCAGATTCTCCTGTTCTCAAAAGATCTCTTGGGCTGATACCAAGTTTTTGAATAATTTCTTTCAAAAATTCTTTTTGGAGCATCTCATCAAGATACATGAAAACCTCAAAATTTTCTTTTTCTTGCTCGAGGAGCTTTAGGGCTTGTCTAGACTTACTGCATCTGGGGTTGTGAAAAAGAAAAGCTTTGGCCATAGTTACAAATTGTCTTATGAAAAGAGTTATTTTAAGCAGAAAAGGATTTGATTCAAAATATGGGGGCAGACCTTCTCCGATATTTAAAAATGGCGATATTTTCTCTCTTCCTATTCCTCAAAATGGAAAATCTCCAAAAAAATATCATGAACTTAAATTCAATGGCATTAGTGGAACTCAAGCTTTGAAGGAAGTTTCAGCCACACAGGTTAATTCTGAAGATTTTTGCCATTATGATCCCGCTCTTAATGACAAAATTGGACTTTTTGGTCAGGCGGGCAGTGCACAATCTGAACTTAAAAATAATGGCGTAGGTATAGGGGATCTTTTTTTATTTTTTGGGTGGTTTAAAAAAAAGGATAATCCAAAAATTGATATCCATAAAATTTTTGGATGGTTACAAATTGAAGAGATCTTGGAAGGTGATAATCAGATTTCAAATTTTTTAAAAAAATTTAATCTTTCACATCCACACGATCCAAAATATCGACAATATAAAAACAATACAATTTACGTATCAAGAAAAAATTTTGGCCTATTTAAAAAATTTTCAAAAAAACTAGTGCTTAGCGCTCCAAACCATACGAAATCTTTGTGGCAGTTTCCCAAAAAATATTTTTCTAAACCTGCTAAGAAGAAGAGTAAAATTTTTTTAAACCGTCTAAAATGGAAAGACAATAAAAAATTATTAGTCGATACAAATATTGGCCCTGGCCAAGAATTTATTTTTGATGCCCAAGAAGTTCCAGATATTTTTTTATGGGCAAAATCACTAACAGAAGAGTAATTTTATGAACAATTTATATCTTTTTCTTGCAGGACTAATGGCTGGAATGATTTTATTTCAGGCAGCTTTAAATGCTCCTACTATTTTTAAAGTGTACTCTGAAGAACAAGCCGGACCTTTTTTAAGAGCTATTTTTCCAAAATTATTTTTAAATGTGGCAATTCTTAGTCTCATAGGTCTTTTCTTGTCAGTAATTGGCGATCGTCTTTCGCTTCAAGTACTCTTCTTTGTTTCTTTGCTACTGATGAGTATTTCTTATTGGATCGTTCCGGTAACAAACAAAGCAAGGGATGAGGGAAGAGATAAAAGTTTTAAGTATCTGCACCTGTTAAGCGTAATACTTACTTTATCCACTTTAGTACTCTGCCTTATAATTTTGGTGGTCACCTAAGATGGAAAAACAATTCAATGTTTTTGAAGAAGAAATAGAGGAATGTTGCTCAAATCCCATTACTGGTTTTTTTCGTGATGGATTTTGTCACACCGATAATTTGGATCAGGGCCTACATGTTGTTTGTGCGCATATTACAGAGGATTTTTTAGAGTTTTCTAAATCTCGAGGTAATGATCTTTCAACACCAAGAAATGAATTCAACTTTCCAGGGCTAAAAGAAGGCGATCACTGGTGCGTTTGTGCAGAGAGATGGAAAGAAGCTTATGAGAATAACAAAGCACCAAAAATTTATTTGAGAAGAACAAATAAGAAATCTTTAAAAATTATAGATTTAGACATACTTAAAAAATATGCAATTGATTTAGACTAAGCTTTTTATGACTTTAGATTACTCAAAGACACAAAAAATAATCCATTGGCTTATGGCTATCATTATCATGCTGGATCTTAATGTCGCCCAAAAGTTTGGTGGCAATATGGAGTTATGGGATAGGCTCGAATCACGAGCTGATCATGCAACAGCCGGTATGATCGTAACTTTCTTATTTATATTGAGAATAATTTTACGATATTTTTATGGAGCCCCAAAACTCCCATCAACAATGCCTGGCTGGCAGGTAGTTTCTGCAAAGTTAGGACATTATTCTTTATATTTTCTTATGGCAGGGCTCATAATTACTGGAATATCAATGGCGAGCTTTGCGTCAGACCCAATAATAGTTTTTGGCATTGATTTGGCTTTTGCAGCACATAACCAAAATACATTTTTTATAATAAGGGGATTTCACGAATTTTGTACCAACGCAATCATCGCATTGATTGTTATTCATATTTTGGCCGCGCTGTATCATCAATTTTTTGCAAAAGATGATACGACATTGAATATGTTAAAATTTTGGACAACAAAAAAAGTTTAATTATTTCACAATTAGAATCTCATCAATGTCTCTTTCCGTAAAAATCTGGTTGCCAATTAGCTTGGTCTATATTTTATTCTTTCTCTGGTATACAAATTTGTCTGGCCCTCTCACAGAGCAAGAAATAGAAACTTACAAAAAAATCTTCGAGGAAAGCAGCTCAGCAAGAAGAGATTCTGGGCAATGGGAAAAAGCATTCAAGTTCATGAGTGAGGATGATGGCAAAGACTTTTTTATGGTGAACTTTCTTGATAGGAACGAATCACCACGAACCATGGAAGCTACTGGAGAGGGAGCAACTTCATTAGATTTGCAGATGCACTACATGGAATACATGTGGCCACAACAGTTTAAAAGAGCCTCACATCCGGTATTCTTTGCTTTTGTTTTAAATCCTGCTCTGGATATCGTTGCCGCTCAAGGAATGGAAGACTGGGACATTGTTGCAATATTTAGATACAGAAGCAGAAGAGATTTGTTTGAAATCGGTCTGAATCCTGTCTTTGATGAAAGGCACGAATACAAAGTAGAGGCATTAGACAAGACCATAGCTATTCCTGTGGAAACTCCTTTCATAACTGATTTAAGGTTTGCTCTTTTTATTTTCCTTTTACTTATTGGACTTATAGTTGAGCGTGTAAGAGCTTAAAGTGCACTCTGTTTCTTAGAATGGTTGTAAAAAAACTTTAAATTTCTTAATCTATTATTATATGGAAATCTTGATTGCTAAAAATTTCGAAGAGCAAGATTTACCTTTTAAAGTAAATCGTATATCGCCAAATATTGGAGCAGAGCTTTTGGAAATTGATTTAAGAAAAAATCTAGATAAAAAGACTTATAAATCAATCTATCAAGCTCTTCTTATTTATAAGGTAATTTTTTTTCGCAAACAAAACCTTAGTACTGAAGAGCACTTAAAGTTTGCAAAAAACTTTGGCAAATTGGAAGTGCATCCTTTTGCGCCTCACAAAGAAGGATTTCCTGAAGTTCTCAGTATCACGCATGATAAAAAAAGCAGGGGAAGAGAAAATACCTGGCATTCTGATGTCACCTGGAGAAAAGAGCCTTCTTTAGGATCTATTTTACGTATGATTGAGGGGCCTCAGGTTGGAGGCGATACCTTATTTTCTGATATGTGCTTGGCCTATGATGGGCTGTCTGAGGAAGTGAAGAAAAAGTTAGAAGGAGCAATTGCTGTTCATGATTTTGCTGGTTTTAGACAAAGATTAATCAAACAAGGCAAAAGTGAAGCAGAAATAGAGGCTTTTAATCAAAAGTATCCAAGCCCAGAACATCCTGTGATTCGCACGCATCCGGATACAAAACAAAAAGTTATATACGTAAACAAAGCTTTTACACAATATATAAAAGACTGGGATGCTACAGAATCTTCCATTATGCTAGATTTTCTTTATGCTCAAGCGGCAATACCTGAGTATCAGTGTCGATTTATCTGGGAAAAGGATTCGATTGCTTTTTGGGATAATAGAGCGTGTCAACACTACGCCGTATCAGATTATTGGCCGCAAGTAAGAAAAGTTGAAAGGGTTACAGTCGTAGGCGACAGACCTTATTAAAAATTAAAAATAAATCACAGGGGAAATTATGTTTAGTCATATTATGGTTGGAGCAAATGATGTAGAGGAATCTAAAACTTTTTATGATAATGTTTTAGGAGTTTTAGGTGCAAAACCAGGACTCATGGTACCAAATCTTACTGGTCAAACTCGTTACTTTTATTTTTTAGAGGGAATGACTTTTTGTATTTCAGAGCCTATTGATGGGGAGCCAGCTTCTGCAGGAAATGGTTCAACTATTGGATTCAATATAGAAGATGAAGCTCAGGGAGATAAATGGCATGCAGCAGGCCTCGAAGCTGGTGGAGTTTCCATTGAAGATGCGCCTGGTGTTAGAGAATTTGAAGGCATGAAAATGTACTTAGCTTATTTGAGAGATCCCTCTGGCAACAAGCTTTGTGCAATTAAACAACTATAAAATTTATGGATTATGTTCCTTATGCAGTTCCGTTTTTCTTACTAGCCATCCTAATAGAGCTTTCATATGGTTGGTTAAAAAATAATAATACTTACCGAGCCAATGATGCTTTGTCTAGTATGTTTATGGGAGCTCTTCGGTCTACTAGTTCGGCATTGAAAATAGGTTTAGGAGGAGCAGTTTTCTTCTTTGTGGAAACACATTTTTCATTGCCAAGATGGGATTCAAGTTCAATTCTTACTTGGATAATTGCGTTTATTGCCTATGACTTCTTTTATTATTGGTTTCATAGAATTAGTCACGAGAGACAAATTTTTTGGGCATCGCATGTGGCTCATCATCAAAGCGAGGATTACAATTTATCTACAGCATTAAGACAGACTGGTACAGGCTTCTTTTTGACTTGGGTATTTTATATTCCACTTTTCATTATCGGCGTGCCTTCTTATGTTTTTGTTTCGGTAGCTTCCATTAATTTGATTTATCAATTTTGGGTTCACACAGAACATGTTCCTAAATTGGGATGGTTTGAGTTATTTTTCGTTTCTCCCTCTAATCACAGAGTTCATCATGCTCAAAATGAGGAATACATAGATAAGAATTATGGCGGGGTATTTATTATTTGGGATAGATTTTTCGGAACTTTCAAGGAGGAAGAAGACAATGTTTCTCCTGTCTATGGCATTAGAGGCCCTTTAAAAACCTTTAATCCTGTTTGGGCAAATCTTCATATTTATGTGAAGATGCTAAGAGAAATATTCCATACAAAAAATCTTAAAAATAAGCTTTATGTCTTGGTTGCACCAACCAGGTGGATTCCAACCGATTCAGGTCATTTATCTCCAAAAACAGATTTTGATGTTCACAATTTTGAAAAATACAATCCTAATTCCTCTTTTGCTTCCAAAAGTTATGCTTTTTTTCAATTGATATTCGTGTCTCTTATCAGCACAGTCTTTATTGAATTGGGCGAAATGAACCTACTGCAAGGTATTGTTGTTGCTATTGCAATGGTTTCAACAGCATATTGTGTCTCTTTGTGGTTGGACAGCAAGAAGGCTTTACTGGTAGACGCTTTCAGAATAGTTTTTTTAATAGGAGTTTTCCTAACTTCTTTTTTCCTTCCTGAAGCTAATAAATACATTCTGCCTATGGCAGGATACTTGTCCATAAACCTATTATTTCTATTTTTCTTATATAATTCTTTTCAGAAAAACAATCTTTTGACACGATTAATGTCATAAGTTATATTTTTTTCATACTTAATAAGGTAATTCAATATGGCAGCAAATATAGAAAATTTTGATTTTGATCCGGAAAAACTTCGAGAAAAGTATAGAGAAGAAAGAGATAAACGTCTTCGCTCTGATGGCAACAACCAATATAAGGAAGTAAAAGGAGATTTCTCGTATTTTGTAGAAGACCCATATGTTGAAAAAAAAACAGAAAGGGAATCTTTAAAACTTCATACTGAAATTGCAATTATCGGCGGCGGTTTTGGCGGAATGCTGGCAGCTGCAAGAATAAGAGAAGCAGGATTTGATGATTTTAAAATCATTGAAAAGGGAGGAGACTTTGGCGGGACTTGGTATTGGAATAGATATCCTGGAGCCTCATGTGACATTGAATCGTATATTTATTTTCCGTTGCTTGAAGAAACTGGATTTATCCCTAAAAGCAAATATACCAATGCTCCTGAGACTCTAGAGTACTGTGGAGTTATTGCTGAAAAGTTTAAGCTTTATGAAAACTCAATTTTGCAAACAGAAGTCACCGAGACGAAGTGGTCGGACGATTCTGGATTATGGACAATTAAAACCAACAAAGGCGATGAAATAACTGCGAATTTTGTGGTTCACTCAAACGGGCCTTTGAACAGACCAAAGTTGCCTGCAATAGATGGAATTAATGACTATAAGGGACATACTTTTCATACAAGCCGTTGGGACTACGAATATACCGGAGGATCTTCTCATGGAGACCTGAAAAATCTTTCTGATAAAAAAGTAGCCATCATTGGTACAGGAGCAACTGCTGTGCAGTGTATTCCGCATTTGGGAGCATCTGCAAAAGAGCTTTATGTTTTTCAAAGAACTCCCTCGTCGATAGACGTAAGAGCAAATAGAGAAACTGACGAAGACTGGTTTAATTCTATGAAGCCTGGGTGGCATGAAAAAAGAAGAGCTAACTTTGAAGGATTTCTTGGAGGAGAATTCAGTGGAGAAGATTTAGTAAACGATGGTTGGACTGAAATTTTTAGAACCATATTGTCAGCATTTAGGGCATCAGGACCATCTAAACTCAGAATGGCTTTGTGGGCATTACTTGCGCCATTCAATAAAGATTTTTATAAAAAAGGCCTTAAGCCATTTATGGCCGATAAATTCATGAACTTTGTTGGGAAAGAAAATGTCTCGAATAAAGTTGAAATGGTAGATTTTGCCAAAATGGAGCAAATCAGAGCTAGAGCTGAAGAGATTGTAAAAGATCCAAACGTAGCAGAATCTCTAAAGCCCTATTACCGACAATTTTGCAAACGCCCATGTTTCCACGATGAATACCTTGATACTTACAATCGAGAAAATGTGACTTTGGTTGATACTCAAGGTAAGGGTCTAGATAAAATCACTGAAAAGGGCATTTTCTTTGACGGCAAAGAATATGAAGTTGACTGCATCATATTTGCTACAGGCTTTGAGGTCGGAACTGACTATACCAGAAGAAGTGGTTACGAAATTTATGGCAGAAAAGGTCTTTCAATAATGGATAAGTGGAAAGATGGTCTATCTACTATGCATGGCATGCATAGTCGCGGATTCCCAAATAGTTTTTTCTTTGGCCCTCAACAAGCTGGCTTCACAGCAAACTATACGCATTCCCTCGATGAACAGAGTATCCACCTTGCATATATTTTAAAATCCATGAGAGAAAAGAATATGTCTCTAGTCGAGGCTTCAAAAGAAGGTGAGGAAAATTGGGTAAAAACCATTATAGATAATTCAAGAGACATGTTGAGTTTTCAAGAAAGTTGCACTCCAGGTTATTACAATAATGAAGGTAAGCCTATGCAGGCTCCACAAAATAATCCTTACGGCGGAGGAGCTCTGAATTTTTTCAAACTTATGAAAAAATGGCGTGATAAAGATGATCTCAAAGGTCTTGAGCTCAGTAGCAATAACTATAATTAATTTTTAATGATAAGTTTATTTTATGCAGGAGTGCTTGGCTTCTTTGCAATAATCTTGTCTTTACTTACCGTCAGACAAAGACTTAAAACTGAAATTAGCCTGGGTACTGGGGATAGCGAAGAATTATTGGCTGCTCAAAGAGCACATGGGAACTTTATTGAATATGCTCTTCTTTTTTTGGCTTTATCGTTTGCTCTTGAAATCATCGGTCAAATACCTGATCTAGCAGTCTTAATTCTAGGAGACTTATTTGTTTTATCTAGAATTTCTCATGCTTACACTCTGATTGGAGGGGGAAATATAATTTTTAGACAGATGGGAATTTTATTTTCTTGGATAGTAATATTAATTCAGGCTGTTTGGGCAATGATTATTTCAGGCCAATGGATAATTTCTAATATTTTCGGCCTAAATATTTAACTCCAAAGATGAGTTCTACCGAGCTTTTTGAATTAACCCTTGCCTTAAAGACAGTTCTTTGGGTTGAAGCAATAGTTTATTTAAGCCTGGGTATCTTTGAAATTTTTGATGATTTTTTTAGAAAACTGCCTTCTTGGACAAAACTCAATGGAAAATTAAATGCGTATTTATTCATGGAAGACAAAATGCAACATAAATTTCATGCCATTGTTTGTTTTTTTCTCGGTTTCATTGCTCTAAACGGCATCATAGAGGGCGCAGTCACTAGATTTGAGATTGAACTCCTATTTATCGGTCTGGCACTTGTAATGATGCTTTTGTGGATGATTATGCCTCCAGGAAAAGTGGGATTAGCTATGTTCTTAACCAAGCCTGAGACATATCTTTCAATCGCCATGTTTTCATTATTTTCCGATCTGATCAGAGTAGAAATTTTAATCATTTGTATTTTATTTAACGTTTGGGGAATAGCGGTTTTTATCTTCAATACGAGAAAACTTATTATTCCCTATACTTATAAAAGATTCCGTGGCGATGTAATGGAAGCTGGTATTTCAGAAAATAAAATTAAAGCTTGGGATAAAATGTCAGGATATAAAGAAAACTAAGTAATAATGAATGAAGCTCTAAAAAATATTCTCAATAGAAATTCTCCAAGAGAATTGTCTGAACCCCATCCTTCTGAAAAAGAAATGGAACAAATTTATCAGGCTGCGCTTAGGGCACCCGATCATGCTTGGCAAAGACCCTCAAGATTTATCCAAGTAACAGGCAAGGGTCTAGAAAAACTTTCATCCATTTTTGTAGATTTTGCTAAGGACAACATTAAGGATGTTACCGATGAGACATTGCAAAAATATAGAGATGCGCCTTTTCGCGCCCCAATGATTGTCATTCTAATTTCTGAAATCAAGACTCATCCAAAAGTTCCTGAAATAGAGCAAATGCTCTCTACTGCTGCCGCTGCGGAAAATATATTACTTGCGTTAAATGCTCTAAATTACGCTGGCATGTGGAGAACCGGAGTTTTTGCTCTTAATGAAAAGATTTCGAAGTATCTCGACTTACAAGGAAATCAAAAGGTAATCGGATATCTTTACGTAGGCACAGCTTCCGGAAAACAAAAAAAGATTCCTGAAATGGATACCTCTGAATTTGTAACTCAGTGGATCTAACTCATAGATGTTAAAAGTTTTCAAAAATTTTGATGGTAACGATATTGCCGGCTCCATCTATGGTGAAGAATCTAATCCTTTAGTAATTTTTTTGCATGGTGGAGGTCAGACTAGATTTGCTTGGGACAATGCGGCAGAAAATATCTCTAAAAAAGGCTTTTATGTTATTACTTATGATCTTAGAGGGCATGGAGACAGTTTTTGGTCGGAAAAAGGAGAGTATAAGATTCATGACCATAAACAAGATTTGATCTCGATCATTAAACAGCATGATAAGCCTGTAAATTTAGTTGGTGCTTCCCTTGGAGGAATGACATCCTTATCTCTTGCTGGAGATCCCGACTACTCAAGTTTTTGCAAAACGCTCACGATGGTAGATATAGGCATTTATCCTAATCAAGAAGGTTCGGATAGAATTGTAGAATTTATGAGATCTGCAGAAAATGGATTTTCGTCTTTAGAAGAGGCTGCGGATTATATATCTAACTTTTTACCTCATAGAGAAAAACCAAAAGATTTATCTGGATTGCATAAAAACTTAAGAAAAAAGGATAATAGGTTCTATTGGCATTGGGATCCAAAATTTCTTCAAGGCAGACAAGGTCAAGACATAAAAGAGTATTTTGGCCATTTGGAAGAGGCTGCTAATTTTTTAAATATCCCTACGTTATTAATAAGAGGCGGACTTAGTGACGTATTAACTGAAGAAGATAAAGATTATTTTTTAAAAGTAGTTTCTCATGCGGAATTTGAAGAAATTAGTAATGCTGCGCACATGGTAGCAGGCGATAAAAACGACATTTTTTCAATGGCAGTTGAAAAGTTTTTAGTTAAAAATAACTAATTAAGAATATTTGATAACATAACTTTGGAGAACAAACATGTTATGGGTAAAAACTCTCTTTGGGATACTTTTTCAAACCGCATTGTTGGGTATTTTTTTATATTTACCTGCTTTAACACTAAATTGGCCAGATGCACTTTTGTTTCTTACCATTCACTTTCTAATAACAATTCTAGCTTCTGCATACTTGCTCGTTGTTAAGCCAGCAAGTATTGAAGCTCGAATGAATTACGATTCAGAGACTCAGCCAAAAGAAGACAGACTGGCAACAGTCTTGATGTTATCTGCAATTGTTGTTGGACTTTCTTTAGCGCCGATAGATATTTTTCATTTAAACCTCTCTTCTAATTTTGAAGGCAATATAAAAAATATTGGCTTGGCTATTTATATCATTGGCATGCTTTTTGTTATGGCCTCAATGAATGCAAATGAGTTTGCGGAAACTACTGTCAACATTCAAGAAGAAAGAGGTCAGAAAGTTATAGATACAGGCATTTATTCCATGGTGAGACATCCAATGTATACCGGTTTTATTTTTTTTATAACTGGAGTAAATGTTTGGTTAGGTACTTATCTATCACTTTTTCTAAGTCTGATTTTTTTAGCAATAGCTTTGAGATCGAGAATAAATGTTGAAGAAAAAACTCTTGTTAATGATTTAGAAGGATATGAAGATTATTGTAAAAAAGTAAGAGCTAGACTTATCCCTTATTTATTTTAAAAAATCGTTTAAATAAACCAGCAAAACAATTAAGCTTATCATTCTCAATTTTTGGAATAAAACATGAATTTTTTTATTGAGTACTTTAATAGCATTGTTGGAGCATTGGCAGCAATTGGAGCTGTAGCTTCAATTTACTATTTAATACAAGAAATGAGAGAGCAAAATAGAGTAGCAAGAGCAAATGCCAGGCAGAATGTCGCCGATAGTCATCAAGAAATTGCTTTAGAAGGTATGAAAAAAAGCATGGTTAAGATTAAGTTAAAACTGCGAAACGATGAGGAACTTACTCCTGAAGAGGATGCTAAATACATGTCATATTTCAGCATAATGTTACGGTCTAGAGAAAACCAACATTATCAATACACAATTGGAATGATCGATAAAGGAGAATGGGAAAATTATAAGAGATCTTTCAAAACACTTTTTAAATCAAAGTATCACTTAAAACTTTGGTCTTTCATGAAAAATACATTTAATGATAGCTTCGTTGAAGTTGTTGAGGAACTTATAGAAGATGACAATAATTGAAGATCAACAGGCTAAATACCTTATTAAATCTCTGCAACATCACCCAAGTCCATATTTAATTTTTTGTAAAGATGGCGGGGTGGAATGGATGAATCAATCTGCTCAATATGTTTTTGATACATCTGCAATCGATGACATTGCTATTGCTCCAATAATATCTCATGGCACATCAAAGAAAATAGAAGCAATTGGATCTTCATTTCAATCGGATCTTGAACTTTCGTTAAGGGAAATAAAGTTTTTACTAAGATCAAGAGTCCATGAAATTCCTTTAGATAAAGAAGAATCCTTTTTCTTAATAGAAGTGCTGGCTCAGTCAGAGGCCGCCCTTGAAGCCCTGAAAAACACAATTTCCTGCTTAGAAAATGATCGAATAGATATGGCATACCAAAAGCAATATGACCTTGCTAGTGGAGACTTAGTGAGTGTAGAAACGTTGCTAAGATTAAGAGACGAAAAGGGAGATATCATCCCGAATGATAAATTAATACCTTTGGTTGAAGGAGAAAGCTTATTTTCTCTTGTAGTTCTTGCCTCTATGCAGAAATTAAAAGAGGTATTCGCTTTTAAGAAAGAAAGAAAATTAGATTTTACTGTATATCTCAACGTCTCAGCTTATACAGCTATGCAAGAAAATTTTTGTAAAATCATTTTAGATTTTGTCGAAGAAAATGACTTAAAATCAGGTGACTTAGGCCTTGAAATTACTGAGACAGCTGAGCTAGAAGATAGATCTCGGGCGGCTGATTATTTTGAAAAACTTAAATCTCATGGGATACCTCTAGCCCTTGATGATTTTGGTGCAGGTTATTCTTCTTTGAGTTATTTGAGAGACTTGCCGATTTCACTTGTTAAATTAGATAAAGATTTTTCAAGGACAGTATCCGAACAAGACACACAAGAACTTGTTAAATTCGTAGTTTCAATTTGCAAAAATATGGAATTAGACATGTTGGCAGAAGGGATAGAGACAATAGAACAGCAAGAAACTTTTTTGAAACTCGGATGCAATAATGGACAAGGCTATTATCATCATCGCCCCCAATTTTTGGAAGAATTCAAGGAGGAATTTTAATGGCCAGTCTGGAAAAGCCTTCAAAAGGCGCTGAAAAAATATTATTAGCACAAATAAAACAAGAGTTCGCCGCTCCTGCTGAAGCCATAGAACAATATATTGATTTGGTAGAACAGTTTGCAGTTCAAAATAACTTAGATATAAGTTCTGAAATTAATCAAATTAAAGAAGCTGAAGATAAACTTTTAAGTCAGTACGAAGACGCTTTTAGAGAAAATACTTCGGCAGATAAGCAAACCAAAACATCACAAGAATACTCAGAATTAAGGCACAACCTTCGAACACCTCTAAATGCAATTATTGGTTATAGCGAGATACTCATCGAAGATTTTGAGGATGATCTATCTGAAGAATGCATTAAAGACTTGAATACAATTTTATCTTTATCAAGAGAAACAGAAACTGCTATAGAAAGATTTGTGGATTTTATTAAAGGCGATCTAAATGAAAAAGCAGCAGAAGATTCTGAACAAGGGCAAATCCAGAATGCCGAATCTCTTTTTAAATCATTAGGCGATATTGATTACAGTTTAGACATAGATGATTACCTCAAAGGATCGGATGTTCTCATAGTTGACGATAATAAAACTAATTGCGAGGTTTTAGAGAGACGGCTAACTCAGAATGGTCTTTCATGCAGAGTCGCTTTAGATGGTACTACAGCGATAGAAGAAGTCGATAAGCAAACTCCTGATTTAATCTTATTGGACGTCATGTTGCCGGACATTAATGGATTAGAGCTTCTAAAAAGATTTAGAAAAAATCACGAAAGAGACGAACTGCCAATCATCATGGTTTCGGCATTCAATGATGTTGATAGTACAGCTAAATGTATTAAATTAGGCGCCTCAGACTACCTCCCTAAACCACTGAATGGAACCATTTTAATGGCGAAATCAATCGCAAGTTTAGAAGCAAAATATTTCAGAGCAAGAGAACAAGAACTTTTGAAAGAATTAAACCTTAGAGCGACAACTTGCCCATTAACTGGAATTTATAACAGACAGGTTGTTTTTGACAAAATTGAGGAATGTTTCGAGAAATTGAAGCAAGAAAAAGATTACGAATTTTCTTTGCTCTCCATGGATATAGATTTTTTTAAATCCGTAAATGACACTTATGGACACCCTGGAGGTGATGAGGTCCTAAAAGCTGTTGCTAATGGTTTGAGAGATGCATGCGGTGAAAATGTTATTGGCAGAGTAGGCGGGGAAGAATTTATTGCGGTTTTAGAAAACAAAGAAGGAATGAGCCTAAACGACTACTGTGAGAGTATTAGAAATACTGTAGTTGAATTATCAATTCCCTTCCAAGATGTTGAAATAAATATTACTATTAGTGGAGGAGTTATTAATTCATCTGAGGTTAAGGATCAAGAAGAACTTGTTAACCTTGCAGACGAAAGGCTCTATAAAGCAAAAGAGGGGGGAAGAAATCAGTTTATTTATAGCTGAGGGAGAAAGTTATGAAAAAGATTCTTTATGTCGAAGATAATGAAATGAATCGCGATATGTTGGGCAGAAGACTGACAAGAAGAGAATATGAAGTCATCTTTGCTTTTGATGGCCAAGAAGGGCTTGATAAAATGAAATCAGAAAACCCAGATTTGGTTTTAATGGATATGGGCCTTCCGGTCCTAGATGGTTGGGATGCGACCACTCAAGCAAAAGCGGATCCCGAGATTTCAAATATTCCAATCATTGCTTTAACTGCCCATGCAATGGAGCACGATAGGCAAAAGGCTTTGGAATGCGGCGCAGATGATTTCGATACAAAGCCTGTTGATTTTAAGAGGCTTTTAGAAAAAATTGAGTCAAATTTAGGCGCTTAGTTCTTAGCTCCTAAAAGTTTAGTAACCATTCCTGGAAGTTGATTAATGGATACCTCATCCTTTTTAACAAGCCCAGCAACGTTCTTTCTTAAAAGTTCTTCTTGTACCTCAGATAAATCTTTCCCTGAATAAACAAGAATATTAGGCCTATCTTCAAAATCCATCTCAACAAAGTTTTCTAAAAATTCAAAACCATCCATGCGCGGCATTTCTAGATCTAGAACAATAAGCGCAGGATTTTTATCCAAACTCTCTAGTCCTTCTTTTCCATCTCTAGCTAAAAAGGCTTCGTATCCGGCATCATTTAAGGCTCTACCCAAAATATCTCTTGTATTTGAATCATCATCAACAATTAAGATTCTTTTGTTAGTTGAGCTACCAAGTAAGTTCGTTACCATCTTAAGGAATTTGTCTCGATCAATTGGCTTAGTGAGGTAATCATCTGCTCCCAAGGAAAATGCCAAAGTCTCTTGCGACATTTGTGAAACCATTATCACTGGAATATCTTTTATTGATTCATCGGATTTACACTCCTTTAAGATAGACCAACCATCTCTTCCAGGCATTAAGACATCTAATAAAATGAGTTTTGGTTTTGACTCTCTGATCATATTCAAACCCTGTTCACCATTGGTCGCGCCAATCAATGTCATCCCAGCTTTTTTTACCGTTCTTTTTATTAAGTCATGCATTGCGATATCGTCATCGATAAGTACACATAGGTTTTCACCTTCTAAGGAAGATATTTCTTCATTTTCAAGTTCTTCAGATTCATCGCATATTCTAGGAATAAAGATCGTAAATACTGAACCAACTCCTTTTTCACTGGATACTGTTACGCCACCACCCATTAATTCAGCAAATCTTTTACTTATAGGCAGACCAAGACCAGTTCCACCATGAGTTGCCGAGGTGGACCTTTCAGCTTGTTCATACTCTTCGAAGACTTTTGCTACTCCTTCTTTGCTCATACCCTCCCCATCATCAGTTACTTTGAATTCAATCATCTCAACTTCATCTTTCATGAAAGCACTAACATCTAAGGTAACTAGGCCATTATTGGTAAATTTAAAGGCATTGCTTAGGAAATTTGTCACACACTGTCTAAGCTTCGTTTCGTCCTGAGACATTGACCCGATAGCTTCTTGAATATTTATTTTGAAACCATTGTCATTTTTCGCTGCCAGAGGTGCATTTATATCTCGAAGAGTTTCAACCACTTTTTCAATTTCAAAGCTGGTTATGAAAAGTTCCATTTTCCCTGATTCTATTTTTGAAAGATCCAAAATATTATTAATCAGAGACAAGAGATGTGTTCCAGAGGTAGTAATCTTCTTAAGATCAGGCATTAAATCTTCATAACCTAAGTCTTCACATTCTTCGTAAAGCATTTCGCCATATCCTAAAATTGCGTTCAATGGCGTTCTGAGTTCGTGACTCATATTGGCAAAGAATTTACTTCTTTGTTCATTAGCTTCCAGCGCTTCATCACGAGACTCTTCCATCTCTTTAGTTCTTGTATCTATGAGAACTTGTACTTCGTCTGCCATTCTAGTGAACGCAACTGTCATTAATTCAACCGAAGCTTCTTCCCCCTTATCTTGTGAGCTTTCTTGAGCAAGATTTTGCATTTTATTAATATCGTTAAGAATCAAAGTTCTTGAATCTCCCTCAAGTTCATCAGCAAGAATGCTCATTTTTTCTATGATCGCAGTATCTCTTTCTTTTCTTCTGCGTGCTTGTTCAGTTCTAATATTTTCCATCTCATTCAGATGGCCTCTATAAATTTCCAGAGCTTTTGCAAGCTCACCAACCTCATCATTCTCAGATCTCAAAAGACCTCTTCTCTGAGGCATAGTTTTAGATAAGTCTCCACTGGTGAGAGCTTGTAAAACTTCAATTGCCTTATTTACTGATCCAAAAACATTAGCAAGAATCCCTGAAGTTAAAGCTATCACCAAGAAGATTACTATTGTAATGATTATGTAGATTGAATTAAGGATCGCATTTTCTTGAGCGATACTTTCGCTTTCATCTCTGAAAATAAATAATTGTGCTTTATCTGATGAAAGGTATGAACTCAATGGAAGAAGGGTTATAAGTGATCCTAGGTCGGAATCTCGTGTAGACGTTCTATTACCAAATTCTTCTAAGTTTAAATTTGCTTTATCAACATGACCTTTAATGTTGGTAATTCCAAAATTAGAGGTTTCATCTAACTCTAGGCCTGACTCATACCTCGCATAATCGTCACCCAATGAAATGATTCCTTCTTCTGTTTGAACTGCAGTAACAAGTTCAAATTCATCACCAAAGGTTTCCATAGATTTTCTTACATCTATTCCCATGACAATAATTGCTTCAGCATTTCTACTAAAAGCCTTTATCGGGAAGGCCATCATCTGGTTTAAGGTAGAAATTTTTTCTCCAGATGAGTCTACGATTTTTTGTAAAAATCTTCTTGGCCTCTTGCCTGCATCAATGAGAAATTCATCAAGATTATCATCGTATTCATTTTTGGCTTGGGGACTACACGCATCGATTCCAGATAAGTCCAGCGCACTAGAACAATAAAATCTTTGTCCATTTGGATAATAAGCTTTAATAAAACTTAAATTCCCTTCATCCAAATCAAATTCAAACATCAGATCCAGGAGATATCCTGCTTCCCCAATGTTTTTATCCGTAATGAATTGAATCAATGGGTTGGCATAAGAGTCATCAGGAGAGGAAAATTCTTCTTCAGGGTAAATGGGGTTCTCAGGATCCCAATAATTACCTCTTTCTCCAGTTACTGGAAGCCAGGCAGAAATCGCATCAATTGAAGTTTCGAGGGTCTGAAACCATGCAGCCTCGTACGTTGAAACCAGAGACTCATTGGCAAAACTTTTCTGTGTGGTATCCCTGTAGTTGAATAGAAAAAACAAGGAAAGGGCCAGCAGTAAGTTTCCTGCTAGGCCTATTCCAATTAATACTGTTCTGATACGCATTTACGCGCAAAAATTTAAGATCTTATTGAACTCGAAAAGATAATTTAACTTGCACATCATTTACTTGAACAGGCACGCCTTCATATATTGGCGGCTGGTAAATCCACTTTCTAATAGATTTCATTGCTGCTCTATCAAAAAGTCCGGCAGGTTCTCCTTCTAAAACAAAAGGATCTATGACATCGCCATCAGCGCTGACATCAAATTCAACGATTACGTAACCTTCTTTAGCAAGTCTCAAAGCTTTTCTTGGATAGCTTGCAGGTGCTTGATATTGTCTTTCAACATCCATTTCGATGTTTTTCCCGTCGACAGTAATAAAGCCTTTATCTGCATAAACAAGAGAACTTAATCCCAAGAAAAGAATATACAGAGACAATAATTTAATTCCTTTTTTAAATATCATTTTTAAATCTCCTAAGATTTGAAGTATTATAAACAAAAAACTCCATAAATCATCTCACTTAATGTCTGAAAACATAGAATCGTTGCTTTTAAACCAAAGATATTGGGACATATTTGCTGTTGCCAGAAACTCTTCTATTGACGAGGCATGCAGAATAATGGACAAAAATAGGATTGGCGCTTTATTGGTATATTGTTCAGACACAAATGACCCACAAGACCTTGAGGGGATCGTTACAGAAAGAGATGTCATCGAGCTTATTTCCAGAAAAGGAAAAGAAGCCTTAAATAACGAGGTCAAAGAAATAATGTCTAAAAATATCATTAGCGTGACACCGCAATGTACAAAACTTGATGCTCTAGATCTGATGATGGAAAATCAGATTCGCCACCTTGCGGTTATGGACAAAGAAAAACTTGTTGGAGTTCTTTCTATGCGAGACTTAATTAAGCAACTTTAAGTTCTTTCTTTGAAATTACTGAAGAAGAAGCGCTTCTGATTTTATCTGGGAAATCTATGTTGTAGTGTAGACCTCTGCTTTCTTTTCTCAAAATAGCGCTTTCGATAATCAGCCTCGCAACTAGAACCAAATTTCTCAACTCAATAAAATCTGAATTCAACTCAAAGTTTTTGTAAAAACTCTCTACTTCATTTTGAATGATTTTTATTTTTTCTTTCGCTTTTAACAACCGATCATTTGATCTAACTACACCAACGTAGTCCCACATCAATCTTCTCGTTTCATCCCAATTATGAGAGATAAGAACATTCTCTCCTGATCTGATGACTTTTGAGGAATCCCAGTCCTTAAGTTTTTTCTTATTTACATTAAAATTCTTGTCGATGTGCGAAGCTGCAGATTTTGCAAACACAACACATTCTAATAGAGAGTTGCTTGCCATTCTGTTGGCACCATGCAGCCCAGTGCACGCTGTTTCTCCAATAGCATAGAGATTCTTTACATTTGTCTCTCCTGACAAGCCCGTCTTAACACCGCCACATGAGTAGTGAGCTGCTGGCACAATGGGTATTTTGTCTTTTGTGATATCAAATCCATAACTCAAACATTTTTTATGAATTGCAGGAAATGATTTTAGAATCATATTTTTTGGCTTATGGCTAATATCTAGAAACATAAAGTCTTTACCTGTTTTTTTCATTTCTTCGTCAATGGATCTAGCCACCACATCTCTTGGAGCTAATTCATTTTTTTTGTGATACTTTTTCATGAATCTTTCGTTTTCATGATTGAGTAAGTAAGCACCTTCACCTCTTAAAGCTTCACTAATTAAAAAAGATTTTGCTTCTGGATGATAAAGACAAGTTGGATGAAACTGGTTAAATTCCATATTGGATAATTTGCAGCCTGCTCGCCAAGCTAGCGCCATACCATCACCACTAGTTCCATCTGGATTGCTAGTATATAAATAAACCTTACTCGCTCCTCCAGATGCCAGAATTGTTGCACTTGATTTGAAAGTTACGACTTCTTCTTTTTTCTTATCGAATACGTAAGCTCCCAGACAAGACCGATTGCCTGTTATCAAATCAACGGCAAGATGATTTTCATAAATTGTTATATTTTTTATTTTTCTTGCTCTAGCTATTAAAGAATTTGATACTTCTTTTCCAGTAGTATCTTTAGAATGTGCAACACGTCTTTTTGAATGTCCGCCTTCTTGAGTGAGGTGTAATTTTTCCCCATCTTGCGTCATTGTGAAGTTGACGCCCATCTCAATAAGCCAATCAATTGCTGATTTACTATTTTTTACGCAGTGGGCAACAGCATCCTTATCACAAATTCCATCTCCAACCTCCAAGGTATCAGCAATATGTTCTTCGACCGTATCTTTTTCTCCCATCACTGCAGCTATTCCTCCTTGGGCATACCAAGTAGAGCTATCAACAATGGTTTCTTTTGAAATGACAGATACTTTATGTTTCTGACTAAGCTCAATTGCTGCAGTTAACCCAGCAGCACCCCCACCAATTATTAAAACTTCGGTATCAATCATTAAAATTATTCTAGGCGAAAGTTCTGATCAAAAACGCTATACCTATCGCCAAAAAAAGAATAAGCAGAAAGTATTTTAGAAAATCATATCTTCTGTTGGACCAATCAATCCGATCTTCTCTATTTAGTTGCTTTTCCGATGCTCTATAGCGGCCAAATAAAAAAAATACTGCAAGTGAGACAATCGTTAGAAGTAAAAAAAAGATATTGGTCAGAGACACGCTATCTGCTTCTGAGTTTTGCAAGCAGTCTAAGCATTTCCAAGTAAAGCCAAATCAGGGTGACCATTAAGGCAAAGGCACCAAACCACTCCATATATTTTGGAGCATTTTTTTCAGATCCCTCTTCAATGAAGTCAAAGTCTAGAACCAAATTCAAAGCCGCAATACCCACAACAAAAAGGCTAAATCCAATACCAAAAATACCATTGTCATGAATAAAACCGATACCTGTGCCAAACATACTCATAATGAAGCTAACCACATAGAGCAATGCAATCCCCATAGTGGCTGAAACTACCATCAGTCTGAAATTCTCTGTAGGCTTTATAACTCCTGTTTTATAAAGTACCAATAAAGAAGCCAAAGTGCCAAAAGTTAGGCCAGTTGCTTGAATCACAATTCCTGGATACTGACTTTCAAAAATGGCGGAAATTCCACCTAAAAAGAGACCTTCCAATATGGCATAAATGGGTGCGGTATACATCGCCCAGTTTTTTTTGAAAATGGTAATAAGAGCAAAAATCATACCCCCGAAAAGTCCAATTGGCATCAATGCTCCAGGACTGCCAGTTACAAAATAAACATTCCAAGTATAGGCGGCACTTAAAACTACAAGAGCTAAAAGAATACCCACCTTGTTAACAGTACCCTGTAAAGTCATGGTTTTTTGATCTACGTTTTCAAAATCAGCAAAAGTCGCATCACTCAATGTAGGATTCCCAGACCTGCCGAACATGTCCAAAGCTTTATGTTTACTCATGGGTTAATTTTAACTTGAAATATAAAAAATTGAATAGCTTAACTTTCCGAGATAGTTTTTAATTTTTTGATTACAATCATACAAAAGAATTATGGTTTTGCCTTACGCCTTTCTCTTTTTAGCAATCATTTTAGAAGTTGTTGGCACTCTTTTTTTAAGAGATACAGAAGGCTTCACAAAAATGATTCCTAACCTTGTTGTTGTCTTTAGCTATGCTGCAAGTTTCTATTTTTTATCTTTAACTTTTCAACATATTTCGGTTTCAGTTGCTTATGCAATTTGGTCTGGAGTAGGAATTGTTTTAATAGCAATTTTGGGAGCAATCAAATATCAAGAGTTTCCATCTTTGCTGGTTTCTTTTGGAATTCTTTTGATCGTAACTGGCGTTATTTTAGTTTTAGCTAATACCGTAAATTAAGGTATCAACCAGTTCTTTTTCATATCATTATTTTGCCATTCGAAGATTGCTCTTCTGTGACCTGCTCTTTTTAAATATAAGATTTCAAGGCAGTGGAAAGTAAAGAGATTAACGGCAAAATTCTCATAACCCATTTCTCTATCAATTTTGCTTTTATCAATATCAAACTCAACAGGATTGTCTATCTTTTTGCTAGGAGAGTCTTTTACTGAGTAACATTCTTTGGACATTTCTCTAGTATCTTCCCATGCCTTTTCAGTTATGGAATCTTGATGATGAACTTCAATATTTCCTTTTAATCTAATTTGAACTTTTTCTTCTTGATCATAAGCATGAACCGTAGCTTTGTTGTTTTCTTTAATCTGAGATATTTTTGGTGATCTTTGATCGGTATGAAACCTCAAAACTCTTTCTTGTTCATTAAAATCCCTGAGGACAACTGTTCTTGCTGATATATCTTGCCCTTCAAAAGTACATACAGTTGGGGTATGAAAGTAACTTTTAGCATCATCAACTCCGTTAGATATGGTCAAAAAAGCTTTTTCAAGCATCGTATCCAAAGAATTTTCAAAATCTTTCATAAATGTTATTAATATAAAGAATCTACTTTAGCTTAAAATAAAAATATATGGATGTATCTTATATATTGGATGATCTAAATTCTCCTCAGAGAGAAGCCGTATCAGACGAATCTCAGTTTTCTTTGATTCTTGCAGGAGCTGGCTCAGGAAAAACCCGAGTTATCACGCATAAGGTTGCTTGGTTGTGTAAGGTTCACAACCTAAATCCCATGTCTTTATTAACTGTTACTTTCACCAATAAAGCAGCAAAAGAAATGAGAGGCCGAATAGAAAACATTCTTGGCGAACAACTTAATCAGATGTGGTGTGGCACTTTTCACTCTTTATTTCATAGGATGTTAAGAAGACATTGGGAAGAAGCTGGCTTGCCAAAAAGCTTTTCTATTTTAGATTCGGAAGATCAGAATAGAGTGATAAAGAGAGTCATAAAATCTCTAGAATTAGATGATGCAACCTGGCAGCCCTCACAGGCACAATGGTTTATTAACAATCAAAAAGAAGAAGGCAGAAGAAAAGCAAAAATAAAGTCTAGTGCTTCTTTTGTTGAAGAAAAAATGGTCGACATCATGAATGAGTACCAAAAAGTTTGTGACCAAGAGGGATTGGTTGACTTTGCTGAAATCCTTTTAAGGTCTTTCGAACTGCTATCCAATAACAAAGCAATTTTAGAGCACTATCAGAATAGGTTTGAACATATTTTGGTTGATGAATTTCAAGATACCAATGAAATTCAATATCTTTTATTAAAAAAACTCTTAGGTAAAAAAAGTTTTATGACAGTTGTTGGAGATGATGATCAATCAATTTACAGCTGGAGAGGGGCAAAAAGTGCAAACATCAAAAGGTTTCAAAAAGATTTTAAGAAAGTGAAAACTATTAAGCTCGAGCAAAACTATAGATCCACAAAAAATATTCTTTCCTCTGCTAATGCAGTTATTGCAAATAATCCCGAAAGATTAGGCAAAAAACTTTGGTCGGAGAACAAAGAAGGCGAGCCTTTAAAAATTTACCGCGCATTCAACGAAAGAGACGAGGCAAGTTTTATTGTCGACATCATAAAAAACTGGATCGACGAGGGAAGGTCTCTTAATGACGTAGCAATTTTGTACAGATCAAATGCCCAATCCCGTGTTTTGGAGGATAGTATTTTGCGGTCTGAGTTGCCCTATAGAATTTATGGCGGCGTAAGGTTCTATGAAAGAATGGAGATTAAAAACGCCCTGAGTTACTCAAAATTACTCGTAGATTTTGATAATGACGCAGCTTTTGAGCGAATAGTAAATGTACCTACAAGAGGCATTGGTGCAAAAACCTTAGACAGCGTACGAGAGCATGCCAGAGCTGAAAACATATCCTTATGGAAAGCAGCAGAATCTATTTCTAAAGACAATTTAAAGAAATCTTCTAGAGCCTTATCTCATTTCATCGAAACAGTTTCTCAGCTAAAAACTGATACTGAAAACAAAGGTCTTGGAGAAATTTTTGATGAAATTATCAACATAACTGGTTTGAAAGATTTTCACGCAAAAGAACCTGGGGAAAAAGGCAGATCAAGAAAAGAGAATTTAGAGGAACTTGTTTCTGCAGCATCTGGTTTCAATCCCATAGGTGAAGACGCTGATGACGATAGAAACGAATTGGAGATATTTCTTGACCAGGCTTCTTTAGATGCAGGCGAAAATCAAGCGGATATTGACGAAGATGCAATACAAATGATGACTCTCCATTCAGCTAAGGGTTTAGAATTCCCACTGGTATTTATGACTGGATGCGAAGAAGGTTTATTCCCTCACAAAAGATCTTTAGAAGACCCAAGGCAATTGGCAGAAGAAAGAAGGCTCTGTTACGTTGGTATCACTAGAGCAATGGAAAGACTTTATTTAACCTATGCAGAAGTAAGAAACATGTATGGGATGGAAAGTTTCAGTCCGATATCTAGATTCTTAAAAGAAATTCCTGATGAGCTGAAGTATGAGATAAGAATGTCATCAGAAACACCAAGTTCAAAAGGCTTCGTCCCCAAAATTGTTGGTGGTACTGAGTTTAAAGGCGAAGAGTTTTCTTTGGGTGACTTGGTAACGCACGATGTATTTGGTGAAGGAATCATTCTTAACTATGAAGGAGAGGGTGCCAATGCTAGAGTTGAAGTTAATTTCACCAAAGAAGGAATAAAATGGCTGGTTTTAAGTTTCGCAAATTTAAAAAAAGTTTAGTTTTACTTTTTGTATTAACTTTCTTCATTGCATGTGAGCAAGAAGAAGCAAATACTGCATTTAAAGAATCCGAAAAGACATTTACTTGGCGAATGGTAACTACTTGGCCCAAAAATTACCCTGGGGTCGGCTTAGGAGCTGAGAATCTTTCCAAATTAGTAAACAAAATGTCAGCAGGCAGACTGCAAATAAAAGTTTATGGCAGTGGAGAGCTCGTTCCTGCTTTAGAGGTTTTTGATGCGGTTTCTAGAGGCACAGTTGAGATCGGTCATGGAGCATCTTATTACTGGATTGGCAAAGCTCCTTCGGCACAATTTTTTACTGCTTTGCCCTTTGGCTTAAACGCTCAAGAGATGAATGCTTGGCTCCATTATGGAGGTGGCTTAGAGCTTTGGGAGGAAGCTTATGATAAATTTAATTTGATTCCTCTGGCAGGCGGTAATACTGGTGTGCAAATGGCAGGCTGGTTTAATAAAGAAATAAATTCTCTAGAGGATATCAAAGGAACCAGAATGAGAATTCCTGGCTTGGCTGGAAAAGTTTGGACAGAGGCAGGTGGGGAAGCAGTCTTAATGCCAGGCAGCGAAATCTTTACGAATCTCCAAACAGGAGTTATAGATGCTGCAGAATGGATTGGGCCATATAATGACCAGACCTTTGGATTACACCAAGCAGCAAAATATTATTACTATCCAGGGTGGCATGAACCGGGTCCAACTTTAGAAGTAATTATCAATAAAGACGCTTTCGCTTCTTTACCTTCTGATCTTCAAGAAATAGTAAGAACTGCAAGCAGGGCAGTGAATCAGGATATGTTGGATGAATACACTGCTAGGAATAATCAAGCTTTGAAAACATTGGTAAATACTCACGGGGTGATACTAAAAAGACTTCCTGACGATGTTTTGAAAAAATTTAAAGAAATTACTTCTAAACTTTTGAAAGAGTTGATTGCTGAAGATTCTTTATCCAAAAGGATATTTGAGTCTCAAGAAAATTTCAAAAAGAATGTTTCCGAGTATCACAAAATTTCAGAAAAAGCAGTGTATGAAATGAGGGAACTAAACTAACTATATTTTCTTACCAACCAAATACCTATCGAGGTTGAAACAAAATATCTGATAAAGAAAATAAGTGCTGCTGGCCAGGTATAAATAATTCCCACCCACCAATCAAAAAATTCGCTCCAAGTTTTAATCCAATTGAATAAATACAAGGCTATTTGCAGATATTCAGAAAAATACATCTCAACGGTAATTGGACTCACAAACAGAGAATGAACAAAAAATATAACTAACAAAAAATCTCCCCATATGAAGAAATATCCCAAGTTAACCAGATGTTTGTTATTCATTTAATATAAATAACTTGGTAAAAAAGTTACGATTGTTGGAAAAATAGCTAATAAAATCAAAAGACCTAGTTGGATTATTATAAATGGTATCACTCCTTTATATAGAGAAATTGTTTTGATGTTTTCTGGTGCAACACCTCTCAGATAAAATAAAGCAAAACCAAATGGTGGAGTTAAGAAAGAAGTTTGTAAATTGATTGCAATCATAATACCAAGCCAAATTGGATCTGCTCCCATTGCCATCAACACTGGCCCTACAATTGGCACTATGACAAAACTTATTTCGATGAAATCCAGGATAAAACCCAACAGAAAGATTAAAACCATAACTAAAATCATGGAACCGAAAAGGCCTCCTGGAATAGAGTTAAATATTTGCTCAATGAGTTCTTCTCCTCCCAAACCTCTAAAAACCAAAGAAAAAACAGAAGCACCTATTAAAATGATGAAAACCATAGAAGTTATGGCGGCTGATTGTTTTACAGTTTCAGCTAAAGTTTGAAAATTTAATTTATTATTTAGCATTGCAATCAGAATTGCTCCCAAAGCGCCCAAACCGGATGCCTCTGTTGGCGAAGCAATTCCAAAAATAATGCTGCCCAAAACAGTTATGATCAAAATAAAAGGCGGGGCAATGACTTTTATGAAATCAATAGCTTTTGTTGAGCTTTCTACATCATTTGAGATAAGTTCCAAGTTTCTTGATTTGAAAAGAAAATAAATTGCATAAAAACACAGCAACATTAATCCTGGAACTATAGCTGCCAAGAATAGATCCCCCACCGAAATTGTTTTGGCTGTAAAAATTCCCTGACTAAGCTGCGATTGTTGATAGGCTGAAGACAACACATCTCCTAAAATTACCAAGGCAATAGAAGGAGGGATGATTTGTCCCAAAGTACCGGTAGCAGAAATTAAACCAGTAGAAAGATCGTGTGGATATCCTTGTTTTAAAAATGCGGGTAAAGAAATCAAACCCATCGTAATAACTGTAGCTCCAACAATGCCTGTACTGGCTGCAAGTAAAGCTCCAACAAAAATTACCGAAAGACCAAGACCACCTCTAAAACCAGAAAAAAAGTCAGACATTTTAAGCAGAAGTTCTTCTGCAACTTTCGATTTTTCCAGTAATACTCCCATAAAAATAAACAAAGGAACTGCTATCAAAGTAGAATTTGTCATCACGCCGAAAATCCTATTTGGTAGAGTTTCTAAAAGAAACAAATCAAAAACACCAAAAAAACTTGTTATCAAAGCAAAAATTATTGAAACCCCAGCTAAAGTAAAAGCAACAGGGAAACCAAAAAGTAAAAAGATACAAACCAAGGCAAAAAGGATCAGTGGCAGAAAATCAATCATTTTTGAAAACCAATTTAATCAGCTCTGAAAAGCTCTGAAGGATCAAAAGAACAGGAAAAATAATTAAGCTTGTTTTGAAAAGATACACAAAAGGAAGACCGCCTGGTTCTGGAGAAATTTCATTGATAGACCAAGCGAAGTAAACGTATTCAAATGAAAATATTAAAATTACCCAAGCAAAGGGTTGTAAAAAAAACAGATTTCCAAAAATATTTACCATTCTTTTTCTTTTATCCGACAATTCTCTGTAGAAAATGTCTACTCTGACATGCGCATCATCTTTTAGAGCTAATGCGGCATAAAATAGAAAAAGCATCCCATGTGAATAGACGAGCAGTTCTTGCATTGCAACTACTCCGATTTCAAAAACGTATCTTAAGATGACAATCATCGAGCTTAGAAAAATCATTAATAAAATGAGCCAAGAAGAAATATTTCCGAAAAAGAAAGGAAATAAATTAAGTATATTCTCAATGGTTTTGGTAATTTTTTTGAGCATTGAAATATGATTTAATAATACTGTAATGATTATAGTTCTATCTCCAGCTAAGACGTTAGATTATTCTTTTTCAGAAAAGGGACTGGATTTCTCAGTACCGCCTTTTTTGCCTAAATCTAAAAATTTAGTGTCTACTATGAAGAAATTAAATAAATCTGAGTTGTCTTCTTTAATGGGAGTCAGTGAAAAAATTTCTGCTTTAAACCATGATAGATTCCAGAATTGGTCTCAAGCAACCAAGCCTTCAACTCATGCGAAACAAGCTGGATTTGTTTTTAAAGGAGATGTCTATCAAGGACTGGAGTTTGAAAAACTTTCAAAACAAGACATAAATTTTGCACAAAAACACCTCAGGATCCTTTCCGGACTTTATGGAGTTTTAAAACCATTAGATATTATTTCGCCTTACCGTCTTGAGATGGGTACTAAAATTTCTGTTTCAAAAAACAAGGACTTGTATGAGTTTTGGAAAGAAGAAATTACCAATCATTTAAACAAAGATCTCAAAGCAACTTCTATTTTGGTGAATCTTGCTTCTATTGAATATTTTTCATCTGTTGACACTGAAAAGTTGAAAAGCCGAGTCATCAGTCCGGTCTTTAAAGATTTTAAAAACGGCCAATTCAAGATAATTAGCTTTTACGCGAAAAAGGCTAGAGGATTAATGGCCAAGTATTTGATTGAAAACCGAGCTAAAACTTCTGAAGATCTTAAAAAATTCAATCTAGACGGCTATAAATTTTCCAAAAAAGATTCGACTGAAGATAGCCCAGTTTTCCTAAGAAAATAATCTACCCTTGATATCCACCATCAAGATATTTTTTTCCAGTTCTTGGAATTAAATCATCAAACTCTGGATCTTTATTATTTGCTTTTGCTTCAAAGGCTACAGACATCTCGTCACTAATTCCCATTGCAGCATTCCACAAAGCAACATGATTCAAAGACTCTTCAATTGTATGATCTCGTCCATAATTAAGAATTTCTTTTGTTCCCGCAACTGCCAAAGGACCTTTGGAAGCAATTTCTTCTGCAATAATTTCCACAGCTGACATCATTTCTTCATGGGAATCAAAAACTTTGTTTACCAAGCCATGAGCTTTTGCTTCATCAGCAAAAAACCTTCTGCCTGTGTAGGCTAATTCTCTTACTACTCCTTCTGGAATCAATCTTGGAATTCTTTGCAAGGTTCCAACATCTGCTGCCATCCCAATATTAATTTCTTGGATACAAAAGAAAGCTTCTTTAGTACAGAATCTCATATCTGTTGCTGTTGCCAGGTCTAAACCACCACCTATACAACCTCCTTGAATAGCTGAAATAACTGGAATTCTTGCTTTTTCAAGAGAAGTGATTGTATGTTGAAGGTCTAGAGTGATTCTAAAACCTGCTTCCTTTTTCATTCCATTATGGGTATTGGAAGATTTTGGCTCAGTGGGATTGTCGCTCAATGAAAAGTTAGCTAAATCCATACCTGCACAAAAATGTTTTCCTGTAGAAGATAGGACTATTACCCTTGCACTGGCATCATCAGATATTTTTTCAACAAGATGTGGCAATTCTGACCAAAATGCTTTATTCATTGTATTGTATTCATCTGGTCGACACATGGTTACATACGCCACTTTGTTTTTTATTTCTAAATCAAAACAAGTATATTTATTTGTCATTTCAACTCCTTTTTACTTTTTAAGTTTTTCAATCAAATCTATTGAAAGCTCTTCAAGTTCCTCAATTAACTCAAACTCTTTATGATGAGGCATTACAACCTTTCTATTTTTCAGACTAAGTCTCTTTAGACCGGAATGGATGTCTTCAGCTTGTTTCAATAAATCTTCTTTATCAACCATAATATGTTCTCTAATTAAAGTGTTATTGTAATTTATAAATAGTATTTATAAAAATAATGATGAATAAAGTGAATCAAATTCATATCTCAGAAAAGTTAATTAAAATATTCAAAAGCGCGAAAAAGTTTTTTGTTAATTTTGACTCAATAGATCTTAAGGTAAGTTATAAAAAAGATAACTCTCCTCTGACAATCTTAGATACCGAGGTAGACCAATTCATAAGAAAAGAGCTAAAAAAAATTAATCAAGATTTTGCACTCATCTCTGAAGAGACCAGCCAAGAACAAGCAAATTCTGAATACGCTTGGATCATAGATCCTATAGATGGTACAAAAGAATTAATAAATGGCAGTGATGAATTTACTTTAAACATTGCCCTAATTAACAAACAAAAACCAATACTTGGCGCTATCTATCAACCCATGAAAGATAGCATCTTTTTAGGCGGTACTGATTTACCACCAAAAAAAATTATTGATGAAAAAATGGTGTCTCTTTCTAATAAGAACAATCAAATCTGCAATGTTTTAATTAGTAAATCTCACAGCAGTGAAGAAGAAATGGATTTTTGTGCAAAAGTAATGTCTAAATTTAAGGGATCTAAAGTTATTAGAATGGGAAGTTCGATAAAGTTTTGTAGGATTTGTGAAGGAATAGCAGACCTTTACCCTAGATTTGGAGATATTTATTCCTGGGATATCGCAGCTGGACACGCTATTTTAAAAGCTTTTGGAGGAGATGTATTGGATACAGACCTTCAAGAGATTTCTTATGATATGAACGAAAAACAGTTAATTAAGGGATTTTTTGCTTTTTCTAATAAAAAAAGGTTGGATTTTCTGAGGCAAATAGATTCTTAAACTATTTTTATAACTTTTTTAGTAAATTATTTCTAAAAAGATGAAAAAAAGGTATAAAATTCGCAATTATGGGTAAAGAACTACAACCTATGGATATTTCTTCTCCAGGACAAAACCTGGAGTCCTATCTTAATTCTATTCAAAATATCTCTATTTTGACTCCCGAAGAGGAGAAAAAACTTGCCGAAGAGCTTTACTATAATAATGACTTGGAAGCGGCTAGAAAACTTGTAATGGCTCATTTGAGGTTTGTCGCTCATGTGGCCAGAGGCTATTCCGGATATGGCCTTCCTCAAGCAGATCTTATTCAAGAAGGAAACGTTGGCCTTATGAAAGCTGTAAGGAAATTCAATCCAGAAGTTGGCGTCAGGCTCATATCCTTTGCGATTCATTGGATAAAATCTGAAATTCATGAATACATTTTAAAGAATTGGAAAATCGTCAAAGTAGCAACTACCAAAGCTCAAAGAAAGCTTTTCTTTAATCTTAGAAGTAAAAGAAAAGAGTTAAATTGGCTCTCTTCTGATGAAGTAAAAATGATTTCCTCCGAATTAGGTGTAGATGAAAAATCTGTAAAAGAAATGGAATCCAGAATGAATTCTTCAGATGTTTCTTTTGACCCACTTGCAGAAGCCAATGACGATCAGGCATCTTACAGCCCCGCTAATTACATTTCTGATTCAAGCATGGATCCAGCAGAGCTCATTGAAAAAAATGATTTAGAAAAACACAACAATAGAGAACTTCTTTCTGCTATTTCTGAATTAGACCAAAGAAGCAAAGAAATTTTAATGGATCGTTGGCTTAGTGACATGAAACCCACTCTTCACGAACTATCTGATAAATATGGAGTTAGTGCAGAACGAATAAGGCAAATTGAAAAATCTGCCATGGACGTGATAAAGGAAAAATTGAGCTAAATTTTGGTAAGCTCTCCAATAAAAATCTTCATAAACGGCGATTTAAAAAAATTTCCTCAAGAAACAAATATCGTCTCTGTCTTAGAGTCTCTAAATATATCTTCCAAACACATTGCAATTGAAATAAATGAAAATTTGGTTTTTAGATCGGATTGGCAGGAAACCAATCTTAAAGATGGAGATAAAGTAGAAATTGTAAAAGCGATAGGTGGTGGTTAATTGACTCAGGACAGCTTAGTCGTTGCGGGAAAAAACTACTCATCAAGACTTCTAGTAGGTACAGGTAAATATAAAGATGAAGCTGAAGCAATCGCCTCTATTGAAGCTTCGGGAGCAGAAATTGTTACCGTTGCTGTTAGAAGAATAGACCTTCAAAACGATAAAGATTCTTCAATTCTTGATTATATATCTCCGGATAAATACACAATTCTTCCTAATACTGCTGGTGCCTATTCAACAAAAGATGCAGTGCGGATGGCAAAATTAGGTAGAGAGATTTTGGGCGGTAAAAACTTACTAAAGTTAGAAGTACTTGATGATCCAAAAACGTTACTACCAAATATGGATTCGACCATAGAGGCAGCAGAAATTTTAGTAAGAGACGGTTTTGAGGTAATGGTTTATTGCACAGCTGATTATGAAAGTTGCATAAAACTTGAAGATATTGGATGTGTTTCCATAATGCCATTAGCTGCACCCATTGGTTCTGGCCAGGGTATTGCAGAGCCTCAAAAAATTCAAAAAATTATAGATTCAGTTTCTGTGCCAGTCATTATTGATGCTGGTATTGGTACTGCTTCAGATGCTTCAATAGCAATGGAAATGGGGGCTGATGCAGTTTTATTAAACACCGCCATTGCAAAATCTGAAAATCCTACTCAGATGGCCTTAGCAATGAAATTAGCAGTTGAAGCAGGAAGGCTTGCCCACAATTCAGGAAGAATTCCTAAATCCCAACCTAGTCCTAGCTCTCCAGAAAAAGGCATCATTGAGTCTTGAAAAGAGAGGTTAAATCTTTTGTGCATGTTCGCAGCAGAACATCCAAAAAAGATCTAGAAATTTTCGAGAAATTTAAAAATAAGAATTTTTTTGATTCAAAAGAAGTTAGCCATATCTCAAAATTACTTCCAGAAAAAAAAATTAATATTCTTGAAATAGGCTTTGGAGATGGTAACAACTTAATTGAAAAGGCAATGGCCAACTCTAATATTAACTTTTATGGGATCGAAGTTTTTAAGTCTGGTATTGCCTCCGTTTTGAAACAGGTGCAAATTCATGATTTAAAAAACATATGTTTATTTTATGGCGATGCAAAAGATTTTTTAGAAAAAATTGAAAAACCTTTTTTTGATTTTATTTTTATTTTATTTCCAGATCCTTGGCCGAAAAAAAAACATTGGAAAAGAAGGTTGATAGACCATAATTTTCTAAATCTCATAAAACAAAATCTAAAAGAAAAGGGTCACTTGATCGTCAAGACAGACTGGCAAGATTATGCCGATGATATAAAAAAAGACTTTGCAGAATTCAAAGTATTGCATGATTCAAATGTTTTGCAGTCACTCAAACCCATACAAACAAAATATGAGGGGAAAGCGATAGAAGAGGGTAGAGAAGTTTTTACTTATATAACTGATTTAAATGCTTAAGCATTTCTTGAGTAGATTTTGCTCTGTGACTTATTTTCATTCTTTCTTCAAATGAGACCTCTGCCAAAGTTTGACAAGAATTTTTAATTTTAAAAATTGGGTCATAACCAAATCCTTTATCGCCTTTTTTTTCCTTGATGATTTCTCCTTCTAATTCGCCAAAAGAAAAAAGCTCAAGATTCTTTTGTGGATCGTAAAACGCTAATGTGGAAACAAATTTTGCTTTAGTATTTTCTAAATTTTTAACTGCTTTGAGCAATTTTTTTATATTTGTCTCATCAGTTGCATGTTTTCCTGAATATCTAGCAGAAAAAAGCCCGGGATCGTTATTTAGTAATTTTACTTCAAGGCCTGAGTCATCTCCAAGCGAGGGATGATTACTAAGCTCACTCGCTTTTTTAGCTTTTAACATCGCATTTTCTTCATAAGAGCTTCCGGTCTCATCGATGTCTTCAGTTGTGAAGTCTTTTAACGAAAGAATCTCAAAACAGGAGTTGCTAAATAAGTCTTTGAATTCTTTGAATTTACCTTTGTTAAAAGTTGCAATAACTATCTTCAATTTTCTTTGACAAGCTTATAGAGAGCCACTTCTGAAAATAGATTTGGTAAAAGTTTCATTAGAATGCTTTCTTCACCATTTATTTTTGAAAGTTTTCTCTCAACAATTTTGATCTTAGATTTCTTACAAAGTTCCTCGAAATCCTCCAAAGAGCAAAGATGTAAATTTGGCGTTGAGTACCAATCGTAAGGCAAAGCACTCGAAACTGGCATTTGTCCCTTAAAAAAAAGTTGAAGCCTGCATTTGATATTTGCAAAATTTGGAATAGAAACAATACATTCTTTTCCAATTCGAACAATCTCTTCTAATGCTACTTCCGGTTTTTTAAGAGCCTGGATAGATTGACTCATCACAACATAGTCAAAAGATTGGTTGCCAAAATTTTCCAAACCACTATCGATATCTTGTTCGATAACTGAGATTCCTTTTTTTAAACAGCTTTTTATTTTTTCTGCATCTATTTCAATACCTAAACCGGAAGCAGACTTTTCTTTCCTTAAATCGTTAAGAAGAGACCCATCTCCACAACCAAGATCTAGAACTTTGGAGTCTCGAGAAATCCAATCATTTATCTTAAACATCTGCCTTTAAAAAACTATTAATAGCATTTTCATATCTATCGTTTTTCATTAAAAAACTATCATGGCCTTGAATGGAATCAATATCCAAGTAACTTACTTTTTTTTCTGCATGAATTAAGGCATCTACGATTTCTTTAGATCTTTCTGAGGGAAATCTCCAATCAGATTTAAAAGACACTACCAAGAACTGACATGATGCCTTTGAAAGGGTTTTAGATAGATTACCGTCATCTTTTTTTGCAGGATCGAAATAATCTAAAGCTTTCGTCATCAGTAAGTACGTATGTGCATTAAAACTTTTTGAAAAATTTGCTCCTTGATATCTTAAATAACTTTCTATTTCAAATTCAACATCATAGCCGTATGCAATTTTTTCCTTCTTCAACTCTCTGCCAAATTTATTTTTCATTGATTCTTCAGAAAGATATGTAATATGCCCTAACATTCTTGCAAGTCCCAATCCCTTTTCAGGGTGCGCATCTCCTTTTGTAAAATCAGGATCTGAAATAATGGATTGTCTTGCAACTTCATTGAAAGCGATATTTTGAGTACTTAGCTTTGGAGCAGCTGCAATGATGATAGCCTTTGACAATTTGTTAGGAAATTCAATCGCCCATTGCAAGGCTTGCATCCCTCCAAGACTACCTCCAGCAACACTAAGCCATTTTTCAATATTGAGCTCTTCTCTTAAAAGATTTTGGCTGTTAACCCAATCGGAAACTGTAACGATTGGAAAATTAGCACCAAATTCTTTACCGGTTTGATTGTCAATTGAACCTGGTCCGGTAGAGCCATGACATCCGCCAAGGTTATTCAAAGAAACAATAAAGTATTTGTTCGTGTCAAAGGCTTTTTCTGGGCCAATAAGTTCATCCCACCATCCAGGTTTCTTGTCTTCCTTTGAATAAACACCAGCGGCATGATGATTACCACTTAGTGCATGACATATCAAAATGGCATTAGATTTTTCTTTATTTAACTCTCCATAAGTTTCATAAATGAGTTCAAAACCATTCAAACTCTCACCAGATTCAAGGCGAAAACTTTGGCGGTGTTTAAACTTTCGTGGCTCAACAATGAGGTGATTATCTTCTGACATTTATATTAGACTGGTTAAACCTAAAGAAAATTTTGCGTTATACAAAATTCTATCAATTTGTATCAAAAGAAAAAAAACAATTATGGGCGAGAAGTCC
Organism: SAR86 cluster bacterium AG-422-E19; assembly: GCA_003213595.1. GTDB lineage: Bacteria > Pseudomonadota > Gammaproteobacteria > Magnimaribacterales > AG-339-G14 > MEDG-81. The sequence goes on along the minus strand of QCMR01000001.1, from coordinate 132,427 downwards.
ATTCCGCCAAAAATAGTAAATTTTTGAAATGGCTTTAATAAGACATTGGTGATGGAGTTACAAAGTGATAAAAACTGATTAGTTGATGCAGGAAAAGCCCAGCTACCAATGATGGATATGAATAACCCATATCTTAAGATTTGACTAAACATCAACAACACACTGATTGCTGTCCAAGCCAAAGCCTCATTCAAGTTAAAATCTATTTCACTCCCTAAAAGAAAGATATAAAAACCTAAAGCTTTAAAGAAAAAAATTAGAGCTAAACAGGATAAATCGATTCGATATATCACTGGAAGAATCATGCGAAAGGGTCTTAAAAAAGGCTCTATAAAAGAGTAAGAACGACTAACAATAATGTTGTTGAAATTTACTTCAAAGATCCTAAAAAAAAAGTAAATAGAAAGAACAATCGATATCAAATTAATGAATGTGAATATCACAAAGTTTGGATTCATATTTATTTACCTAAATCTTTTGATCTTTCTATTGCCTTTTTTATAGCATCAGAAACTATTGTCTTGAAGCCATTTTCTTTCATTGTTTCTAATGCCTTTTCAGTAACTCCACCTTTTGAGGCCACCATGGACATGATGCTCTCAAAACCAATTTCTTTCTCTTCATCATATATTTTTGATGTTCCCAACATGAGAGTATTTACCCAGGATTCAGGTTTTTCAAAACCTTCTTTCTGAGCAATCTCAACTAAAGTTTCTGCCAAAAGGGCAAAGTATGCAGGTCCGGCTCCAACTATGGCAGTAAAAGCATCAAAATGTTTTTCTTTCATTTCAATTACTGAGCCAAGATTGGAAAGCATATTCTTGACCTCTTCAGATATGGAAAAGTTTGATGTAATGGCAATGGTACTGTCTCCTGTTCCAATGCCAACAGTTGGCATTCCTCTGATGAGATTTGTTTTTTCCCCTATTAGCGCATGAATTTTATCAAGACTTAATCCTGCCATAAATGAGATAAAGGTTTTATCTTGCAACTTAAAGTCATTTTTAGAAAATAACTCCCCAATCATATTAGGTTTAATAGTAAAAAAGATTACATCAGAAGAATTTATTATCTCCTCTAAAGAAAAATAACCATTTGTAATTTTTTTGAGTTCGTCTTTTTCAATTGGATCAGACAAAAATAGATCATAATCTTTAGAAAGCTTTGTAACTGCTTTTTCTCCAAGATTCCCGACACCGATAAAACCTATTTTCATTTAATTTCTTGCCCCAAATATGGTCTCACCCAATCTTACTATAGTAGAACCTTCTTTGATTGCTAATTCGAAATCTCTAGACATTCCCATAGAGATCTCAGTTAGATTCTCATAATTTTCAATTAGCCTATCTGCAAGCATCTTGATTCTCTTAAAGGTTTGTTGAAGATCTGACAATGCTACATTTGGATTGGGAATAATCATTAATCCACAAATTTTGATTTTTTTTAAGTCAGATAACTCATTTAAAAAATTTTTTACTTCTTCCACTCTTATGCCGGATTTTGATTCTTCATTATCTATATTTATTTGTATCAGGCACTTTATACACTTGTCATCTGGGCAATACTTATCAATTAACTTAGCAATTTTTAATCTATCAATCGTATGAACCCAGTCGAAATTTTTAGCTATTTCTTCACATTTATTTGATTGAATATTCCCAATAAAATGCCAATTAATTTTTAAATCTTTCAGTTTAGAAATCTTTTCCAAAGACTCTTGCAAATAATTTTCTCCAAAATCAGAAATTCCATTTTCATAAGCCTCTGAAATTTCTTGCCATGACTTTTTTTTACTAACTGCAACAAGTTTTACATTTTTATCTGTTTTCGACGCATCTATCTTGGATTGGACTATTTTTATTTTTTCTTTGATGCTTTCCATTACATTTTTTCCGGACAGCCAATTCCCAAAATATTAAGACCATTATTTATTATTTCTTTTATTGCAATAGAAAGCGCAATCTTGGCATCTGAATAATCTTTATCATCAGAAATAATCTTTTCAGCATTGTAAAAGCTATGAAATTTAGAACTTAAATCCCTTAGGTAAAAACATAACGGGTGAAGCTCATTATTTTTATAGCATTGCTCAAGTATTTCAGGATAGCCATTAACCAACGATATGATTTCTTTTTCAGTCTCTTTTAATAAACTTAACTTTTCTAATGATTCTTTAAGGTTGAAATCTATTTTTCTTTTTTTAAGCTCTTTTTTTATACTGCAAATCCTCGCATGAGCATACTGGATGTAATAAACGTGATTATCCTTGTTTGTTTTTTTAGCTAAATCGATATCAAATTCTAGGGCTTGCTCAGGCTTTCTCGCCAAGAAATAATATCTAGCCGAATCAATACCAACTTCATCTACCAGATCAGACAACTCAACAAATTCTCCAGATCTTGTGGACATTTGGACCTTTTGCCCTTTCTCTTTGAGAGAAACAAACTGTATGAGCAGAGTTTTAAGCTTTTTAGCGTCTAAACCTAAGGATTCAATGGATGCCTTTACTCTGGGAATATAACCATGATGGTCTGCTCCCCAAATATTTATGATTTCATCAAAATCCCTATCATACTTATCCTTGTGATAAGCAATATCCGATGCAAAATATGTGGGCTCTTCATTGTCTCTTATTAGGACTCTGTCCTTTTCATCACCATAATTAGTAGATTTGAACCATAAAGCGCCATCTTTTTTTTCTACTTCATTATGTTTTAAATTTTTTATACTTTTTTGAATCAAATCTTTTTCATACAAGCTTGATTCATTGAACCAGTTATCATATTTGACTTGAAAAACCTCCAAATCCTTTTTTATTTCTTCTGTCTGAAGCTCAATGACGTAGTTTGCTAATTCTAAAAAATTTTCATACGTTGCATCTACATACTCAAACCATTCGTTAAGTGTCTCAAAGGAAAGATTGTCATCTTTTTTTACAACGTATTTCCCTTTAAAATGTTTTTTTGCTTTTTTAGCAAGATCTTTTATGTACTCTCCTGCATAACAACCTTCCGGCAATACAATCTTTTTATTATCCAATTCTTGCATTCTAATAAAGACACTCAAACCCAAAGTTTTGGCCTGCAGACCCCTATCGTTTACATAATATTCTTGGGTTACTTTATTTCCCGCTACTTTTAATAAATTTGCTAAAGCTGAACCAAAGGCTGCAGATCTTCCATGTCCAACATGGATGGGACCAGTTGGATTGCTGGAAACATACTCCAGAAGAATTTTTTTTGGTTCTTTTTCTTGTAATAGATCTTTGAAATCTCCTAAGGCATAGTTTTTTATCTGACTAAAAAATAAATCCTCCTTTAGATAAATATTTATAAATCCAGCCCCGGCAACTTCTATCTTTTCTGAATAATCTAATTCTTCAAGAGCACTTATAATTTCATTCGCAAGTTCACGCGGATTTTTTTTCATTTCTTTAGCCATAATCAAGGCTATATTTGAAGACCAATCTCCATGTTGTGAATCTTGAGGTTTGGTAACTTGAAAGCTGCCAGCGAACTCTGGAAAAATTTTTAAAGAGGCTTTCTGTAAAGAATTAAAAATTTCATCCTTCATTTATTAACTCTTCCTTGATATTCCATACTTCTTGTATCTACTGAAATGAAATCTCCTGGAGAAATGAAAAGAGGAACTTTTATTTCAATTCCATTTTCTAAAATAGCTGGTTTAAAAGTATTTGTTGCTGTATCTCCTTTTAATCCGGGGTCTGTATCTTTTACGGAAATATCGACAAAATTATCAATTTCAACAGTAATTAAAGTATCTTCCCAGAAAATGATTTCGTAGCTAGCACCTTCTTTCATCCAAACTACCTGTTTTTCAATTTTTGATTGATCGCATTCGAATTGTTCGTAATTCGTTGTGTCCATAAGAATAACTTTATTATCTTGTTGATATAAAAATTGCATTTCCTTGCTAGAAATTTCAGCTTTCTCAACAGATTCTCCTGTCTTAAAAGTTTTTTCTAGAACTCTATTAGACAAGAGATCTCTGTATTTAATTCTCATCACCGCTTGTCCTTTTCCTGGCTTATGAAATTCATGTTCAATGATTTCACATGGAGATTCGTCTAGGATTATTTTTAACCCTTGTTTAAATTCGTTTGTACTAATTTGACTCATTTCGTTGCTTCTAACCCTTACCTTTTTAAAAAGAATAATACAAGTTGCAAATATCTTGTTTTAACCATAAAGTTTCTTTCTTATGGTCAAAACAGTGCTAGTTTTAGACCATTTTTTTTGCTTTAATCTTAAAATAATCAGGGGATTAATAATGTTTATAACTAAGTTAAATAGGGCAATTTTAACGCTTTTTTTATTAACTGCATCATTATATTTAAGCGCTCAACTTGAGCCAGTACTGGAAGTTAATAAAGAAAGAGCTCTTCTTGCCCAAGGTTCACAACAAAAAATAGATTCTTTTCAAGATAAAACCGATAAAGATTCTGCTGAATACAAAAGTGTTAGCAAGCAAATCGAAGGTTTGAAGGTCTATAACGCTCAGAAAAGAAAACAGATAAAACGTCAAGTTGAAAGAATGAAAGAGATTGAAAAAACTATGAAAGACTCAACTGTTCTTCAACGTCAAATTCCCCCTCTTGCTAGAAGAATGTTTGAAGGTTTAAAGCAATTCATAGCTCTTGATATCCCCTTCAGAGCTGGAGAAAGAACGGAAAGATTATCTTTTATTCAAGCAGCTTTAGATAACCCAGTTGTATCTCCTGCTGAAAAACTCAGACAGGTTTTGGATGGTTATTCTGTGGAGTCTGAATATGGACGAAAAATAGACACTTATAAAGATACAATTTTGATTGACGACCAAGAAAGAGATGTAAATATCCTTAGGATTGGTAGATTGGTTCTTGCTTATCAAACCTCTGATCTTTCTGAGACTGGTATCTACAACAAAGAAACTCAGTCTTGGGAATCTTTACCTGGCAGATACAGAAACTCAATCAGAGACGGCATAGCAATGGCTAAAAAGGTAAAAACCGTTGATATTCTGGAGTTACCTGTTCCAGCTGCGGAGGTGACCCAATGAAATCAAAGTTACTAATAATTATTTTTGCTTTATTTCTTCCCTTTTCATATTCACAAGAAGAGAAGCCTGATACTGCACTGTCTTTGGAACAGCTTTTAGAACTTGTTCAACAGGGTAAATTTGCAGAATCTGAAGAAGCAACTGAAAGAGAACAGAAATTTGCTAGGGAAAGAAGTCGCCAAGCAACATTATTGGCAAATGCAAAAGCAGAAAGGTCAAGGCTTGAAGCAATTGCTACAGAACTAGAATCAAGATTTGAAGCTAATGATGCAAAACTTGTTGTTTTAGAAGAACAGTTAAAAACTAGACTGGGATCTTTGTATGAAACTTTTGGTCATCTGCAAGGAGTAGCTTCAGATACACAACAACAATTTGAGTCTGCAGTAACTTCTGGACAATTTGGCCAGGATAGGGAAATTTTCCTGAAGGACCTAGCAAAAAGAATGGGCGAAGGTATTAGTTTGGCTTCGATAGAAGAATTAGAAAGACTTTGGTATGAATTATCAAGAGAATTAGTTGCTTCAGGAAATGTTCAAAAATTCCAAGCTACGGTAGTAGATAACGAAGGTCAAACATCTCAACAAAACGTAGTGAGAGTTGGAAATTTCAATGCTGTAACTGAAGGGCAATATTTAACTTACCTTCCTGCCAGAGGAGCTTATGAAACTCTGCCAAGACAACCTGGTAGATATCTTGGAGGAACCTATGACGTACATGATACTTCAACAGGATTTGTTGAGTTTGCAGTCGATCCTACAGGACCTCAGGGAGGAGCTTTACTTACAAACCTAATATCTCTTCCAAGTTTTTTTGAGCAGATTCAGTATGGAAGAATCACAGGTTATACCATCATCCTTCTCTTTTTATTAGCTACAGGAATTTTTGGTTGGAGAACTTATATCTTGTTTAATCTTGACAAAAATGTGAAGAAAGAAGCTTCAGGCTCCAGACAAGGGAATAATCCTCTATCTAGAATTTTCGATGTTGCTGAACAAAATAAAGGATCAGATGTTGAAACATTAGAATTAAAATTAGCGGAACAAATATTAGTGGAGAGAGCATCTATAGATACTGGTATTTGGTTAGTTAGATTAATTTCAGTTGTAGCCCCTTTGTTAGGATTGTTTGGAACTATAACTGGGATGATAAATACTTTCCAAGCTATTACCTTATTTGGTACTGGAGATCCAAAAACAATGGCAAATGGTATTTCAGAAGCTCTTGTTACAACCATGCTTGGCTTGATGACTGCTATTCCAGCAACTTTTATGGCTGCTATCATGGCAAATTATGCTAAGAACATTCTTACTGTTCTTGAAGAGCAAAGTACAGGAATGGTGGCTGCAGCATCTGAAGAAAACAAAGCTTAATAATCATGGCTTTCCTATTTGGATTACAAGATACTCTCCTGGACTTTTTTGAAAAGGGAGGTGGAGTTGTTGTCTTCATAGGATTTTTAATTATCTTAATGTGGAGCTTTATTTTGGAGCGTTTTTGGTATTTCAAGTACATACATGGAGATGTAGAAAAAGATATACAGAATGCTTGGAAGGAAACTCCAGATCGCAAATCATGGTCAGGTCATCAGATAAGATCCATGTTGATTTCAAAAGCAAATGTAAAAATACAAAGTAACTTAGAGTATATTAGAGTTGCCATAGTATTAGCTCCGTTACTGGGTTTGTTAGGAACTATTTTGGGCATGATAGAAGTTTTTCACATCTTGGCTGTAACGGGTGGAGGAGACGCTAAGGCAATGGCTGGTGGTGTGGCTAAATCTACAATCCCAGCAATGGCTGGTTTGATGGCTGCAATACCTGCAACTTTTGCTTCAAGAATATTGGAACAAAAAGCAAAAAAACAATCGGATTTATTACAAGAACATTTAACTTTTGAGTAAAAAAAATGAGAAGATCACTAATTAGTCAAGCAGTAGAAGAAAAGGACGAACCTAATATTACTCCCATGTTGGATGTTGTATTTATTCTTTTGATTTTCTTTATTGTTACTGCAAACTTTATCAAAGAACCTGGTTTAGAAATCAATAGACCTGACTCAGAAACAGCTGAAGTAACTGAAAATGCAGCGATCCTTATCGCAATTGGTTCTGCGGGTGAAATTTATATGGATGGTAGAAGAATTGATGTAAGGCAGGTAAAAGCAAATGTCATTAGAATGATTGCAGAAAATCCTCAGGGGACGGTTGTCATTCAGGCTGACGAAAAATCGACGGCTGATACAATTATTGACGTTATGGATGAAGTAAGAGAAGCCGGAGTGATAGATATCTCTATTGCCTCTGAACCTAATTTTTAATGAAAAGTTATTTTAGACAACTATTTTCAAACCTTTTAAACAAAGTTTTCACATTGCAGTTAAAGGATGAAAATTCCTTTTCTTTAAAAAAAATTATGGTTGACGACAGTCCTTATCAAAAATATGGATTAGCTGCTGCGGGCGGGACTGTAGTTTCTTTTGCTTCAATTTTACTGATGGCCTTGTTAATTGCCACTGGAGAAGTTTCTTTAGACGATTCAAATCTTAGAAAAATTGTAGACGTGGTAATGCCAGTCAGAGACCCCGAATTAATTGATTCTGTTGAAAGACCAGAAGAAGCTGAGCCTGAACCAGACCAATTACCTCCGGAAGTCGATATTGAAAATATTGAAGAACTTCTTGATCAGTCAATTAATCCCAATTTGAATTTCAAAAGGAGAAGATCTGGAGTTTTTATGGATGGTTCATATGTTCCAATCTTTCAAGTGCCACCACAATATCCAAGAAGAGCTGCTGAAAGGGGTATCGAAGGATGTGTTGTACTCAAATATGTTGTCACTGAAGTGGGGTCTGTAAGAGATCCAGAAGTTATCCAGTCTATTCCCCAAGGAATTTTTGATAGAGCAGCAGTAAGAGCTGCGCTAAGATATAAATATAAACCTCTCATAAGAGATGGAAATGCTGTAGAAGTTGAAGGCGTAACTCAAAGGATAACATTTGTTCTTGAGGGAGAAGGTAAAGGTCCTGGTTATGTTCCAGAAAACTGTAGAGGCATACAAGGTTAAGATATGATTAGAATAATTTTTTTACTTTTTTTATTTTCAAATTTTTCTTTTTTGCAAAATAAAGATAATCCAGAACAAAAAAAATTTGACTTTCCAGGTTACACATTAAAAGGTTGTTTGGGCTCTGATTTGTCGAAACCAAAAAGACAAGTAGCTAAATTGCCTAGTAAACAGGCTCAAAGGTACTTGAAAGAACTTTTTGCTTTTTTACAAGCAGAGGATGAAGACTTAGTAAAGGCTAAAAATGTATTAACCAAAATGCAAGCTGATTCCAGTCTGACAGATCCTGATAAGGCTCAAATGTACTATTATTTTGCTTACATAGATTCGATAAATGATGACATTAAATCTGCTAAAAAAAATTATAAGAAATTTCTTTCTATAGATGATGCTGATCCAAGATTAAAATCCAACGTTATATCTATGTTAGGGCAGCTTTCTTACGCAGAAGGAAGCTATAAAACTGCTATAGATTACATGGAACAATGGATTGCAATGGAAACCAATCCTAGCTCTTTAGGGTTTGACATTATCGCTGCGTCTTATTGGCAACTGAAAGATAAAAAAAAGGCTCTTAAGTTTTCCGAACGTGCATTATGTGTTGCAAAAGCAAACAAATCTAAACCAAAAGAATCAACTTACAATTTATTAATTGCTCTCTATAACGAAAATCAAAGAATAAAAGATATGCTTCCTTTGTTCGAAGAGTTAGTCAGGTTTTATCCAAAGAAAAGGTATTGGACTCAGCTTTCCGGAGTTTATGGAGAACTTAAACAAGAAAAGAAACAACTTTCATCTTTGGAGGCAGCTCATGATCAGAGGCTTCTTGATAAAGAAACTGAGTACGTTTCTCTCTATCAATTATTGATGAGAGCTGAAGCGCCATTGAAAGCTGCAAGGGTGATTCAATACGGGATCGAAAAAGAATTTGTAAAAGAAAATGAAAAACATCTTAAATATCTTGCTCAAGGATGGCATATGGCTCAAGAGCTTGATAAAGCAGAACCTGTTTACGAAAAAGCAGCTATTAAATCTGAAGAAGGTGAGTTGTATGTTTTTCTTGGCCAAATCTACTTAGCTACCGATAGATATAAAAAAGCCAAACAAGCTCTTCAACTAGGCCTTAAAAAAGGAAAACTAAAAGATCCTGTTACAGTAAACATTCTTTTAGGCCAAGTTGCCTATGAGCTCCAAGATTTTGAAGATGCTACTAAATTCTTTAGAACTGCTATTGATAGGCTATCTGACATAAAAATTAAAGATAAAGAAGCTCGAGAGAAAAAACAAGATAAGTTAAGAACCCAAGCTTTAAATTGGCTTACCTATACTGAAAAAGAAAAGAAAAGAGTTGAGATGCTTCAACTTAGAATCAAAGACCTAGAAGAAAGTTAAATTCTTTCGTAGTTTCTAAAATAAAACTTAACTTCTTCTTTTTCGTCATATCCACTTTCTTCGCCAATTAACTTCCATTTGTTCCAATCCACTTTTGGGAAGAAAGCATCTCCTAAATATTCTTTATCTACATAGGTAATGTATAAATATTCACAGTGTTCAAAAAATAGTTTGTAAATATATGTTCCTCCTATGACGTAGAGATCTTTTTGGTCCGAATTTTTTTTATAGGAATCAATTACATCTTTAGGAGAATTAAATACTTCTACAGAATCAATATTGAGATTTTTATCTTTGCTCAAAACAATATTTTTTCTATTGGGAAGGGGCCTTCCAATAGAGTCAAATGTTTTTCTGCCCATCACAATCCAATTATTTGAAGTAAGCTCTTTAAATCTTTTTAAATCTTCAGAAATATTCCAAGGTAGCTTGTTTTCATTGCCAATGACATTATTTTTAGAAATAGCACAAATTAGCTTGATGGACATTAAACTGAAATTGGCGCGGAAATACCTGGATGGCTTTCGTAGTTTAAAATTTCGAAATCTTCATAGGTAAAATCTTCTAATTTACTTATCTCAGAATTAATTTTGATGGTGGGTAAATTAAAAGGTTTTCTAGATATTTGAAGCTTTGCCTGATCCAAATGATTTAAATACAAATGTGCATCTCCTAAAGTATGAACAAATTTACCAGGTTTCAAGTTACAAACTTGAGCAATCATCATCGTCAAGAGGGCATAGGAAGCAATATTAAAAGGCACCCCAAGGAAGACATCCGCACTTCTCTGATAGAGCTGACATGATATTTTTGAATCCGCCACGAAGAATTGGAATAAAGCATGACAAGGCGGGAGAGCCATTTCATCAACCAGCGCAGGATTCCAAGCACTAACAATGTGTCTTGTTGAATTTGGATTATTTTTTATGCTTTCAACAAGGTTTTTAATCTGATCAACCTTTCCGCCATTGGGATTTGGCCAAGATCGCCATTGTGCCCCATAAACCGGACCTAAATCTCCATTTTCATCTGCCCACTCATCCCAAATTGAAACCCCGTTATCTTTGAGATATTTAATATTTGTCGAACCAGCTAAGAACCATATTAGTTCGTGGATGATTGATTTCAAATGAACTTTCTTAGTAGTCACTAAAGGGAATCCTTTTTCTAGATCAAAATGCATTTGGTATCCAAAGATGCTTTTCCTTCCCGTTCCGGTTCTGTCGGATCTCTCTACACCTTCTTCAAGTATTTTTTCTACTAATTCAAGATACTGTTTCATTATTTTTTTTTAAACTTAAATATATTAAAACTATACCAAAAATTATCATTGGTAATGATAAGAGCTGTCCTCTAGTAAAAGTATCAAACAAATCAAATCCTATGTGAGAATCGGGGGTTCTAAAATTTTCTGTAATCGATCTAAAAGAGCCATACAAAAGCAAGAACATTCCCGATAAAAGCATTTTTGGTGGATTTTTTTTTGCGACTAAAAATAAAATAACAAACATTGCAAGACCTTCAAAAAATGCTTGATAAAGTTGCGAGGGATGTCTTACTAGGCTTAAAGGATCATTTGAATAAATTATTCCCCAAGGCATTTCTGTTGGTCTTCCAAGAAGCTCTCCTCCCAAAAAATTTCCAATCCTTACAGAACCCAAACCTAATGGTAGATAAATTGCCATATGATCCGATAAATCAAAAAAAGAAATTTTTCTGCTTTCTGAAAAAATTAAAAAGCTTGTTAGTACGCCTAGCAGCCCTCCGTGAAATGACAAACCTCCTTCCCAAATTCTAAAGAGAGCTATTGGATCTCTAATTAGATTTTCAAATCCATAAAAGAACATATAGCCAATTCTTCCTCCAATTATTGCTCCCAAAACACCATAGAAAATAAAGTCGTCAACAAGCTTCTTATTAATAATTCCATTAGCGGGCGCATTAAGTCTAGCCATGTAATTAATTGATAAAATTGCAACTAACCAAGAAATTCCATACCAATAGATTGGCCACCAACCAAAAAATGGAAGAGGTATATAAAATGCTATGGGATCTATGTCTATAGTCATACGAAAGTAATGTAAAAGACTCTTATAGCAGCAATTATGATGAGAACAGAAAATGCTTGCTTAAGGTATCTACTATCAGTTTTTGCAGAAAGATTGGCTCCAAGCCTTGCAAAGTAAATGCTTGATAGTCCTGTAATTATTACTGCGGGCACGAATGCTGAACCCACAAAAAATTCAATATCTTTTGAGGCAATGGGGGCAAACAATAATGCTCCCAAGGCTCCGGAAACCGCTAAGGCAAAGCCCATCAAAGAAGAAGTACCAATTGCCTTATGAGGATCTAATCCTTTATATAAAAAATAGGGAACCATAAGAATTCCTCCACCTATTCCAACGAAAGAAGTGACTAACCCCAATAATCCTGCAACAAAAATCAATTCAAAAGAACTTTTGTTAAGGTTTTTTGTTTTTGGTGAAAAGTCAAAAGCTATTTGAAGGGCTGCCAAAATTAAGGAAACTGCAATGATTATTTGGAGAGTCGAGCTTTCAATAAACAAAGCTATATATCTACCCAATAAAGTCATGGCAAATGCCATCCAAAACATTTTTTTTACGATTTCAAGCTCTACATTATTATTTTTAAAATGAATAAAGGCAGCCATTGGAATGGTTATAGCCATGGTCGTCATTGATGTACCAGTAGCTAATATAGGAATTATTTCTGGAGGCAGATCTAACAAATTGAATAAAAAGACATAGGCAGGAACTAAAATCACTCCACTGCCAATTCCAAAGAATCCAGATAAAAGACCAGCTAAGACGCCTAATAAAACTAAGCCTAGAAAAAATTCAAACATGTAGAAGTATGATTATCCCTTATTAAAACTGTCTGATAAACTTTTTCCTTTTTTATGTGCCTAATTGTTTTATCTCTTAATCCAAAAAGTGAGTACAAATTAGTTCTTACTTCAAATCGAGATGAATTTTATGAAAGACCAACAAAGAGTATGCATTGGTGGGATTCAAGCCCAAGAGTTTTAGCTGGAAAAGACAAAAACTTTGATGGAACATGGATGGCTTTAAGCGAAAAAGGGAAGTTTGCAGCTGTTACAAATGTAAGAGAATTTACTTCACTCAGCACTCAAAAAAAAACCTTGGAAAATTTAGCAAGCAGAGGAGATTTGGTAAAAGATTTTGTCTTATCAAATCATTCTGCATCAGAATATCTAAGTGAAATTGATTGTCTAAATTATCAAGGCTTTAATTTGATTTTATTTGATGGAACCGATGGATTGATTTGCTCCAATAGAGGCTTTGAGAAAAAACTCATTGAAGGAGAGACCTACGCAATAGGAAATAAACCTATAGAAATTAAGTCAGAAAAAATACTAAGCGCAGAAGAAGATTTTGCAAAAATCTTATCTTCTGAAATTTCTGGAAAAAATCTTTTTGCAATGATGCAAGCACCGGTCAATAAACCATTAGAATTCTCAGAAGCCTTCACTAAAGAAAATCATGGTAGGGAGTTCCCTTACAGATTTATAGCTACTGATATTTATGGAACTAGATCTACAACATCCATAATAATTGATAAGAATAATGACGCCGAAATAGAAGAGACTTCTTTCAATGAAGCCAGAGAAATAGTTAAATCGAAAAAATTTAAACTCGAGATTAAATGACCCTAAAAATTAAGACCGGTTATCGATTGAATGTTGCAATGATTGTTCTTAACGAAGATAACAAAGTTTTGTTCTGCAAAAGAAGAAATACAGAAAATTGGCAATTTCCTCAAGGAGGAGTAGATGAAAATGAAAATATCGAGAGTGCGATGTTCAGAGAATTAAATGAAGAAGTTGGCTTAGAAAAGGATAATGTTGAGATAAAAGCCGTAAGTCAAAATTTAATTTACTACGATATTCCAAAAAGTATTCGATCTAGGGTTCTCGGCGGAAAATTTAAAGGTCAGGCTCAAAAATATTTCTTACTTAAACTTATTTCTGGAGATGTAGATTTAAATAGAGAAAATACTCCTGAATTTGATGAATATAGTTGGGTGCCTTTTTGGTACCCATTAAATCAAGTTGTAGATTTTAAAAAAGAAGCATACAGAAGTGCTTTAATAGAGCTTAAAAATCAAATAACAAAATGAGAAAGCTAGTAATTTTTGACTTAGACGATACGCTTTTGTGTGCCGATAGCGAATTCCATTTCACTAAATACATTGTTAAGCAAGGAATGTTAGATAAAGATTTTTATCTTGAGAAAATAAAAGCATTCGACAAAGATTATCGCTCGGGAAACTTAAATTTTAAGGATTACATGAGATTTCTTTTGTATCCGTTGATTGGAAAAACCAAAAATGAAGTAGATTTATTGGTTACAAGTTTTATAAATTCTTCAAAGGATATTTTGATTGATGATTTAACTTTTGAGTTATTAGAAAAACATAAAAAAGATGACTTGCTCATTGCCTCAGGAGCTTTGGATTTTATAGTAAAGGGTTTTGCTAATTATTTTGGAGTAGATGAGTTTTTAGGAACAAAAACAGAGTTCGTAGAAGATAAAGTGACAGGTGAAACTACAGGAGAGCCAAATTTTGACAAGGGCAAGTTAGTGCATGTTTCGGAGTGGTGTAGAAATAAAAAATTAAACTTAGAAATGGCTACTTTCTACACAGACTCAATTCATGATTTACCTTTAGTAGAAAAATGTAAAAATTCTATAGTAGTATCTCCTGATGAAAGGCTTAAAAAGCACGCAGAAAATAATAATTTACAAATAATTAACAGATAGCAAAATTTCATGAATCTAAGTGACGATATCTCCAAGATAAAAGAAGAATATCAAAAATTTAAAAATTCAAAAAAACTTCTAGACTTAACCAGGGGTAGACCTTCCTCTGAACAACTAGACTTGTCTGATAATTTGGAAACTGTAATGAAAGGAGACTTTATTCAAGATAAGGTTGATACAAGAAATTATGGACTGCTAGAGGGACTTCCCTCTGCTAGAAAATTAGCCGGTTGGGTTCTTAACTCTGATCCAAAAAATATTCTTGTAAACGGTACTAGTAGTTTGACTTTGCTAGGACATTATTTGCATAGCATGATTTTTCATGGCGATGGACAATCAGCCTGGAAAGACTTAGATAAAGTTACTTTTCTGTGTCCTGTACCCGGATACGATCGTCACTTTGCAATGTTGGAAAAATTAGGGATAAGAATGATACCTGTTCCTTTAGACGGAGATGGACCTGATTTGGATTCAATAGAAAACTTGTTAGAAACTGATCAAACCATAAAAGGGATGATTTGTGTACCCAAACATTCAAACCCTACTGGAGAGATTTTCTCTAAAGAGAAAATAGAAGCTTTGGCAAGCATAAATAGGGATGGTTTCAAAATTATTTTTGATAACGCTTATGCTGTTCATGATTTTGATGAATCAAAAAAACTACCTGATATAGAAAAAATTTTCATTGATAAAAATTCACATGATTCTCTCATTATGCTTGGAAGTACCAGTAAGATCTCATTAGCAGGATCTGGGTTGGCGTTTATTTCTATGTCGCCAAACAATATGGAAAACTTTGTTAATTATTTTTCTAAGTTTTCTCTGGGTTCTGACAAAGTAAATCAAGCAAGGCATACAAGGATTTTTAATTCAAAAGATGCACTTACAGAGCACATGCAAAAATTAGCAACGATAATCAAACCCAAGTTCGATCTTGTCCAAGAAAAGTTGAATGAATTGCCAGATGGTGTAGCAAAGTGGACCAAGCCAAGCGGCGGCTATTTTGTCTCTTTTGATTCTTTAAATGGAAATGCTTCCAAAATTCATAAGCTTTGTGAGGAAGCAGGTTTAAAACTTACTCCCTTGGGAGCAACCTTTCCTTATGGCAAAGACTTGGAAAATAAGAATATTAGGATCGCTCCGACTCAAATAGAACTTGATGAGTTATCGGATGCTATGGATTTATTTTGTATTTGCGTATTACTAGCCGAAGAAAGCTAGTTCCTAGTAACTTCTAAAATCTCGTATTTTTTCCCATCAAATGGACCAAAGTTCTCATGAACGTCTGGATGAGCTACAGGCTCTAAAGAATTGTCAGCTAATAAATTCTGTTGAGAAACATAGGCAGTGTAAAAGACTTCCTCATTTTCTGCATAGACATGATAGAAAGGTTGATCTTTTTTTGGCCTTATTTGAGCAGGTATGCTTTGGTACCACTCTTCAGTGTTATTGAATTCAGGATCAACATCGAATATTACACCTCTAAAATCGAGATGTTTATGTCTTACTACTTGGCCGATTGCGAAATTAGTTTCTACTATATCTTTCATTTTATTATCTTAACATTTATACCTTTTATATGGAGTCTATCCATATATTTTCAAGCCAAGTGTGCTTGAGAAAGGTAATCTTTAGACTGCATCTCAGTTAATCTGCTGATAGTTCTTTTAAATTTTTCTTCAAGCCTAGATTTGACATAAATTTTTTCGGGTAGTTCAGCTGCTGAGATGATTAATTTTACTTTTCTGTCATAACATTCATCTATAAAAGAAATGAAACGTCTTGCTTCGTCATCTGAATTGATGATGGGCACATCGGATAGAATAACAGTATGAAACTCTTTTGATATTTCTATGTAATCTGCAGCACTTCTAGGAGAAGAACAGATTTGGAAAAAATTAACCCATAAGACTCCTTTGCAAAAGGCTAGGATATCTATTTTTCGATTGTTTATGGTTATGAAAGTTTCTTTGTTTTTTTTGTTCTGGGTAATTTCTTTAAAAATCTTTTCAATGATTTCAATATTTTTATCAGATGGATAAAAGTAACTTCCACTTTTTTCTAAGGCTCTTAATCTAAAATCAACATCAGAATTTAGATGATAGATTTCGCAAGCAGCTTCAATAGCTCTTATTGCTGGGATGAATAGCTTCCTCTGCAAACCCCCTTCATAAAGATTTATTGGCGCTATATTTGAAGTTGCAAAAAAAGATAAATCAGATTTGAAAAGCTCGGTCATAAATTTGCCAAGCAACATGGCATCTGCAATATCTTCAACATAGAACTCATCAAAGCAAAGACATTCATATTTTTTTGATAAATCTTTAACAATTTTTTTTAAAGGATCTGTTCCTTCATATTGCTTTAGACTTTCATGAAGATTTTGCATGAAACGGTGAAAGTGAAGTCTAATTTTTTTTTCATGATTGATTTCCTCAAACAACATATCCATGAGAAACGTCTTTCCACGTCCGACATCCCCATGAATATAAATTCTTTGAGGGTCTGGCTTAGAAAAAAACTGCAGAATACTTTTTTTCTTATTGATTTCTTGAAGAGAAATATCCAGACGCTCAGCTAATTTGAGTTGAGCATCATCTAAAGAAATTTCTTGGTTTGAGACCGCTTTTAAATAGTTTTCTTTAAGAGCTATTTTATTTCCTCATGAACAGTGATCTCTGGAGCGCCAGCAAGAAATGGCGCAAGTGCTCCACCCAGTGTTTTAAAGTGTTCAGTTTGAGAATGATGCGCATGACTTTCAGCATCTTTGTAGATCTCTATCATTTGATAGGTTTGAGGATTATCTGTTTTCAATAAACCATAGTAAAAGACTCCAGGTTCATTTGCATTCGTTGCCTCAACAAGCTTGAGCATATTTTCTTCAAAGTCTTTTTCGCTGCCTTCTTTAATGTTTAATTTAACAAGTACTCCTATCATGATTTCTCCTATAATAAATATTATTTAAAAGTTTAGTATATAAGGCTAAATCATATTGGGAGAAAAGAAAATGATTAAGATTTGGGGAACCGAAGCTTCAAGAGCAATGAGACCAATTTGGACCGCAGAGGAAATGGGCATAGATTATGAGCTCGAAATGATGCCTTTTCCGCCGAGGATGTTCATGAAAGAGTATTTGGATATCAACATGTTAGGAACAATTCCTTATTTGATAGACGGAGATGTGAAAATGACCGAATCTGTTGCGATGTCTCAATATTTAGTTGAGAAATATGGACCGACTGATTTAAGAGTTATGCCTGATGAGCCTGACTATCCAGCTTATTTAAATTGGCTTTTCCACTCTGATGCAACTTTAACCTTCCCTCAGACGGTTGTTCTTAGATACAAACTTCAAGAGCCTGGTGTTGCAGATGCTGCTGTAGAAGGTTACAGCAGATGGTTTGTTTCAAGATGTAAATTGTTAGAGACAACTTTAAATGACAGAGAATACTTATGTTCAAATCGTTTTACGATTGCAGATATTTGTGTGAGCTATGCTTTTGTTGTTGCTGAATCACTTGGAATAGAGCAAGCATTCAAACCTAATATTAAAAGATACACGGAGATGCTTTTTGAAAGAGAAGCCTTTAAAAGATCTAAGTCTTATAAGTTTGAAGAGAAATAACATAATTTTTTTAATTTAGGAGATAAATATGATTACCCTTAAAGATGCACAAAAAATAATTGAAGGTTGCTTAAAAAAAGCCAGAGAAGAGAATATGAATCCTGTAACAATTGCAGTTCTTGATACTCGAGGAGTATTAGTAAGTTCAGCAATGGAAGATAATTCAGCTCTTATAAGGCCGGACATAGCATTTGCCAAAGCCTGGGGCTGTGTTGGAATTGGCTTTTCTAGCAGAGCGATAAGAGATCTTTACGGCGCTCAACCTGAACAAACTCATTTTTTTAATGCGGCCAGAGCTATATCTGGAAATAAAATAGCACCATCTCCTGGAGGGATAATGATTAAGAAAGGAGATGATGTAATAGGCTCAGTTGGCGTCTCAGGAGATTTACCCGATCGTGATGAGATTTGTGCGATAGCGGGAGTAGAAGCAGCAGGATTGAGTTATCAAATTTGATGAATGCCTAAAGGTTAGTTTTCCTATCATTATTTTTTAGGCGGCAAGGGAATTAAAACCGAAGTATTTCTTATGTAGTTTTTATATTCTTCATCTTCTCCCCATTTTTTTCTACCTCTTAACTCAAGTAACCTAACTCCGCTTATTTGAGTCAAAAGGATTATTATAAAGATAGGAGAGATGAGCGTAATAAATTGCCAGCCCTGAAGAACTGGTAAAGCGATTATTGTAATCCCGATCCACAAAAGAATTTCACCAAAATAATTTGGATGTCTAGACCAGGACCAAATTCCAGTTGTAATAAATTTGTCTTTATTTTCTGGATTTGATCTAAATTTAGATTTTTGATTATCTGCGATTACTTCTATGGAGAAACCCAAAATCCAAATCAAAGCACCCAAGACTAAAAAGATGTCTGCCTCAATCTTATTTTGCGAAGTCATCGCAGCGAGTCCAGCTGCCAAAGACAAAAATACCCACATTCCTTGAATATTCCACGTCATTAAAAACCACCAAAATTTAGTTTTCATGATGTCAAATCTTCCATCGCCTCCATCTTTTCTTACTCGAAAAAACAAAAAAGAGCCAAGTCTGGTAGCCCAGACAACGACTAACAACGTGATTACGATGTCCCTTAAATAAATTTCCGGGATTGCCATAAGGGTAAAAAGAGAAGCCGACATAAAAGTTAGCGATCCTGTTAAGTCAAAAAAATGTTCTGTCCTATTAATAAAAGATGGGATAAAAACAAGCCATTGAATTACAAAAATCAGAAACACTACAAATCCAAAGAGTGGGATGTTTGATATAGAAACACTTCCTTGATTGGCAGCAAAAGCTATTAGAGTAGATAGCAATATGACAATGAAAGAGGCTGGGATAGTAGTCTTATTTGGCATCAATAAATTTTAATACAAAATTCTTGATTTGAATTGAAAATTAGAAGATATTAATCAATAGAAATTAAGAGGTATAGAAATGATGAATTCAAGAATTTGTGAAATGTTAGACATAGAGTTTCCACTTGTAGCATTTACACACTGTAGGGATGTTGTTGTAGCAGTTTCCAAAGCAGGAGGATGTGGAGTTTTAGGTGCAGTCGGTATGTCTCCAGAACAATTGGAAAAAGAGCTGAAATGGATCGATGACCACATTGATGGAAAACCATATGGAGTAGACGTATTAATTCCGAACAAAATGGTTGGTAAAGATGAAAAATTTGATGCCGATAAATTAGTAAAAATGATTCCTCAAGAATATGCAGATTTCAGAACTGATGTTTTGGAAAATCATGGTATTGAAGCTCCTGAATTAAGAGAAATAGACTCCGGCGGTTCTAGTTTTGCTCAAAACACACAATCCGACGGAGCAAAGGCTCTTCTGGATGTTGCTTTTAAACACCCAATAAAAATCATTGCCAATGCACTTGGCGTTCCTCCAGACTGGATGATCCAAATGGGTAAAGATAACGACTGTAAAGTTGCTGCATTATTAGGAACTGCAGAACATGCAATCAACCAAGTTAAAGCCGGAGTTGATATTTTAGTTGTTTCCGGAACTGAAGCAGGAGGGCACTGTGGAAGTGTCTCCACTATGGTTTTAATTCCAGAAGTTCACCAAGCTATTCAGCCTTATGGCGATGTTCCTATCTTAGCAGCTGGCGGTATTGTAACTGGTAAGCAAATGGCGGCAGCTATGGCGATGGGTGCCTCAGGGGCTTGGTGTGGCTCAGTCTGGTTAACTACAATTGAGTCAGAAGTAGAGCCTGTGATAAAAGAAAAAATGGTTGCAGCAAATTCTAGTCAGACGGTTAGGTCAAGAAGTAGAACTGGTAAACACTCTAGACAGTTAGTCACTCCATGGACTCAGGCATGGGAAGCAGACAGTGCTCCAGAGCCCTTACCAATGCCATTACAACCAATGGTCGCTGAGCCAGCTTTACAAAAGGTAAATAAACTAGCTGCTGGAGGCCATGAAGGAGCAAAAGATCTTGCAACTTATTGGGTAGGACAGGGCGTTGGTCTTATGAACCAAAGCATCTCTGCTAGTGATGTTGTACAAGAGTTTAAAGAGGATTTTATTAACGCTTTTGAGCGTCTAAATAACTTTGTGAGTTAAGAAAAATTATTTTATCTTAGAAATTTCTACTCCAAGTTGTTCTGCAACTCTATCGAAACCTATTAGGTTACTTCGGAAATCTTTAGTAAATGGCTCTAAAGATTTTTTAAGTTTAGAATTTGCATTTCCAAGAACTTGGAAATTGCTTATTAAAAAGTTTCTAACAAACTCTGCTTCCCATTTGCTTCCTAGAAAGTTGTTCATATGAATAAGGGCAGCTTCGTTATTTGGATAAATTTCTAAAAGAAAGACTTTATTTTCTTCTTTTGAAAAATGGTATTGATAAACTAGAGTTTGAGGCTCTTTATTGTTTACATTGTCAGTGATTCTTGAAACAAAGTTCCTAGCACTATTTTTCTGCCCGTCAATAATTTCCAAATCAATTGCAAAAACTATGACATCAAGTTTTTCATGATGCATGCTAAAAATAGATGTGGAGGTAATTAGTAAAAGTAATGAAAGATATCTCATGAAATTCTCCAATAAAAATTAATGATTCCACCAAGCTTGGTCTGAAAAAGCCCTTATGTCTATTTCATGTGTCCAGGTTGATTTAGTTTGTTGTGCTAGAAAAAGGTAGGTATCAGCTACATTCTCAGGCAAGATCATACCGTCATCACCTTTTTGTTCTTTAAATTTTTCAAACAATTCAGAACCTAACATTTTTCCCAGAGTATCTGGTGCATCTACCGCTCCATCAATAATGACATGAGCAACATGAATTCCATCTTTCGCAAACTCGGCATTCAAAGACTGGCATAACATCCTTCTCCCCCCCATTGCAGCTGCATGGGAGTGTTGGCCTTTATTACCCCTAACTGCCGAAGTAGCAGAAGTCACAATGATATTACCTGTCTGCCTTTCTTTCATTTTAGGAGTCAAAACCTGAGCAAGTCTAAACAAGCCAAACGTTGCCATGCGCCAACCCATCTCAAATGCTTTATAACTTGTTTCGGCTAAAGCACGATCTCCTATTTGAGCTCCGATGTTGTAAATAACTGTATCAATAGGACCAATTTCAGATTCGATTTTATTTACTAAATCCTCAATAGAATTTTCCTCAATTACGTTGAGCAAAGAACCCGATGCTTGTCCCCCAGAATCAGTAATATCTTTGATTAGTTTATTAAGACCATCTTCATCGGTTCTTCGAGCTAAATAGGCATGGTATCCTTCCTTAGCAAATCTTTTAGCTACTGTTCCGCCAATACCGGCTCCTGCTCCAATTACTAAACAAACTTTTTCCATATTCAAATCCTTTTTAAATTACATTGCCTCCAAAAATAGTTTTTCCCATTCTTCTTGAGAAGGCAATCTCGGTGTTGTCATATTACTAGGATCAGTCATTGAGTGTGCTACTAAAGCAGGAATCATATCTTCTGTGACTCCCATTGCAGCTAATCCATTTGGAAGACCAATTTTTTCATTTAATTTTTCAATTTCGTCTGCTAAATCGGTTGATTCATCCTTACCCATTGCTCTAGAAATCCTCGCATATTTATCTCCAACATGATCTTTATTAAATCTCAAGATCGTTGGCAAAATCACACCATTCAATGTGCCATGATGCAATCTAAGTTCTTGATCAGCTCCAACTGCATGACTCATTGAATGCACTGCACCCAAGCCTTTTGAAAAAGCCATTGCTCCTTCGGTAGATGCCATCATCATATTCCATCTAGCGTCTTTGTCTTGGCCATCTTCGCAAGCCCTGACAAGACTTTCCTTTCTTATAATCCTTTCTACACCGTCTAAGCCAATTGCCTCAGCTGGCGGGTCATCCAAAGGAGATAAAACAGCTTCGATACAATGCGTTAAAGCATCCATTCCTGCGCCAGCTGTAAGCACTGGAGGAAGACCCAAAGTTAATTCGGGGTCACAAATGGCTGCATTTGGTACTAAATGATCGCTTGCTAAAATTAACTTTCTTCCATCATTCATAATTATGACCGCTCCAAGAGAGACCTCACTCCCTGTTCCTGAGGTGGTAGGAATTGCAATCGTTGGAACTGTTTCTGTAATTTTTCCAGTACCACCTTCATTAACTGAATAATCTACGACATTACCCTGATGATTTGCCATTAATGCAACTGTCTTGGCAAGATCCATACTTGAGCCTCCTCCAAACCCAACTACACCATCACATTTATTTTGTTTATAGAGTTCCAAAGCGTCATTTACAGCTTGTTCAGTAGGATTTGCAGGGGTTTCTGTATAAAAGGTTGGCGAAAGTTCATTTGAAAGAAGATTTCTGATTTTATCCGTCATCCCAATAGCTACCAATCCTGGGTCGGTACAAATCAATGGATTTTTAATTCCGTGTTCTTTTAAAACTTGTGATATTAGTTTTAAAGAACCATTTTCGAAATGGGGTTGATTGAAATATCTTAGTTGCATAACACTTTCTCCATATTGGGAATTAATATAATCATATTTAGTTTCTCGGGGAAAGACTAGTGATGTTCTTAACCATTTTGACAGCAAATACTTCGTATGCTACCCAGCACTATTTTAGTGCACAAATCATTTTCCTTTTTGATAGAATCTTTTTTTTACAGCGGCATCAAAACGCTTTTTAATTACGGGGGAAAAAAATGATTAAATCCTTTTTGAAATATACGATTACTTTATCGTTATTCTTAACCTCTACTATTTCTTTAACTCAAGTTGCTTTAGAAGAAATGGTAGTTACTTCTCAAAAAAGAGAACAAAATTTATTAGACGTACCTTCTGCTTTGCAAGCTTTCTCAGGAGATATGCTTGAAGATGCTGGAGTAAGAGATACTAATGATCTTACTCGAATGGTTCCTGACATGCTGATGTCCGGAGAAGACGTTGGAAGAGCAAACATTTGGCTCAGAGGAATCGGTTCAACTGCTTTCGATGTAGGATCTGAAAGTTCCAACGCGCTTTTTGTAGACGAAGTTTTTATGTCTAGAGCTCAATCTGTCATGACAGGTTTAGTTGATATTGAGAGGGTTGAGATTTTAAAAGGTCCCCAAGGAACTTTATATGGTAGAAATGCTTTAGGTGGAGCTATTAGTATCTATTACAAAAAACCCACAAGTGAATTTGAACAAAAGCTTAAAGCTGGAATAGGAGATTCAGGATACGAATCTTTAAGTTATATGGTTTCTGGAGAGCTGGGAAATAATCTCTTCGGAAGAATGATTCTTGGTTATCAAGATGTTGAAGGGCCTCACACAGAAACTACACGTGGTGATGACGATGGTCCAAAAAATGAAAATTTAAGATTTTCACTATTTGGTGAAGGTAATGATTACGAATGGTCTCTTACTGCAGATTATTCAAAATCAGATGTAGGTGAGCTTATAGCAGAACCGGTTGTTTGTGAGGATGCTGTTACATCTTGTAATGCCGCTCAATACAACTTGATCAAAGCAAGTCCAGGAATGGTTGCGTTAGGTATAGATATTTTCCAAACAAACTTAGCTGGTGCTCAAGCTTATGCTACTGATGCAGCAGCTCTTGCGTCTTTTAGAGCAGATAAATATTCTTCGGCCAGTGACCTAGATACTTTTGCGGTCAACGAGGACAACTTGATTTCAGCGAAAATTAAATTCTTCAGAGACGATTATGACCTAACCCTTCTTGCTGCCACAAATCAAAACCAAGGGGAAGAACGAAGAGATTTCGATGCTACTGCAGCTAAATCATTTACTCAATCTTCTTTTCAAAAAACCAATCAATCTAGTTTTGAATTGAGATGGAATTCCAAGCCAGAAGACGAAATCCAATGGGTTGCAGGCTTTTATTCTTTCCTGGATTATGGTGATAGATTTGATGGATTTAAAACAGGGCCTGAAGGTTTGTTTAATCAGGGCGCTGCTGCTGCTGTCGCGGTTGCAGATGGTGGATTATTTCAAGCAGGTTCTTTAACTAACGTTGCTCTCTTCAAAGCTGGCGCATACACTGGACCAAGTACCACAAAATCTTTGTTATACAAAACTTGGTCTACAGCAACTGCTCAGGACTATGATAATTGGGGTACAGCTGATCTTGATTTAAGGATCAATAACAAATCTTCTGCTGCCTTCGGTCAGGTGACAATCCCTATGGCCGACCAATGGAACATCACTTTAGGAGCAAGATACAGTTACGATGTGAAAGGAATGACATATATTACTGGTTCAAATTCAGTAGGTGTACCTTCTCAGTTAATTGCCCCAGATAATACAGATCCTGCTAATGGTTTTAACCAAGCTCAACCAGGTACATGGTATACACCTGTAACATTTGCCAAACACAAAGCTGTTGTTGATGGTGCCATTGCAGCTTTACCAGCTGCATCTGTTCTACAAGTAGCAGAACTAGCTGCCATAGATGATGATAGCGTGGCTGGAGACGCCGATTATCGTGCTGCTTTTGCAAAAGTTGTTGAATTGCAAGGTATAGGTATTGCACCAATTGCTTCGTCAGCAAATGTATTTGAAGTCAACAAAAAAGCAAGTTGGTCTTCAACAGATCCTAAAATGACTATTGATTACAAACCAAACGATAACAGTATGCTCTGGTTCACAGTAGCTACGGGTTACAAAGGCGGTGGTTGGCAATTTGCTAATTACTTTAGAGATTTGGTAGAACAAGGATTCGATCCTGAAGAGCTTGAAATGTATGAAATTGGTTATAAAGGTACTTTTCTATCTGATTCCCTTCGTTTAAGCGCTGCAGCTTATACTTACGATTGGACTGATAAACAACTTATCAAAGTAAAAGTTGTTCAGGGTTTGCCTTTAGGTATTAAACAAAATGCAGGTGCTTCCACCATTAATGGATTGGACTTAAATCTAACTGCAAGAGTTTCTCAAGGTACAACTCTTAATTTTAATTATGCTTATATAGACGCTCAATATGACGATTATTGTGATGACTCAAGAGATTGGACAGAAGTTCATGGATCCTTTACTTCTTGTAGCGCTACAGCTGCAGGTGCTTACCAAAGAGCTGGAGGCAAAATGCCTTGGACCCCAGAACAAGCAATGATCTTTTCTTTTGATCATATAGAACCTACCAGTATTGGTGACGTAGTTATTAGTGCGAGCTATTCTTACAAATCTGATATTGCTTTAGGTGATGAGCGTGTAGAAGGATTAACTCTTAATGACACGATTGAAAGATTGAACTTTTCAACTGCAATTGAATTTAATAATGGAACCACTCTTAGAGGGTTTTGTACCAATTGTTTAGATGAAAAAGACGACCTAGCTTTCTCTTTAATCTATCCTCAAAGCCAAGGAGGAGGAGCGAGAGTTAAATACTATCCTGGTATTAGAGCTGGATTAGAAGTTATTCATAGATTCTAATCAGACTCTTTAAAAAAAGGCGTTCTTCTTAGAACGCCTTTTTTAATTGATTTTTATTTGAAGGTTGTCAAAGCCTCGAAAAATAAGATTTTTTCCCCACTTGGGATTTTTATCCAAAAGATGAAGATTACTAAATCTTTCAAATAAAGCTTCAAAAGCAATTCTGGATTCAATTCTAGCGAGGCTCGCACCAATACACATGTGCGGTCCATAGCCAAAAGAGATGTGATTGATATCTTCTCTAAAAATATTAAATTCATTGGGGTTATCATTTGCTTCAGGATCTCTGTTCGCACCTGCAATACTTACCGCAAAAGGGGTTCCCCTTTTGTAGGATTTATTGTTGTAGACCATATCACTTTCAGCGAATCTGACAGTTGCATGTACAGGAGGTTCGTATCTAAGCATTTCCTCTATGGCATTGGGTATCAAAGAAAAATCATTTCTCAAGTGAGTTATATTCTCAGGATGATTAAAAAGCGTGAACATACCATTACCAATTAAGCGCGTAGTAGTCTCATGTCCGGCGATTAAGAGAAGCAAACAGGTACCATACATTTCCTTGATGTTTAATTTATCTCCCGCTTCTTCTGCTTGGATTAGTTTGCCAATAAAGTCGTCCCCAGGAAAATTTTTTCTACTAAGAATGGTTCTTTCAAAATAATTTATTAATGCTTCATAAGCATCTCCTGATTTTTTAATATCCTCTCTTGAGGTACCAATTCCTCCAACACCAACTAATAAATCTTCAGACCAAGCTTGAAATTGATCCAAGTCTTCATTTGGTAATCCCATCATTTTAGCAATCACAATTGCTGGAAGTGGCTTTGCTAAGTCTTCAATCAAATCAAAAGAATCTTGGTTATGAACCTTACTGAGACAATCTTCTACTATTTTTTTTATTTCTGGTTCAAGGGATGTTATGTATCTATTAGTAAAACCATATTGCACCAATTTTCTTATTCGTGAGTGATCAGGAGGATCAAGTTTTAACATACTAGGATTCTCGAACTGTTCTAACATGATTTCTCTACCAGCTTTTTTAAATTCTTTTCTCCTCTTTTCAGCTATTGGATATTTACGATCATCAACACTAAATCTTTTATCTCTTAACATTTCCTGCGCGAACTCCATCTTTGTAACCCAATGCAATCTTGTTGTTTGAGAAAACAAAATAGGT
Organism: SAR86 cluster bacterium AG-422-E19; assembly: GCA_003213595.1. GTDB lineage: Bacteria > Pseudomonadota > Gammaproteobacteria > Magnimaribacterales > AG-339-G14 > MEDG-81. The sequence continues at coordinate 105,406 of QCMR01000001.1, read as the reverse complement.
TTGTGAGATCTCATCAAGTTGTAAGTCTTATAAGGATCGTCTATGTAATCTTTCGAAATGAAGTCTAAGGCTATTCCCTTATTAGTTAATTTTTCAAAAATTACCAGGATTTTGTAGGCTCCTATTAGCAAAGAATTTTTAAATTTTGAGAAAATAGATTTCATATCAGATGAAAGAATTTTCTAACAGAGAAATAAATATTTCAAGATTTAACAGGCTCAAACCAAATTGGTGAAGTCCAGGCTCTTTCTTGTATAGTTGCTGGAATATCAGACCTTGGCTCGACGCCTTCTCTAATCGAGTCCCAAGTTGACCATCGACAAACCGGATTCTCTAAAACCCTTGCGTAATAAAAAGCTTTTTGATCCATCAAGAAATCAGGATCTAACCAAAAAGTCTTCAACTCTGAGGCTCCCGAATTTTTAATTACAGAACAATTTTCAATATCAACTTTAGCTCCATTATCAGGACAACGATGTGTGGATGAATTGACAACTAATCCATCTGAACATACAACGTCATATACTTTTTCTTGATGTTTTCCATTTTCTAACCAACCTTTGATAATTTGAATTCTTTGAAGCGGCGCACCTAATGGGTCTGCAGAAGCCCATACCAAAAATTTCGGTTCCCTCTCTTTTTCTATATTAATGGTGGAACCCATAGATAAATTATCCTCATAGGCTTTTTTAACAAGATCTAAGTCATTAATTTTAGTATCTTCAAAATCATACCCTGAAAAAAAGCGTACCTTTATTCTTGGACCGCTGGTAGCGAAGGTTTCTTTTCTTCTAAAGGCATCATAAATATCCTCACGAGTATTTTCTTTCGCCCAAACTCCAGTAAGGCCAGAGGCTGAAAAGCCTATCAGCCTGTCTGTAACTGCCATATAGTCTTTACCATTAATCTCAGCAAAAGATTTTGGTCTAAAGATTTTTGCAGCTTTAGCTAAAGCCCAATTAAAAGGAACTGAACCTCTAAGCTCTGGAGTTCCATCCAATAGACCAATTTTTGAAAAGAAAGTTTCTTCACTGTAAGAACCTCCAGCAACATGAGTGTCACTTGCCCCTATGAGGCCAAATTTGTAGGGATTTGTAATGCCTTGTTCAGCTAAAGTCAGACCTCTTAAGTAAGCGTTTCGGACATAACTTCCTTTCGCATTTTCTAAAACTTTAGCTTGCTTTTCTACCGGTATTTCGAATGCTGCCCATTCATCATTTTTCGATAGTAAAGGATGCGTTTCGGAGGAGCCCTTTGCTTGAGTAACTTCAACTAAGGGCTCATTTCTTGTTCTTTGCAGGGCATATGCTTCATCTATGGGTTTGCCGTCATAGTAAGTCATTTTAAAAGCAGCACCTCCTGAAATATTCGAATTGTGCGGAATTGCCAAGCTTTCTATACCTTTTTGTCTAAGACCATCCATCCATTTCCAAAGGTCTTCCGGATTTAAACTGTCGGCGCGTGTAAAAATTCTTTTAGGTAGGCTTTTTGTGTCTCTAAAAATTACATTTCTGTGCAAATAAGTATCATAAATCTCAACCGATGAAGAATACTCATAGGCAGCAAAGGTTGTGAAAGTACCTGGAACATAGGCTTGATCTGCAGCTTCAATCGTTTTGAGCCAAGTATCATTCATAACTTTCTGTAAAATCTTCATATCTACAGTTCCATCTTGAATGCTATTTGCTAATTCTTGGGCAAATGGTCTAAACGTTCCTCCTCTTCTAATAATGGAGAAAAAACTATTACTTACATTTTCATTCAAATTATGTAGAGGCTTAGTAATTTCATATTGTCCTATTTCACTATCTGGATCAGCAGCTTCTTTAACCACACCGAGAAAAACTCCATGATCGGTAACTGCATAAAAATCCAAAGGCCTTGATAACTGAATGTGATAACCAGTAGGATGTTTTATTGCTTCACCTTTAGCGTATTTATAAGCATCAGTAGGAGAAGCAGTAGTGCCAAAGGTATAAGCATCAAAAGAATTCTCTGTATGAACATGTAAGTCACCAAAATAAGCATTTTTATCTGGATTGGGACTAGGCTTGTATTCGATAGGAATATCTCCGAATTTTTCTAGAGCTAAATCTTTTTCTGTTTTCATCTCAAATTCAGAACAAGAGGAAAAAAACGCAAATAAAAATAAAAAATAAAATATATTTTTAAACATAAGAAATGACAGTATAACTGTCATATCTTAACATTCGCAAAAATCTTGAATAAAATTTTTTCCTATTGGACAAACGTATAAAATGTAAAAAGTAATGAATATCTATACTCTCTTAAAGTTCCTAGGTTTAATCATAATTGTTTTAACATCCATAATTCTGCCTTTGTCGTTACTTGAATCATCTATGGCAGACTTAACAAATGAGTTTATTGAATGGAGTGGTAACAACCAATTTTTAAACTCTATTCTGGTTATCTTTGCGTTAGCAGCAGATGTTTTTTTACCAATTCCAAACGGGGTTACCAATACTTTTGCTGGAGCCATTTTGGGATTTTATTTATCTATTCCTGTTATATGGATAGGACTTACTTTGGGTTCGATAATTGGCTTTGCGATAGGAAAGTATGCTGCCAAACCCTTAGCAAAAAAAATACTCAGCCAAGAAGATTTAGCAAGATCAGAAGAGGCGGCAAAACAATTTGGCGTTAGTATTTTATTGATTGCAAGACCTGCTCCAGCTCTAGCGGAAATTTCTACTGTAGCTGCTGGTTTAGCTGGTATGAAATGGAGTACTTTTTTAACTGTAATGATTGTGAGTAATTTATTGATTGCAGTAGTTTACTCCTTCATAGGTACAGCAGCCCTTACCAGTCAATCAGCCTCAATAGCATTTTTAGGTATTGCAATAATACCTTTCTTATTTTGGCTTTTAGCAAAAAGATATTTTTGAATATCTAATGTTTGCTGCTTCGATGGGCTACATAATCCATCATTGCTAAAAGCAATCCCGAGATTATGAAAATGATGTGAATGATAACCATCCACTTAATCTCAACTTCGCTCACTGCAAGATCGCCTGAACCAGCTATTTTAAGAAAGGTTTCAAGCAGTCCAATGCCTGATATAGCCAAGATTGAGGCGACCAGTTTTATTTTTAAATCGCTAAAATCTACCGAGCCCATCCAATCCGGTCTATCTCGATCATCCTTTGCTACATCAATTTTAGATATAAAATTTTCGTAGCCGGAAAAAATAATCATCACAACAAGGTTAGCGATCAAAGCAAGGTCTACCACTTGCAGAACAAACAAAAGTACTTCTTTTAACTTCATGCTCATTAAACCCGGAGCATATTGAATGAAGTGTTGAATTGTAGTTATGGCGATCAGTGCCAAGCAAAGACACAAAATCATATAAATGGGTGCTAAAAGCCATCTGCTGGCATAGATTAAACCCTCTAATAGATTTTCTATTGTTCTCATGATTTCCCCTGTTTTGAATATTATATTCTAGTTTTTTAAAGTATCTTTCTCTACTTTTTAAAAATCTATAACCCCATCTTCTTTGAGCTTATCAAGTTCATTTGAATCTATGCCAATGTCAGACAGAATTTCTTTGGAATGCTCTCCTAAGGCAGGACCTCTGGAGGGGGTTTTTTTAGGCTCATTTTTAAGAAATACCGGACTATTGACTGTTAAGTTTTCTGTTTCAAAACTGTCTTTTGAAAAGTTAACCAATACCTCACTTTTTAAAAATTGTTCGTCTTTTTTATGATCTATAGATTTACTAAGAATTCCAAAGGTAACTTCAGAGAATCTTAGTTTTTCAACTATTTCATTCAACTCATATTGCTTAAAAATTTTTTCAAGTTCCTTATAAAGCTCTTGATGATTTTCGTTCATTTTTTGAAAGGTTGAAAATCTTTCATCAGCATTTAAATATTCTATATCGAGAGCTTTCAATAATTTTGGCCATTCTTTAGCTGCATCAATGATTGCTAACAAAAGATATCTGCTATCTTTAGTTTCATAACGTCCACCAAAAGGGTGAGGAGTAACTTCAGTCTGTCTTTCTGGAAAATTGGCGTCAAAAAGTGCTGCTTGAATGAAAGATCCATTAGACCAGGCACCATTGGCCATTAAAGAAGTATTTACTTCTCCACCTTTGCCTGTTTTCTCTCTTCTATAAAGAGCTGTCATGATGCTTGCAAATAAAGATACTCCAGTAGGTTGATCTCCCATGCCTATGGGAGGCATGCCTGGAGTTGAATTATCTGATGGCCTTACAATATCCATCAAACCACTTCTTGCCCACCAAGCCATTGTATCAAAGGCTGTTCTATGTGAGTCTGGACCTTCTTCACCATAGCCTGTCAAAGATCCGTAGATAAGTCTCTCGTTCAAAGGCAGTAAGTCTGAGGCATTAATTTTCAATTTATCTCTTATCCTTTTAGGCATATTGGTTACAAATACATCAGAAACCTTTACCAGTTCTTGCAAAATCTTTTGTCCTTTTGGGTCGCCTAGATTTAAGGCCAAGCTTTTTTTATTTCTTGAGGTTAAATGCCAACAATAGTCCTTATCGGAAACTGGATTTACTCTTTTTGTTCGAGCAATTAAATGTCTTAAGCTATCTCCTATTTTTGGCGGTTCGATCTTGATAACTTCTGCACCGAAATCAGAAAGGATTGTGGTTGATACCGGTCCTGCAATAAAACTTCCCGCATCAATAACCTTTAAACCTTCTAAAAGTAATTTTTCAGACATGGACAAATATTACACAAGGACGCGCATACATTGCAGAAAAGTTTTATCATTAATTAGAAAATTATAGTAATTTTAAAAATCAAATTTAAGAAGGTAATCATGACCAAAGAATCCTATTTTTTATTATTCATTTCTATCGGAGTATTTCCAGCTGCTTTGGGATACGGATTAAATCCAAAAGAGTTTCTACCAATTCTTTATGGAATTGAAGTTGCAGATAATAATTTGTCCAATATCTTTAGAGCCGTAATGGGCCTATATATCGGTTGTGTGCTGTTATGGATTTCTGGAGCTTTTAACAAAAGTCTAATGGTTCCCGCTTTATGGTGCATGTTTGTCTTTATGCTTGGGATTGGCCTTGGAAGAGCACTCAGTTTAATTCTAGATGGAATGCCAGATACGATCTTTGTGTTCTTTATGATTTTTGAATTTATTGCTGCAGGAATTACTTTTTATTTGCTCAAGGCAAAAGCATAAAGTATTTTTTTTGATGGTGCCCAGAGGTGGAATCGAACCACCGACACAAGGATTTTCAGTCCTTTGCTCTACCGACTGAGCTATCTGGGCAAAAAGAAAATCAAATTCTATAGATATTTAGCAAGCTAATAAAGTTATTTATCTAAAGGGACAAATCCTTCAGCTTTATCAAAAGATTCATTATTCAAAAAGTTTTCGAGTTGCTGACTGAGATAATCTCTGGACTCTTTTTTTGATAAATCTAATTGCTTTTCATTCACAAGCATCGTCTGCTGTTTAAGCCATTCCATCCAAGCTTGCTTGGAAACGCTTGAAAAAATTTCTTCTCCTTTTTCTCCTGGAAAAGGAGCTCTATCCATCTTAGGCAAATCCTTTTGATATTTTCTACAAAAAACAGTTTTCATAAATAATTTTCTATTATCTCTTTAATAGGTTTGGGCATTCCCATTTTAACTGAATCTGCTTTGCTAACCCAAACTGAGCTGGATCTATCTATCTTTAATCTGTCTTTGTTTTTTATTTGGTATTTGACCGTTGAGATATTTAGTTTTCGATGAGATAAATTATGAATAATTTCAGGGAGAGACTCTTTTTTCTCAAGTAAAGAGATATTGTCTTTACTCAAAATATCTTTATCAGGAAAAAGCCACAAATTTTTCCAGATGCCTTTGTTATCATTTCGCTTTAGCAAAATTTTGTTTTTCGAAGATATCAATAACCAATCAATCTTTTTTTCTTTTTTCGGTTTGGAAGTTTTTTTTAATGGAATTTTTTCTTGAATGCCTAATCTTAAAGCCTGGCAATTTTTATTTACGGGACAACTGTTACATATAGGATTTTTTGGCTTACATAACAAGGAACCTAAATCCATTATTCCTTGAGAATATTCTCTAAATGAGTCTTTTGGCAAAAATCCTTCAGCAAAACTTTTCACTTCTTTTTGAGTCTCATTATTATCTATTGGATTAGTAATGCCTTTAAACCTAGCAATCACTCTTTTTACGTTCCCATCTAAAATTACTCCAGGTAACTCAAATGCAAGGGAAAGTATTGCTCCTGCTGTAGAGGGACCGATACCCGGCAGTTCAACTAAATTTTTAAAATCTTGAGGGAATTTTCCTTTGTATTCATTCAGGATTATTTTTGCAGTTTTATGAATATTTCTTGCTCTAGAGTAATAGCCCAAGCCACTCCACAAACTCATAACCTGTTCTTCAGAGCTTTCAGCCAAAGTTTTTATTTGAGGAAAGGTTTTTATGAATGCCTTGTAGTATGGGATTACAGTTTCAACTTGAGTCTGTTGAAGCATAATTTCAGAAATCCAAACCTTATACGCACTTTTTTTCTGCCAGGGAAGATTATTTCTTCCTTGACTCTTTTGCCAATCAATAATTTTTTTTGAAAATTGATTCATGTTTATTATTTTACTGATTTCTGTCCGCTATAATGTCTTTTTGAAAGAGGATTAAGATGCGAAAAGCTGAATTAGAAAGAAATACCAAAGAGACTCAAATCAAACTTTCTCTAGCTTTAGATGGTAAAGGAGAAAGCAATCTAAAAGCAGATTTACCTTTTTTTGTTCACATGATAGATCAGCTATCCAAACATGGCGGATTTGATATCGACTTAGATGCAAAAGGGGACTTAGAGGTGGATGCTCACCACACAGTAGAAGATGTAGGCATTAGTCTTGGAGAAGCATTCAATAATGCTCTAGGTGATAAAAAAGGTATTTTCAGATTTGGCTCTGCATATGCTCCTTTGGATGAGGCTTTATCAAGGGTTGTTGTAGATTTCTCAGGAAGACCAGGGCTAAGTTGGAATGTAAATTTTACAAAAGAATCGATTAACGATTTTGATTTGAGCTTGTTAAAAGAATTTTTCCATGGTTTTGTTAACAAAGCTCTTGCAACTGTTCACATTGATAACCTCAAAGGTGAAAACGCTCATCACCAAGCTGAAACTATATTCAAAGCATTTGCTTTAGCTCTCAAAACCGCATGTATGGTAGATCCTTCTAAAGGAGATGTTCTTCCTTCCACTAAAGGGTTGCTATAAATTAATGCACCTTGGAGTAGTTGATTATGGAGCCAGCAACATACATTCAGTAGCTAGAGCTCTTCAATCACTTGGTTCAAAAGTTTCAATTGTCGATACTCCTGATAAATTTAAAAGTATCGATAAGCTTGTTTTTCCTGGGCAAGGTTCTATGGGTTCTTGCATAAAAAAATTAAATGAAACGGAAATGATTAATCCTTTATCGGATGCAATTAAATCGAAACCTTTTCTTGGCATTTGTTTAGGCCTTCAAATCCTCTTTGATTCAAGCGAAGAAAGCAAAGAAAAAGGCTTAGGTGTAATTAATGGAAGCATCACTAAAATAAAAGACATAAATAAAGAAAATCTAAAAATACCTCACATGGGCTGGAATAATGTGAAGATTGAAAAAAAACACGAATTATTTTCAGGAATAGAAGATAAACAGTTTTTTTATTTTGTTCATTCTTTTGTGGCTTCAAACACAGAAACCAGTATCACCACTACACACTATGGGGAAGAGTTTGTTTCATCGTTAGCCACTGAAAACATTTTTGCTACTCAATTTCATCCGGAAAAAAGTGGAGAGATAGGTCTCAAATTTTTAGAAAATTTTATCAATTGGAAAATTTAAATGTTGCCAATTCCTGCAATTGATATCCAAAGTGGAAAATGTGTTCGTTTGCAAAAAGGTGACTTGTCCTCAACTAAAGTTTATTTTGAAAAACCCGTCGATGCAGCAGCTCATTGGATAAAAGAAGGAACAAAAAGACTTCATTTGGTTGATTTAGATGGTGCTAAGTCGGGTAAACCTGAAAACTTACAATGCGTTTTAGAGATTAAAGAAAAATTCCCACATGTAAATCTTCAGCTGGGAGGAGGAGTAAGAGATCTGGAAACTCTAGATTTAATCTTTTCATCTGGAGTAGATAATGTAATTTTAGGAAGCATTGCTATAAAGGATAAAGAATTGTTCACGAGAGCCTGTATAACCTTTCCAGAAAAGATTATTTTGGGTATCGACGCAATGAATGGTTTTCTTGCTGCAGAAGCATGGACAGAAGCTTCAAAATTATCAGCCTCAGACTTAATCAGTTCTTATAAAGAGCTGCCTATCAAATCAATTATTTATACAGACATCAATAAAGACGGCATGCTTTCTGGACCAAATTTAGAAGAAACATCTGCAGTTGCAAAATTATCTCCTTTTCCAGTCATAGCTTCGGGAGGAGTAAAAGATATAAATGATTTAACAAATCTTTCAAAAATTCCCAACGTTATTGGGGCTATCTGCGGTGTTTCGCTTTATGAAAATAAAATAAACTTCAAAGAAGCCTTAGAGATGTTTTAAAAAATGAGTTTAGCAGTTCGAATTATCCCTTGTTTAGATGTCAGAGGGGGCAGAGTAGTTAAAGGTATTAATTTTAAGGATATTGTTGACGCTGGAGATCCAGCAGAAGCTGCTAAAAGATACGATGCTGAAGGTGCTGATGAGATATGCATGTTGGATATCGACGCGTCTTTTGAGGAACGTTCCACCACAATTGAGACTGTTAAATCAATAGCTTCACAAGTCTTCATCCCGTTTACTGTTGGAGGTGGAATAAAATCTCTTAAAGATATTGATATGCTTCTTAAATCAGGGGCTGATAAAGTTTCTATTAATACAAGTGCTATTTTAAATCCTGATCTTATAGAAGAGGCTTCCAAAGAGTATGGAGCGCAATGTATTGTTTTAGCTATAGATGCTAAGCAGGATGGGGAAATCTGGAACGTCTATACTCACGGCGGAAAAAACAAAACCGAATTAGACGCTATTGAGTGGGCAAAAAAAGGTCAGGATTTAGGTGCAGGGGAAATTCTCATGACCTCTATGGACAAAGATGGAACTAAAAGCGGTTTCGATAACAACCTATATATGAAGCTTTCAAACAATTTATCGATTCCTGTTATCGCATCTGGTGGAGCTGGGGAACTTTCGCATTTAGTTGATGCTGTAAAGCTTGGAAAAGCTGACGCCTTACTTGCAGCAAGTATTTTTCATTACGAGGAAATTTCGATTAAAAAAGTTAAACAAGCTCTACAAACTGAAGGTTTTGAAGTAAGACTCTAAGTTCTGAAAAATTCTTTATTCTGGAATTTGTAAAAAATAGGTTCACCCGTAGCTATTTCTATTTTAACAATCTCTTCAGGTGATATTTTTTCTATATGCATTACAAGCGCTCTAAGAGAGTTTCCATGAGCACATATCAATACATTCTTCTTTTCATTAAGAACGGGCTCTATAACTTTCTCAAAATACGGTATAACTCTATCAGCAGTATCTTTTAAACTTTCTCCACCTGGTGGAGGCTGATCAAAAGATCTTCTCCAAATGTGAATCTGTTCCTCTCCCCATTTTTCTCTGGATTCATCTTTATTAAGCCCAGACAATTCGCCGTAGTCTCTCTCATTTAAAGATATATTTTTTACTGTCTCTAAGGATTCTTGTTCTATTTCAGAAAGAATTATTTCTCCTGTTAACTGAGCCCTTTTAAGTTCCGAGGTAAAGTGGATATCAAAAATAATGTTTTCTTCCTTTATTTTTTCTCCTGTAATTTTTGCCTCTTCCAAGCCTTTTTCGGTAAGACCCGGATTTTTCCAACCTGTAAAGAGATTCTTTGCATTCCACTCACTTTGGCCATGCCTTACAAGAACCAAGTGAGAAAAATTTTCTTCCGAATTCATAGTGTCAAATCAGTTTTCCGTTTATCATATCGCGCTTATGCCATATTTTATTGAATTTTTAATCGACAATTGGTTTATTGTTATTCCTTTAATCTTTTCATTATTTGCCCTTTTCTTGTTGGACAAGATTTCGAAAGCAATAAATTTAGAACCTCATAAAGGAGTTGTTTTGATCAATAAAAAAAATGCTCTTGTTATTGATATTAGATCTCAAAAAGAATTCGACGAAGGAAAAATTAGTCAAGCAAGACATGTCGGTCCTGATTTAGATGTTTGTAAGAAGGAAATAGCAAAAGCTGATGGCAAACCAGTAATATTGGTTTGTCAAAACGGCACAAACTCATCTCGCATGGCTTCAGATCTAAAAAAAGAGGAAATTAGTGTTTTTGTTTTAAAGGGCGGAATAAATAATTGGATTTCGGAAAAATTACCTTTAGTAAATTAAAGGTCGAGTTCAGTAATCTTTCGAGCAAGAGTATTTCTTCCCCAGCCCAATAGCTTAGCTGCTTCACTTTTTTTACCTTTTGTCACTTTCAGCGCTGCTTTAATCATAGTTCCTTCAAATATCGGAGTAGCGCTATTCAGAATATGATGATCACCTTTAAGAAGTTTTTTTGATGCCCATGATTCAAGCATGTCGCTCCAACTCATTTCTGGACCTTTACGCTGCAAAGAAAGGTCTTTAGGAATATCACTTATTGAAATCTCTTGACCAGAGGATAATAAAGTTAGTGACTGGCAAACATTTTGTAACTGCAAAACATTTCCAGGCCAGATTAAATTTTCAAATAACTCTTCAACTTCTTTGCTGAGAACTTTAACTTTGATTTTTGCTTCTTCAGAAAACTTCTTCAAGAAATAACTAGTTAATAAAAGAATATCTTCTTTTCTATCTCTCAAAGGAGGTAAATTTATTTTAATGACATTAAGCCTGTGATAAAGATCTTCTCGAAATGATCTATTTCTAACTTTTTCTTCGAGATTTTGGTTTGTAGCAGCAATAATCCTGACATCAACTTTAATAGGGCTATTTCCCCCAATTCTATAAAATTCACCACTTGATAAAACTCTTATTAATCTCGTTTGAGTTTCTAGGGGCATATCCCCAACTTCGTCTAAAAATAAAGTTCCCTTATCAGCTTGCTCAAATCTACCTATTCTCTGATCGCCGGCACCTTTGAATGCTCCTTTTTCGTGACCAAATAATTCAGACTCTAATAGCTCAACAGGTATATCAGCTACATTAAGCGAAATAAGCTTTTTATTGGATCTATCTGAGTGCTCAAAAATCGCTTGAGAAACTAATTCTTTTCCGGTTCCTGACTCACCGACTAATAATACCGTGCTGTCAGAGTGAGACAATTTACCTATGGAATTAAACAGATCTTGCATAGCAGGTGACTTTCCAAGAATCTTTCCTGCCCTGAGGCTTATCTCTTCTTTTTCTGTAAGTTTCTTTTGAACATTTTTCTTTTCAGAGATAGCCTTATTAATTTTTTCTATTGCTGTATTTAAATCGAAAGGTTTGGCTATGTAATCCCAAGCTCCTGCTTCAAAAGCATCTACAGTAGTATCTAAATCGGAATGTGCGGTCATAATAATAATGGGAATTTTTTGATGCTCATTACGAAAAGTTTCTAATAAATCCATTCCATCTCTACCCGGCATTTTTAGATCAGTAAGTAAAAGATGGGGTGATTCGATGTCTAACTTATTTACAACTTCGTTACCGTCTTCAAAAGTCGAAACATTAAAACCAGCTTCTGATAAACCTGATTCTAGAACAAATCTTATTGATTCATCGTCATCGGCAATCCAGATTTTTTTATTTTTAGCCATTTATTCCTTCGCTTGCTTTTGTCTTTTCAAAGTTTATTTCTGAAATAGGCAAAAGAATTGTGAATGTTGTTCCTGTGTCATCGCTAGAACAATCAATAGATCCATGGTGCTGATTGATGATTCCTTTAACAATAGACAAACCTAATCCTGAGGCAATTTCTTTTGATGAAACTAAAGGGAAGAAAACAGAGTCAATAATGTCATCTGGAATGCCCGGACCATTATCAATAAATTCTACTTGGCAGGCGGTATTATATTTTTTGTTGTTAATGAAGACTTCATAAGTAACTCTACTTCTTATAGTAATTTTTCCTGAAGAATTATTTTTTTTAAACGCTTCAATAGAATTGGTCGCTAAGTTAAAAAATACTTGAGAAATAAGAGCATTGTCGATTTCAATTAGAGGCAAACTAGGATCATAATCCTTAACAATTTGGACCTTTTGATTTTCAATGTTTTTTACAAAAGCGGGAATTTTTTCCAGGATGGTATGAATGTTTTGAAAAGTCTGTTCTAGCTTAAAACCATTATCAGAAACTTTATTTACGATGCCTGCAAGTCTGTCAGACTCCTTGAGAATAATATTTGCTAATTTATTTTTCTTTGGATCTTCAATTTTTTGAGCCAGTAACTGAGCTGCACCACGAATACCGCTCAATGGATTTTTGATTTCGTGCGCAAGTCCTCTAGAGAAGGCTTGAGTTACCGATGCTGCAGTTCTTTTCTTCATTTTATCAGCTATAGATTCCGGCTTAGAATTATCAAAAAATTCAAAAATAATTCCTTTGAATTCTTCATTAGCAAAATAGGAAGCAGTGAAAGAAGCTTTTTTTTGAAGATTGTCTTTTAAAAAAATTGTTGTAATGTGACGTTTAAGGGACTTTTTATTCTCTAAAATCTCTTGGAGTTCCAATTCATTACTAATTTTTTCTTTAAAAACTTTGTCTATGTTTTCTCCTTTTGATTCCTCAAGAGTAGCACACAGATAGTCTTCAGCTGATTTATTAAGAAATAGGACATCCAAGTTATCGTCAGTAACAAGAATTTTTGCTGATAACTCATCTAAGATATTTTCAAAAAAAATCATCTCTGAAAACCATTAAATTTAAATTTATGGAACAAGAAATGTTGAGACCTAGGAATAAACTCTTAACTTCTTTTGAAAGAGTTATTCCTTTGGTCTCATACATCTTTACACTTTTGAGACTTACTTAGTAAGAGTCCCTACAATGTGAGCCAAAATTTTATATGGATCTGCATTTGAAGCAGGTCTTCTATCTTCTAGATATCCATTCCAGTCATGTTCAACCGTATAAACTGGAATTCTTATACTAGCTCCTCTATCACTTACACCATATGAAAATTCTGTGATTTTTTGAGTTTCGTGTAATCCTGTCAACCTCATATCATTATCTGAACCATATGAAGCTATTCCTTCTTCGTGAACCTTTCCAAGTTTTTCACACATTCCTTCAAATAATTCTTTTGAACCCTTTGATCTCATTTCTTCATTAGAAAAGTTTGTGTGCATACCTGAACCATTCCAGTCCCCAGTCTTAGGCTTTGGATGAATATTCACACCGACACCAAATTCTTCAGCAATTTTGAACAAAAGATATCTGCTTACCCAAAGATCATCAGCAGCTTTAATACCTTTTCCAAAACACTGGTACTCCCATTGTCCTAAGGCAACCTCAGCATTAGTTCCTGTTAGAGTAATTCCAAGATCAAGACAAGCATGTAAATGAGCGTCTGAAATTTCTCTGCCCACAACATTATTAGCTCCTACACCACAGTAATACTCACCTTGTTCTCTGGGGGTTTCATCTTCCCAACCAAGTGGTTCTCCTGTCTTCGCATCGGTGAAGAAAAATTCTTGTTCGAATCCAAACCACCATTCATCTGTAACAACTTCTGCAGCTGCAGCTCTAAAATTTGAAGGGTGAGTAGTATGATCTGCTGCCTGTACCTGAGTCATTACTAAGTCATGCCCATTGGGATTTTCGTAAGTTTGCACAGGCAAGAGAAGACAATCTGAACTTCCTCCTTCTGCTTGTAGTGTTGATGAACCATCAAAAGACCAGTCTGGTGCTGTATCTTCATCAGTAGCTTTTACTTTACTTCGCATATTTGCTTCGGGAGTGTATCCGTCTAGCCAAATATATTCGTACGTTTTAAAATCTGTCATTATATTCTCCGTATAAATAAAATTAGAAGAAAATATTAACAAACTAATTGCTATAAAATAGTGCATTTTTTGTCTTTATTTAGAGCTTATTTTGCACTATTTTAGTACAAATATTCTAAAATCAAAGGAATTTTTTTAAAAAAGTCATCATAACTATGATTTCCTCCTTTTTCACTTAGCACATAAGATTTTGAAAAAAACGCGAAAGTTATATTGTGATCCAAAACTTCATCAGACATCTTAATTAAACAAAAGTGATTTAAAGGCTTCTTAAGTTTTTCTAATCCTAATTTTTGTAAATCAAAGTAGTCTTTCAATGTAAATTCATATTCTTCATCCGAGTGAAAGTTTTTATGTGAACCCACTAGATCTCTCATTCCAGAGATGTGATTTGTCACAACTGGATTTATGGTCACTGATTTAAGATTGTATTTATCTGCAACAAAAGTTGCATAAAGGCCCCCGAGAGAACTTCCTACTAAACAAACCCTACTTGAACTTTCTCTAATTATTTTTTCTATTTGAAAGATTGCTTTCTCAGGAGAGTTATTTAAGTTAGGAGATTCTAGATTAATTAGTTTTTCTTTTTCTAAGTAAGAATCTAAAATTTTTGACTTTTTTGATTCTGCTGAACTATTGAACCCGTGAAGGTAAATAATCTTCAATTGCTCTTCCATGAAGAATAGAATAATTCAAAAATTGATTCATAAAAAGATTCCACTGAAGACGTTCGTCCTTTTCGAAATTCATTTTTTTTAATTTAAAAATAGACAACAAATCTTTATGAAAATTTTGAAATTCAATCACTTCCATCATTTTAGCTTCCTTGTAAATTCTGCATTTGATAACAATATCTTTTATTCCGGTAGCATCTTTGATTTGAAATTTTAATTCGTCTGTAAATTTTGATAGCTCTTTCTTTGAAATGCTTACCTTGCTTTTGATTTCAAGATTTCCAACTTGAAAAGAGAATTCATTATATTTATCAAGCTCGCCAGAGAGTTTATTTATCAAAACAAAATTCTGCTCATAAAGGCTATGCAAGCTTTTTAAGTTTCGATAGGTTTTAAACATTTATCCAGTCTATAGAGATTTTATTTATTTTAAAATTTAGTCATAAGATGCCCATAACACATTAGCTACAGTACTTCTATAAGGCCTCCAAATTTGAGAAATTTTTTCCATATCTTCTTCTGAAGGCCTCTCTTTGAGTTTTTTTATTCGTTTCACTGCTTCCATTAAACCTAAATCCGCAACTGGCCACACATCATCTCGATTTAATGAAGCAAGCATGTAACATTGAGCCGTCCATGGACCAATACCTTTAATTTTTGTGATTTCTTGTACTAGATTTTCATCATCCATTTTATGAATTTTTCTAAAATTTATTTCCTTTTTTTCACATTTTTTTGCAAACTCGGTTAAGTAATTAATTTTTTGTTTGCTTAAGCCACAATTTTTTAGATCTGATTTTTTTAATTTTAAAAAAGATTCTGGAGAAATATTTTGCATTTTTCCCTTTAGTTTTTTATATATTGCATTTGCTGATGCAACAGAGAGCTGTTGCTCAATTATCAATTGCAAAATTCCTTTAAAACCTTTGTCTCTTTTATATTCCCCAAAATTAGAAAAATTGATGAACAAATCTATCAAATCTTTATCCTTCCTGACCAAATAAAAAATCTTTTTTTTTGATTTATGATCTTTAAATACTTTTGAAAGGGAGATATTTGCTGGTTGCTTTGACATAGGCATTTATATGTTGTTCTTCGTTATTCACAAAATTTTCTATTGCATCTTTGAAGTTAGGTTCAGAAATCCAATGTGCAGAATATGTAATTGTCGGCTTAAAGCCTCTTTTAATTTTATGCTCACCTTGAACGCCAGGGTCAAACTTATTAAGTTTATTTTTGATAGCAAATTCTATTCCTTGGTAATAACAGCATTCAAAATGTAAGCAATCATATTCAGCTGAGCAGCCCCAATAACGTCCATATAAATTTTCCTTATCTTTAAAAAACATTGATCCTCCAACCAGAGAATCACTGTTTGTATCTTTTGCAAGCATAAGAACGATATTTTCATTTATCGTATCGAGGCATCCTTCAAAAAATTCTTTTGTAAGATATCCAAAATGCCCACTGCGTTTTAAATTTGTAGATAAGTAGAATTCATAAAACTGCATCATTAACTCCTGATTTAAATCAGTTCCTGAGAAAGTTTGTATGTCTATACCTTGGTTTAAAACTTTTTCTCTTTCTTTTTTTACATTTTTTCGATGTCTAGATCTGAAGGTGTCAACGAAGTCATCGAATGTATTAAAGTTTTCATTGAACCAAATAAACTGAGCATTTTTCCTTACACTGAGAGATTTCTCAGAAAAGACTCCTATGTCCTTTTCTTCTGGAAACAAGACATGCCAAGAAGATATATTATTTTCCTCGCTAAGCTTTTTTACACCAGAAAGAATCAGAGAAAATATTTGATCAGCGGATTCTTTATCTTGATGAAGAATTCTTGGACCGGTAGCAGGGGTAAAGGGTATGGAAGAGACCAATTTAGGGTAATAATCCAAGCCATGTTGATAAAAAGCGTTTGCCCAAGAGTAGTCAAAAACAAATTCACCAGAGGAATCTGTTTTAATGTAGAGCGGCATTGCCCCTAAGATCTCGGAATTCTCTTCTATAGAGATGTGTGCAGGATGCCAACCAGTATTTTTTCCGACACAATTTGTTTTTTCAAGCAGCTCAAGAAATTCATATTTTAAAAAAGGGTAATCGTTATCTGGAATTAGTTTGTTCCAGTTTTCTTTATCTATAGAGCTTATTGAATTATTAAATTTAATTTCCTTCATTTATATAAAAGCAGCAACAAAGCTTAAAAATATTCCTATACCAAGCCAATGGTTTTTTCTAAAAAATTTCGAACAATCCGAGGGTTTGTCAAAATTAGTAGTGATCATCAAATAGACGATCAATAAAATATTTGCTGATACTACAAAAAAATATAATAAAGAAAAGGAATTAAAAATTCCTATTAAAAGAAGAAAAGTTATAAGTAAAAAATAACTTATCCATAAAAATAACTTTTCTTTTCCTTGAAAATAAATTGCTGAGCTTTTTACGTTGATTAACAAATCATCTTTTCTGTCTGACAATGCGTAAACTGTATCGTAGGCAAGTACCCAAAAAATGTTTCCAAGAAACAACAACCAACAATTTAAAGGAAATGCTCCTTGATAAAATGCATAAGCCATAAATATTCCCATGGAATAACAAATTCCCAAGTAAAGTTGAGGAATTGGTAAAAATCTCTTCATCAGAGGATAAGTAGAAATTAATAGAATACAGAATAAAGCTATGTATAAACTTTTGAGATTTAAAAAAAGAAGCAAACTTGATGACAAAATCAACAATATTGAAAACAAGGCAAGGGCTTCTTTATCTGAGACAGAATAGTTAGCTATAGGCCTATTAAATGTTCTTAATACCTTTCTATCGATATCTTGATCAAAGTAATCATTGATGATTACTCCTGCGGATCTCATGAAGAAACTGCCAAGACAAAAAATTATAATTATTAAAAGCCCTGGATTGCCCTCAGAAGCAAGCCACACTGCTGCTAAAGACGGCCACAACAGAAGATACACTCCAATGGGTTTATCTAGTCTTAGAAGGAAAAAATAGTTTTTTAAAACGTCCAACATGAATATAATCCAAACCTCATAAAGATATTAAACTTATTTAGCTATGGAAGAATACATTAAGTGGGAATGCATTGTCTGCGGATTGATTTATGATGAAGCAGAAGGTTGGCCTGAAGACGGCATTGAACCTGGAACAAAATGGGAAGATGTTCCTTTTGACTGGGTTTGTCCTGACTGCGGAGTTGGAAAAGAAGATTTTGAGATGGTTCCTTTGGAGGGTGGAAAAAGCTACTAATCCCAAATGTCTTTAACTGCAAAAATCCTTCTAGGGATGCTTCTCGGAATAATTTTTGGAAGTATCTCAAACTCTGTCTTTCAAGAAAATTTACCAAGCTTTTTAAATTTCTTTTCAGAATTTATTGATGCTCTTGGAAGTATTTTTCTTTCTCTTCTTAAATTACTGGTTGTTCCATTGGTTTTTGTATCTTTGGTTGTGGGAGTTTCCAACCTAACTTCCGACAAGCAACTCCTGTCTATCAGTTCTAAAGCAATAGCACTTTATTTATTCACTACTGCATTGGCAATTATTAGTGCTTTATTTGTGAGCTCTTTCTTTGAAATGGCAAATGGTGTCAGCATGGTAAGTAATTCGTCTTTTGAACAAGATGCCATTCCATCTCTGAAAGATACTTTTGTAAATTTATTTCCCAGCAATCCAATTGAAGCAATGGCAGAGGGTAATATGATTCAGATCATCATTTTTGCTATGTTATTTGGCTATGGTGTAAACAAAATTTCAAACGAGACTTCCAAAGTAAGATCGTTCTTCATAGATCTAAATGAGATTATCTTAAACATAGTTAATTTTGTAATTTGGCTTTCCCCAGTTGGAGTATTCTGTTTGATATTCTCAACTTTCTCCTCTTTGGGAATATCAATCATCTTCACCTTAATTAATTATTTTCTAATTGTTGTAGGGGTTTTAATATTTCATGCTATTTTTACTTATAGCGTATTACTAACTTCGTTAGCAAAAATTAATCCGTTCATTTTCTTCTCAAAAATGAGAGAAGCGATTATTTTTGCCTTTAGCACATCTTCAAGCAGTGCAACTATGCCGGTAACTTTGAAAACTGTAGAAGAAAAGCTCGGCGTTGATAAATCTGTAAGTTCTTTTTGTATTCCTTTGGGAACAACCATAAACATGGATGGCACTGCAATCATGCAGGGTGTAGCAACGGTATTCATCGCCCAGGTATATCAAGTTGATTTGAGCATGATGGAATATTTAATGGTTATTGTCACAGCAACTTTGGCCTCAATCGGAACCGCCGGGGTTCCCGGAGTAGGACTCATCATGTTAGCCATGGTTTTACAACAAGTAGGATTGCCAGTTGAGGGAATCGCTTTAATCATTGGCGTTGATAGATTATTAGATATGTTAAGAACAGCAGTCAACGTATCAGGAGATGCGACTATCTCTTGCATTGTTGCAAATTCAGAAAATCAGCTCTCAAGAAAAGATTTTATTAGTTAAAAAATAGTTACTAATCTGGTAAATTAGCGTTTTTATTCTCGGGAGAGTTACTTATGGAAACTTATATTTCTATGCCGCCAATTTTCGGCCTTTTCGGTTTGTTAATTGCATTAGTTATTTATTTTATTGTTGTCAGTTATGACGAAGGTTCTGAAAAAGTAAAAAAAATTGCTGACCAAATACACTTAGGTGCAATGGTCTTTATGCGCCGAGAATATACATACTTATTTTTCTTTGTTTTAGTTTTAATCGCTTTATCTTATTTTGCTCTTGGTTTTAATACTGCACTTGCAGTTACAGCAGGAGCTCTTTCCTCCTCTTTAGCAGGTTGGCTGGGTATGTTTTCTGCTACGAAAGCAAACTCCAGAACAGCAACCGCTGCAGCTGAAAAAGGCTCCAAAGTAGCCCTTTCAATTGCCTTTTATGGTGGATCGATAATGGGTTTGTGTGTTGCTTCTTTAGGGCTAGTTGGCTTGGGAGGATTGTATTTTTATTTTGGTGGAGATCCAGCAACTGCAAGAGCTATCGAAGGATTTGGAATGGGTGCATCCTGTGTAGCGTTATTCTCAAGAGTAGGTGGTGGAATTTATACCAAAAGTGCGGATGTTGGTGCTGATTTAGTCGGTAAGGTTGAGGCAGGAATTCCTGAAGACGATCCAAGAAACCCCGGTGTAATTGCCGATAACGTTGGTGACAATGTTGGCGATGTTGCTGGAATGGGTTCTGATATTTTTGAATCTTATTGTGGAGCAATGATTGCTTCAATTGCTATTGCATCAACTTTAGATGATTCTGGAATGATGCTTTTGCCTCTTGCGCTTGCTTCTATTGGACTGATAGCTTCAGTTCTGGGAATAATTATTGTCAAAGCATTCTCTTCTATGTCTCCTGATGCTGCCTTACGAACCGGCACCATAGGATCGGCAGTTTTATTTATCATAGCCGCATATTTTCTAATCCAATTATTCATCGGAGAAGGTTTTGTTAATATTTGGCTTGCCGTTCTTACTGGTGCAGTCGGAGGAGTTCTCATAGGATTGATTACTGAGTATTACACTGGAAGCAGTCCAATTAGGCGAATTGCAAAATCAGGAGAGACTGGTCCAGCAACTGTAATGATTACCGGCTTAGCTGTTGGTATGCAATCTGTGGTTCTTCCAATCCTCGTGCTTGCAACAATAATTTGGATATCAACAAGTTTGACTGGTCTATACGGAGTTGGAATAGCTGCCGTAGGAATGCTTGCTACAGTTGGTATAACCATGGCCATAGACGCTTATGGACCTGTCGCTGATAATGCTGGCGGTATAGCAGAAATGGCTGGTATGGGTCCTGAGACCAGAGAAATTACAGATGGCTTAGATGAGGTTGGAAACTCAACTGCAGCCATAGGAAAAGGTTTTGCAATTGGTGCAGCTGCTCTAGCAGCTTTGGCTATTATCGCAGCCTTCGTAGAAACGGTTGCTCACAATAAAGGAGAGTTTGAACTGCTTCTCTCAGATCCACGCGTTTTAGTAGGAATGTTCATTGGTATCTCAATTCCTTTCTTAATTTCTTCAATCACAATGACTGCAGTAGGAGATGCTGCCTTTGAAATGATCAATGAAATCAGAAGACAGTTCAGGGAAATTCCTGGCTTACTTGAAGGAAATGCAGAACCAGATACAGCGAAGTGCGTTGATATTGCAACTTCAGCAGCTCTGAAAAGAATGCTCATTCCAGGCGTTATCGCAGTAGGTGCGCCTGCTGTAGTAGGTTTTGGTTTAGGCGCAGAATCTTTGGGTGGAATGCTTGGCGGTGGACTAATTGGATGTGTTGCGATGGCTTTAATGATGGCTAATGCCGGTGGAGCTTGGGATAACGCAAAAAAATATATCGAAAAAGGAAACCTTGGAGGGAAGGGTACCGATACTCATTCGGCAGCCGTCGTTGGAGATACTGTAGGAGATCCATTTAAAGACACTTCAGGGCCTTCAATGAATATTCTTATTAACGTGATGGCAATAGTGAGTTTAGTTATTTCCCCATTGTTGTAATAGCAATTTGAGCTTATTTTTTTTAAAATCATATTATGAAATTGTTTTTTAAATTAGTATTTTTAATATTCATATCATTAAATCTATTTTCTGACGAACTAGAACTTCAATCACAAGATAAAAAAGCTGGAGATGTTTTAAGGTCTTCTGAGTGGAATTCTGTTATGAAAAAATTAAAGTCTTCATCGAGAAAGGTTAAAGATGAAATGTTATTAGGTAACTGGACATGTACTGGTCTGGCATTTAGTGGAGAAAGCTTCGATAGTGTTGCTGGGTGGTCCGCAGATAATACTCCAGCGCCTTTTACTGTCTACAAAAGATCAGGCTATTCATTGACTTTTGCAACTGGGAATCCTGGTACATGGGATGCATCTGCAAATAGCCCTAACGGAGATCTTTTTGGTAATGACCATCCTTTAACTGGAAAATTTAAAGTATTAAATAATGAACTTTATATTTCTTGGTCAGACTCAATTCAAAGAAGTTTCTCCTTGAAATTCCATGGCCCTAATAGGTTTGCAGGGAAAAAAACCGGTCATTTTGGCGGACCTCTTCGAAACTTTTATTGTGACAAACAAAGCTAGCTTTTTCTTTTTATTACTTGTTTTATTTTCCTGTGGAGGAGGTAACTCAACACAGACAACCGCTCAAAATACGAATACCTTTGATACTTGTCAGTTTGATTCCTGTAAATTTTCAGAATAGCTATTGAGCAATAATTAAATTTTGTTTGTCGCCTAGCCACCTATCAAGAAGAATTTTAGATATTTCTTCGTCTTTTTGATTTAAGCCTTCTACCAGTTTTTCTGCTTTTTTAATTAAATGAGCATCTCTAGATAAATCTGAGATCTTAAGTTCTATTCCTCCAGATTGTTTAGTTCCTAGAATTTCTCCGGTACCTCTCAGCTTCATATCAATCTCTGAGATTTCAAATCCATCATTTGTCGATTTCATCGCTTCGAGTCTAGCCTTAGCAATTTCACCAATCTCTCCGTGATAAATCAAAACACAATAAGCATCTAAATCTGCTTTCCTTCCGACTCTTCCCCTTAATTGGTGTAATTGACTCAAACCCAGTCTTTCGGCGTTTTCAATAACCATCAAACTAGCATTAGGGACATCCATGCCAACTTCAATGACAGTCGTACAAACCAGAACATCGGTTTTTCCACTTCTGAAATTTTCTATGGCCTTATCTCTTTGATCTTTTGAAAGTTTGCTATGCACAAGACCAACATTCAAACCATTGGTATTTTCTTTAATCCATTCTTTGGCTTCATCTGCAGCTTGAACATCTAGATTTTCAGATTCTTCGATCATAGTACAAAGCCAAAAAACTTGATTACCGGATTTACATACAGTCTCCAATCTTTTTACTATTTCATCTTTTTTCTTATCGCTGTAAACCAAAGTTTCTACTGGCTTTCTGCCTGGAGGTAATTCATCAATTTTCGATGTTTCCAGATCAGCAAAAATTGTCATTGCTAAAGTTCTTGGTATGGGCGTAGCGGTCATGAATAATTGATGGGGCATTATTTGATTGGAACTTTTCTTAACCAAATCAAATCTTTGCTTTACGCCAAACCTTTGTTGCTCATCAACTACAACGAGCCCTAAATTTTTCATTTTCACTTTATCTTGAAAGACTGCATGCGTACCAATCAAAATATCAATTCCGCCATCTTCTAAGTCCTGATAGATTTCTCTTCTTTTCGAAACAGGCATTTTCCCAGTTAATAATTCAATTTTTATATCTGTGTTTTTAAACCATGCTGAAAAGTTTTTGAAATGTTGTTCAGCCAAAACCTCTGTGGGACAGAGCAAAACAGATTGCGTGTTATTTTTTGCCGAGATGTACATGCTTACAGCAGCTACTACTGTTTTTCCTGATCCCACATCACCTTGGACCAATCTCCTCATAGGCTTGGTAAGAGATATATCATCTGAAATCTCTTTGATTGTCCTTTCTTGAGCATTAGTTAATTTAAAAGGTAAATTTTCTTTAAATAACTCTACTTCTTCTTTAGAAATTGGCATTTGTTTTGCTTTGAGCTTATTAATTTTTTCGGAGGCAATTTTGACTCCAATTAGATTCGTCGCTAATTCTTCTACTATTAAACGTTCTTGAGCTTCGTGCTTGTAACTATTGATTTTAATAATGTCATCATCAACAGAAGGGCTGTGAATTTTCAGTAAGGCATCTTTAACTGATAAAGAACTAATTTTTTGTTGTTTAAACATTGAATCAATCTCCTTTTCATTGAGATTTAGTTCCTCAATTTCTTTTAAACATTCTTTAATTATGTTTCTTGCTCTAAATTGAGTCAGTTTTGTGGAACCAAGAGAATAAATTGGTGTAAGGGTATTATCTAAAACAGGACGTTTGGATGATGCAAAGATTTTATAGCTTGGATGAAATACCTGAAACAAAGAGCCATTGGTCCTAATAACACCATAGCCTCTAACATACAGACCAACTTTAAAAGCTTTGGCTTGAGCAAATGAAAAATAGAATAACCTAATTTGTAAAAATCCTGTGCCGTCAGATATTCTTGCCATAAAAGATCTCCTACCTGGAAATATGGTCTTGCTTTCAAGAATTTCACCCTCAAATTGAAACGCTTCTCCTGGAGTTAAATCTTTTATGGAAGTTAATTTCGTTCGATTTTCGTATTTCTTGGGTAATAAAAAGAGAGCATCTTGGATATGGTTAATACCAATTTTATTTAGCTCTTCTTTAACTTTGGGACCAACCCCTTTTATTTTTGCGATGTTTTTTTGAAGCGCTTTGCTTTTCACTCTTTAAAAGCAATGGTTTCGATTTCTACTGAACTTCCTTTTGGTAATTTTGATACTTCGTATGCAGCTCGTGCAGGATAAGGCTTTGAAAATGTGTTGGCCATTATTTCATTTACTTTCTCGAAGTGACTTAAGTCTTCAAGCAATACAGAAAGTTTAACTACATTTGAAAAATCCATTCCATCGGCTTTTAAAATTTGATTGATATTTTCAAAAACTTGATTGATTTGATTTTCAATTCCTTCAACCAATTCCATCGTTGAGGGGTCTAAGGGTATCTGACCTGAAATAAACAAAAAACCATTAACCTTAACTGCTTGGGAGTAGGTCCCAATAGCCTTTGGCGCATTATCCGTTTCAATTATCTTCACTTAGTCCCTCTTCAATAATTGGAAGGGTAGCATTTCTTTGTTCCCAGCTATGTATTCTTGTAGCTGATATGACAAAGTCTTTTCGACGCAATCTTCTTAATATTTTTGCCAAATGATCCCTATCCGTTACTGCGAGCAGAATATAGAG
The DNA here is from genome assembly GCA_003213595.1 of SAR86 cluster bacterium AG-422-E19. Taxonomy (GTDB): domain Bacteria; phylum Pseudomonadota; class Gammaproteobacteria; order Magnimaribacterales; family AG-339-G14; genus MEDG-81. The sequence continues at coordinate 80,879 of QCMR01000001.1, read as the reverse complement.
ATCCACCTTATTTCCAGCAGGGGGATCACTTTTTATACTTTCAATGTTAGTTGAGTACTCTGCGATTACTGCAGAAACTTCTGCAAGTATCCCAGCTTTATCTTCTGCAACAATTTTTATCTCAACTGAAAAGTCTCCTGACAGAGTATCTTCCCACTGTACCGGAGAACATAAGGCAGGGTCATGACGAATTGGTAAGATGTTTTTACATCTTTCTTGGTGAATAACAATACCTCTGCTTGTTGAAAAATGCGCAATTACGTGATCTCCAGGAATAGGACGACAGCAACTTGAATAAGTTACTACCAAACCCTCCGCGCCTGTAATTTGTAAGTTAGAAAATTGAATTTCTTCATTTTCTTTCTCGTCGAGAAATTGCATGATTTGATGTGCAACAACTAGACTGGATCTTTTTCCTGAGCCAATGCTTTCAAGAAGTTCTCTCACGCTTTTATAGTTTAAGGAGGTGAGAAGCTTTTTCATTTTATTTTTTGGGACATCTCTTAGTTTTGTTTGATGAGGAAATAAAGATTGTTCTAAAAGCTGCTTTCCAAATTTTCTTGATTCTGACTCTTTGAGATTCTTTAAATTATGGCGAATAGCTGATCTTGCTCTGGAGGTCCTAATGAAATCCAACCAGCTTGGGTTTGTTTGCGGAACTTTGTCCGTAATAATTTCTACTGTCTGACCACTTTCTAAAGGAACGCTCAGTGGAGCAAGGTTCTTATTGATTCTACAACCGCTGCAATGCAGTCCAATATCTGAATGCAAAGCGAAGGCGAAATCTATCGGCGTTGAATCTTTGGGCAAATCGATGATATCTCCCTGAGGAGTAAAAACGTAAACTTCATTGGATACCAATCCTGTTTTGATTACTTCAACAAAATCTGAGGCATCTTCTGATCGAGCATTGATTTCCATCAAGCCATTAACCCACCTTCTCGCTCTGGCTTGAACTGGGTTATCCTTTTCTCCAGATTTATAAACCCAATGAGCCGCTATTCCAAACTCGGCTAATTCGTCCATTTCACTAGTTCTAATCTGAATTTCTACAGGTAGTCCTTCAAAAGTCATGATTCCGGTATGCAGTGATTGATAAGAATTGGATTTCGGTATGGCTATATAGTCTTTGAATCTTCCTTCGATAGGATTAAAGGCATTATGTATTACACCTAAAGCCTTATAACAATCCATAGCATTTGATGTGGTAATTTTCAGAGCATAAACATCCAAAACTTCTTTTAAAGTTTTGGACTGCCTTTTCATTTTTTTATAAATACCATAAAAATGTTTTCTTCTACTGGAAATTGCACAATCCAAGTCTTGCTCTTGCAATTTTTGACTTATGGAGGTTTCAACTTTTTTAAGAATCTTTTTTCTTCCTCTGGTGTTATTCTTTACAGCCTCCTCGATAACTCTAAACCTCAGAGGATATAAAATTTCAAAGGCCAAGTCTTCAAGTTCCCTATAAATTTGATGCATTCCTAATCTGTGAGCGATTGGTGCATAAATTTCAAGGGTTTCATTTGCTATTCTTAATTTTTTTTCTTTATTCAGGAATTTTATTGTTCTCATGTTGTGCAATCTATCTGCAAGCTTTACAACAATGACCCTTATGTCTTCCGACATTGCGAGAACCATTTTTTGAAAGCTTTCAGCTTGTAAGTCTTTTTTTGAGGTTAATTCAACTTTGTCAAGCTTGCTTACACCATCAACTAAGTTTGCAACTTCTTTATTAAATTCCTTCTTTAAGAAGGTCTTTGGAATACCTGAATCTTCAATAACATCATGAAGCATTGCAGCAGACAGACAGTCTTGATCCATTTTTAATTTTCCTAGTATTTCTGCAACAGCAAGAGGGTGCGATACGTAAGGATCTCCACTCACTCGAAACTGACCCGAATGAGCATTTGCGGCAAAAAAATAAGCCTTTTTTACTTGTTCAAGTTGATCTTGATCAAGATATTTTCCAAGGTTTTTGGTAAGTTTATTAAGGTTTTTTGTCTCTGTTGCCATTAGCAAAGAGAGTTTACCAAAAAAAAGTTATTCTATGCCTTCTTCGTCGTCTGAAGTTAATTGGTCAGAGAGTTCCTCTTCAAAAGCATCAAAATTGAAGCTGTCTATGTTTTCTAGAGTTACAGTTCCAGCAGCAATTTCTCGAAGAGCAATTACTGTAGGTTTGTCATCTTCTGGGTCAATGGTAGGTTCTCTTCCGTCTATAGCCAGTTGTTTAACTCGCTTTGCAGCAAGTTTCACCATTTCGTATCTATTGGGGATTTTTTTTAAACAATCTTCGACAGTAATTCTAGCCATGTATAAACCTCTTGAGGGAAAGGATTCTACTTAATTTTTATTGATTATTCTACTAATCTTTTAATCAAGTCTTTAGATGCTCTTGAATTAAAATCTATAGGCGAAATACCTTCAAAAAGAATTTGTGACAGATCTTCAAAGGCTTTATGGAAATCATCATTTAAGACTAAATAATCATACATTTCAGACTTACTGATTTCTTTTTTTGCCTCTGACAGTCTGCTTTCTATTTCTTTAGACGAATCTAGATTTCTTTTTATTAGTCTTTGCTTCAAATCGTCTAGAGACGGAGGAACTAAAAAAATTAGCCTAGCATTATCAAAAAGTTCTTTAACAGCATAAGCACCTTGCCAATCCAATTCTAAAATTAGGTTTGAGTTATTATATTTTGTTTTTATTTCTTCCTTTGATGTACCATAGAAATTCCCAAAGACAGTTGCGTATTCAACATATTCTTCCTTATTAATTTTATATTTGAAATCTTTTTCAGATAAAAAATAATAATCTTTGCCTTCTAAATCTCCTTGACGTTTTTGCCTCGAAGTGTCCGAAATGCTTTTTTCAAAGTTTGCAGATCTTGAATCTTCAAAAAGCTTATTTATCAAAGAAGTTTTACCGCCTCCCGAAGGACTGGAAATAACAAAAAGTTTGTGGAGATTTTCAGGCATTGATAAAGTATGGAAACGTTGAAACCAATATGCAAGATTTTTTAGATAAAGCCATTGAATTAGAAGCACTTAAGTTTGGAAGTTTTAAACTGAAATCTGGCATGGAAAGCGACTATTTTTTTAATATTGCTGCTTTTTTTGATTCTGAATCGCTTTCTTTTTTAGCTGATTGCTATGTATCTAAAATATTGGACTTGAAAATAGATTTTGATTTATTTTTTGGCCCTGCATACAAAGGCATCCCTTTGGCGTCAGTTGTTGCAACAAAATATTTTGAAGCAACAAAACAAAATATTCCTTTAGCTTTTGACCGAAAGGAAGAGAAAAGTCATGGCGAAGGAGGAATCATCATGGGAGATTTGGAAGGAAAGAAAGCTTTATTGATTGATGATGTTTTAACCGCTGGAACTGCCATTAAGAACTCAATAGAAATCATCGAAAGCAACAGGGGGACTTTTGTGGGAGCATTAGTAGCTTTGGACAGAGAAGAGCCTTATGATTCAGATAAAACCTTTCAGGAGTTTTATGCTGAGCAAGGCATTAAAATACATTCAATAGCAAAAATTTCGGAACTTAAAAAATAAAAAATGTTTAGTGGAATAGTTCAGGCTGTATCAAAGAAGGTAAAATTTGAAGATAAGGATTACGGGTATAAGTTATCCGTCACCGTTCCTGCTAATTTCACAAAAAAATTAAAAAAGGGCGATAGCGTTGCAGTCAATGGTGTTTGTTTAACGGTCGTTGATTTCAAAAAAGACCTTATTGAATTTGATGTTGTACACGAATCAATCAAATTAACAAACATTTCAGAGAAATTTTCTTCCATACCATTTAACTTAGAGAGATCATTGAAGATCGGTGATGAAGTAGGAGGACATTTTGTCTCTGGTCACGTTCATAATATTGCTGAAATCATAAGTTTCGAGAATAAAAAAGAAAGAATTCTTAAAATCAAAATTCCTTCTAATTTGAAAGGATACATTTTCAAAAAAGGATATGTTTCTATAAATGGAATCAGCCTAACTGTCGTTAATGTGACAAATAATTTTTTTACAATTTCTATAATTCCAGAAACTATCTCTAAAACTAATTTATCTTTCCTGAAAAAAGGTGATTTTGTAAATGTTGAAGCAGACCAACAAACGATTTCTATAGTTGAGACCGTTAAAAAATTAACTTAAAGCTTTTTTTACTAATTGGCTAACAACACCAGCATCTGCTTTACCTGCGATCAAAGGTTTTAGAGACCCCATTACTTTGCCCATATCTTTCATATCATGGGCACCAACTTCAGAGATAATTTTAGAAACTAATTCAGAAATCTCATCACCTGACATTTGTTCAGGTAAAAATTCCTTAATGATTTCTATTTCTTGTTTTTCTTTATCAGCCAATTCTTGTCTTTTCGCTTGTTCAAATTGTGCGATTGCATCATTTCTTTGTTTAACCATCTTTTCAAGAATTGAAGTGATTTGAAGTTCATTAAGATCTGACTTTTCGTCAATTTCAATTTTTTGAATTTCCGCAAGAATCATTCTCAAAACAGTAGTTCTAAACTTGTCACCATCTTTCATAGAAATTGTGACTTGAGTTTTAATCAAGCTTTTAAGATCTTTGGACATTTAGACTCTTGCTCTCAAAGGCGGCATTTTGCCGAACTTTCTTCTTTTAGCTTGTCTTTTTACTGCTGCTGCAGCTTTTCTTTTCCTAACAGAGGTAGGTTTTTCGTAAAATTCTCTTTTTCTTATTTCGGAAATGATTCCGGCTTTATCACAAGACCTTTTAAATCTTCTGAGTCCAGAATCGAAAGATTCGTTATCTTTTAGCTTTATAATAGGCATATTTATATTAGGCTGGCAATTCTATAGAGAGTTAAGATATTTTGCAAAATAACTTTTAATTTAAATGAAAATATTAGGAATAGAGACTTCGTGCGATGAAACTGGAATTGCTTTATATGACGGTAAAGCTAACCAAATTGTATTCGAAGCTTTATACAGTCAGGCAGAAGAGCACGATTTGTATGGAGGGGTAGTTCCTGAGCTAGCCGCTAGAGATCACATTAATCGACTCTTGCCTTTATTAAAAAATAAAATGAAAAGTTCAAGCATCTCGATGAAAGAGATAGAAGCAATTGCTTTTACCAATGGACCTGGTTTAAGAGGACCTTTAATGGTTGGAGCAGGCTTTGCAAACTCTTTATCTTATGCCCTAGATATTCCTGTAATACCAATACATCATATGGAAGCACATTTGATAATGGCAAAATATGACGCAGAAGATTTAACTTATCCTTTTATTAGTTTATTAGTCTCAGGAGGACATACTTTAATAGTCAAAGTTTCTTCACCCAACGCATATAAAGTCATTGGACAAACAAAAGATGATGCTGTGGGGGAGGCTTTTGATAAAACTGCAAAATTATTGAAATTGGGTTACCCAGGCGGTCCAGAAATTGAAAAAAGAGCTTTGCTATCTAAAGGAAAACATCATTTTTCTTTTCCACGACCCATGATTGATTCTAAGGATTTAAATTTTAGTTTTAGTGGCTTAAAAACTTCTGTACTTTATAAGGTAAAAGATTTATCAGAAAAGGAAGACCTTTCAGAGGATACAGTAAACGATATTGCTTTTGAGTTTCAAAATGCTGCAATAGATTGTCTGGTTAAAAAATCCCTTAAGGCATGTTCAATTGAACATAGCCAATCACTTGTTTTATCCGGTGGAGTTGCTGCTAACAAATACCTAAGAGAGGAACTGGAAAAGCACAAAGGAACCATAAATCTTTATTATCCAGATCAAAAACACTGTACCGATAATGGATTGATGATCGCTTTTGCAGGTTTCCAAAAAATTAAAGAGCAAACCAAAGATTTTAGTATTGATGTTGCTCCAAGATGGAGTTTAGAAAATGTCCAATAAGATTTTTGTAAAAGATTTAGAAATTGAAGCCATAATAGGAATCTTTGATTGGGAAAGAGAGGTTAAGCAGCTCATAAAAATTTCTTACGAAGTAGAAGTTGATATCAAAAAAGCTTTTAAGTCAGACAATATAGAAGATACTTTTGACTATAAAACTACATCAAAAAAAATAATAAAATTTGTAGAAAAATCATCTTTTCAGCTTATTGAAGCTCTTGCTGAAAAAGTTTCAAAAATTATCATGCAAGACGAAAGGGTGTTAAATCTTTCTCTATCTGTATCCAAGCCTGGCGCTCTTCGTGGTTCAAAAGAAGTAGGGCTTACAATTTTCCGCTCAAGATAATGCCAAAAATATATTTAAGTCTTGGCAGTAACATTAAACCAGAGGAAAATTTAAATAAAGCAAAAGAGCTTTTAAGTCAGGAGTACCAATTAGAAAAAGAATCGAAAACTTATAAAACAAAATCAGAAGGCTTTGAAGGTGAAGATTTTCTAAATCAAGTAGTGTGCCTCACAACTGAAGATTCTGCAGAAGAGGTTGTTGGCATGTTGAAAGACATCGAAAAAAAAATCGGCAGAAAAGATAGGTCAGAAAAGTTTTCCGATAGAGAAATTGATATTGATTTGTTGCTATATGGAAAATACGTAGGCAAAGCTTTAGGCAAAGACATACCTCACAAAGACATTGATCTATATAGATTCGTACTGGAGCCTTTAGCAGAAATTGCCCCTAACTTGATACATCCAAAGCATCAAGAAAAAATCTCTGAGATTTGGAAAAAGAAGTTAAATAGCTTCGCCTAGCTTTCTCGCTTTAACAAAAAGATTCTCTTCATCTTTTTTCAAAAATCTACAAGCAAAACCCAATAAAACCATTGGTACTAATAAAACCACTAAAGACTGAGCAAGGGCTTGTTTTAACCCAATTGCTTCTGCCATTGATTTATTCATCCCTTCAGCAAGAAATTGCATTGTATAAATATCACTCAACATACCTGTCAGATAAGGTCCCAAAGCTAATCCACCCATACTAAGCATTAAAATAAAAAATGCACTTGCCACCGCTCTTAACCTTGGTAAAACAAGCTCAGTTACTGTTGATGCTGCACAACCTAACCAAGCAGTTGAAGAAACATGATAGAAAAATTTCCATGCAAAAGAGACATTGGCTTCAGGTGAATACAAAAATCCTAGACCTGTGACTGCGGTACCTAGAGCAGAAGCCATTATCAAATACAGCTTTCCATTTATGTATTTTTCTCTTAGTTTATCTCCAACAAAACCACCCCCAATTACTCCTACCATGGATCCAAAAGCAGTTATCAAGCCATAGATAACACCAACCTCAGAGGCTGTCATACCGAAATTTCTTATGTAAAAGGCGGGGCCAAACGCACCTAATGCATAGGTGACGAAAGTAATAAAAGGAAAAGCTAACAGGCCAAGTAAAAGTGCCTTGCTTTTGAACATCAATTCAAAAGCAACTTTATCTCTAATTCTTAGTCCTTGAATCCAATTGCACACAATGTAAAAACCTAATCCAAAGGCAATCCATTGCAAATAATCTCCAGTTGTTTGAATCAACCAATAGGCAGCTGATAAAACAAAAATAAGCAAAGCAAAATTTCTTAATAATTCTTTTCGTGTATTTTCAGCTTGAAGCAACCCAATGGGAGTTAGTCCTACTAGTTCTCCAAAAGCTGCCTTAAGAGGATTTTCTTTTTTGGTTTCTGTTAAACCCTCACTTAAACCTCTAGGTGGTTCTTTTATGTGCCATGTTATAAGGGCCAGTAAAATTCCTGGAAGACCAACCGCCATGAAAGCTACTTGCCATCCTTTCAATCCAAAGGGGGCCTCAGATATTATTGGAAAAGCTTCATTCCAGTTATCTACTATCAGCCCTCCAATGAATATCCCTATTCCCGAACCTATGTAAAGTCCGCTTGCGTATATCGATAATACTGTTGCTCTAACTTTTGGAGAGAAATAGTCTGACAAAAGCGAGTAAGATGCTGGTGACGCGCTAGATTCTCCAATGCCAACACCAAATCTATAAATTGATAATGATAAAAAAGACTTTGCAGTACCTGACAAAAATGTCATCAAGCTCCAAAAAGCCAAACCCAAACTTATTAAATTTTTTCTATTCCAAGTATCAGCAAGTTTACCCATTGGGATTCCAACCACTGAGTAGAAGACTGCAAAAGCAGTTCCATACAAGAAGCCAATGTCACTGTCAGAGATATTTAAGTCTGCTTTTAAATCTTCTGCGAGAATGGTTAAGATTTGTCTATCTATAAAATTAAACACATAGACTATGACAAGCAGAATTAGAGCAAATTTTGCACTACGGCCACCGACTTCTGGAATAGAAGGATTATTCATAAAACTTATTTATTAGCCTACTTTTGCAGTAGCAGAGCCAGTGATAACAGTAGCACCGTCTTGATTCTTTGTTTCAATAGCAATCTCAGCGAGGGTTTCACCATCCTCTTCTTTGATATCTATGATTGTTGCAGTGCTTTCTAAAGAATCTCCAGGCCAAACTTGATTGGTAAAACGAACGCCATATTTTTTAAGCGTGCCGTCACCTACGAAGTTTGTAAGCATCTTACCCGTCATTCCCATCGACAACATTCCATGAGCAAAGACACCTGGATAACCGGCAATTTCTTTAGTGAATTTATCATCGGAATGGAGAGGGTTGTAGTCACCAGATGCTCCAGCATATTGAACAATTTGAGTTCTCTTCAAATCTTCTACGAGCTTTTCAGAATAAGTATCTCCAACTTTAATTTCATTTTTCTTCAACATATCCTTCTCCTAATTTTCTACAGGTTTTTCTGTAACCACGCCAACAGAAGTTGCAGTAATGATGAGCTCACCATCTTGATTTCTGTATTCGGTTACACTTTCACTAAATTTTAATTTTCCGGCTCTTTTGCTTTCTTTTTCCCAAGATTTTCCTGGTTTAACTTCAGCAGTAATAACATCGCCCACTTTCAAAGGTTTATGGTATTCATAATGTTGTTCAGCATGAAGGCCCATTGCTGCTCCTCCACCCCCAGAGCCAGAACCCGATGATTTCATTCCAGTAGCTTCTTTACCAGATCCAAACCAATTATCACCACCGATTTTTGGTCTTAAAAAATAATCAGGATCAAATTGCGCACTAGATTGAATAAAAGTAGGAGGTGCAATAACGTTTTCATCTTTTTCTTCATAATATTTAGGATTTGCATCTCCAATTGATCTCGCAAACATCATGATGTGACTTTTTTCGACTGGCATTTTTATTTTTGACATTTTTACCTCACTCGTTAATTAATTTCCAAGCTTCATCAGCCATCATAACGGCATTTTCGCCAAAAGAGTCAGCATTTTTACCTGCTGCAGTTCCGTCTCTGACTCTGCCCATAATTCCTTGACTGATTGCTGCTAACTTAAATAAATTAAAACCCATGTACAAATTCCACTCCGGTTTGATTTGATAACCAGTTTTCTCTTCATACATTTCTAAATATTCCATTTCAGTAGGAATACCCAAATCTTTGCATTGTTTTTCATCCGATAAAACGGGGTTTAACTTATATTGAATACAGTGATAACTAAAATCTGCAGCAGGATCTCCTAGCGTAGAAAGCTCCCAATCCAGTATTGCGCAAATTTTAAAAGTTTTTAAGTCAATCATGACGTTGCTTAAACTAAAGTCACCATGAACAAGTTTTGTTGCTTTTTCAGCAGGGAGGTTTTTTGGCAACCACTCCATAAGATTGTTCATAGATTTTATTTCTCTCGTTTCCGATGCAACATATTGTTTGGACCATCTTGCAACTTGTCGACCAACATAATTTCCAGGTTTTCCAAAAGTTTCTAGCCCAATGCTTTCATGATCAACACTGTGTAACATCGCAATCGTTTCGTTCATAGAATGATAGATCTTTTGTCTTTCTTCATTAGATGCTTGAGGGATATGAGGTTCCCACATTACTTCCCCATCTACAAAACTCATCAAGAAGAATTCTGTTCCAATGACTGATTCATCTTCGCAATGTATATAGGCTTTTGGAACCGGAACATCTGTTTTATTCAAGGCAGCAATTACTTTGTATTCTCTATCAACTGCATGCGCGGATTTCAAAAGCTTCCCTGGAGGCTTTCTTCTTAAGACATAAGATTCTCTTTGAGTTTTTAAAAGGTAAGTAGGGTTGGATTGCCCTCCAACGAATTCTTCAATTGATTTTATATCTCCAAAGTTTTCTAATTTGTCATTGAGAAATTCTTGAAGCTTGTTTTGATGAATCTCATGTCTTTCTGATACGTTTTTTGTACCTGAATATTCCCCTTTGAATTTGCTATTCATGCTTTTCTTAAAAAAAGTAAATATACATCAATTTAAAGATCTGCCACCATCAATTTTTAAAATCTGACCGGTCACGTAGGAAAATTTAGTCAATCCAAGCACTGCCTCAGAAATATCTTTCTCTGTTCCAATTCTATTTAAAGGAATTTCATTTAGCAGATCTTGTTCTTCAGATGAGCCATCTGAAGGTAACAATATTGCGCCGGGGGCAACGGCATTTACTCTTACTTCGGGAGCAAACTCACGCGCAAGAGTTTTGGTTAAATTTTCAAGCCCTGCTTTTGCCATAGAGTAAATAACGTAGTTTTTCATTCCTCTATTAACCATTGCATCAGATATATTAATTATCAATCCTTTAGATTCTGAAAGCATTTTTTTACAGTGCCTTGATAACAAGAACGGCCCTCGTAAATTAGAGTTAATAAGATCATCCCAGTCTGAGTCATTATGATTTTCCACATCTGTTTTAAAAAAAGATGAGGCATTATTTACCAAAAGATCCAGAGAATTAGAATTATTATTTATCTTACTTGTCAGCTCTTTCACTTGTTCAAAATCATTAAGATCTAAGCTAAAAATCTCACAACTATCTTTTCTTAATTTGTTTAATTCGGATTTAAGGTCTTTTGCTTCATTTTCTGATTTGTTGTAATGGCAAATGATGTTGTAACCGTTTTCATGCAGTTTTTTACATATATCTTTACCAATTCTTATTGCTCCTCCAGTAATTAAGGCAGTTTTATAAATCATTTTTTTTATTCTGAATTGCTTTTAATCTTTCATTAAATATTTTTTCTTTAATTTCTTCTGCTCTAAGACCGGATGTTTTTACTTTAACTTTTTTTAGTTCTTTCAAGAAAGATTTCCAATTTTTATTTTTTTTTGAAGAAATTATTTTTAACTTTTGAAGTAAGTCTAATGAATCTATTAAATATGATTCATTCCTAAAAAAATTCATTTTGTTAAGGCTGGTTAAAAGTTTTTTTTCATTAATATTTTTCTTTTTAATAATTTGAAATAGTTCATTAAGTGTTTTTCTAAAATTTGTAATTTTATTTGGAACCCTAATCTTTCTTTCAAGAATTTCAGCGTGATTTGAATTTAGATTAATTATTGCCCATTTTTCAATAATCATATTTGTTTCATTATCCATTTTTTTAAGAAACTTAAGATTTTTAGAGTAGGCCTTTTCAATTCCATCAAAGTATTTGAGAGCTCCAACTTTTTTTAGAGTTGCAAAATATTTACTAGAATTTTTATAACTAAGAGCCTTTTGCGTTTCATCCCAAATTCTTTCTCCAGAAAGAAAATTTATCTCATTGTTTAAAGACATTTTTTTTAAAACCTTTAAAGAATCTCTGGAAATTGAGAAATTAAAATCAGCTAGTTTTGATTTAAATCTTGCAACTCTAAAAAGCCTCAAGGGATCTTCGGAAAAAGCTTTGGAAACTATTCTAATCCTTCTGTCTTTAAGGTCTTTAATTCCTCCAAAAGGGTCATATAATTTTCCAGACTCATCCTTAGCAATAGCATTTATAGTAATGTCTCTTCTTTTTAAATCTTCATTGAGTGAAACGTTAGATTTTGTATTAAATGAAAAATTTTTATGACCCATTCCGATTTTTGTTTCTTTTCTAGCTAAAGCATATTCTTCTTTTGTTTCGGGATGCAAATAAACCGGAAAGTTTTTTCCGACCTGTTTAAAGCCTTGTTTTAACATTTCCCTATGAGATGAATTTACAACAACCCAGTCCTTTTCATTGAAAGGAATTCCCAATAACTCATCTCTTATTGCTCCACCGACTAAGAAAACTCTCATTTTTGTTTACTTTTAATTACAAATTTTTTTTGATCTTCCAATCTTAAAAATGTTAATTCTTTTCCCCAACAACATCCAGTATCTAAGGCTATGATATTAGATATATCTGTCTTGCCCTGAAGAGCTGCCCAATGGCCAAAGACCAAAAGATCAACATCATTCATTATTTTATTTTCTTTTTTAAACCATGCGACTAAATTAGAAGGAATGTTTTTTTTTCTGCCTTTGAATGAGAAATTAGGAAATCCATTTTTATTTACAACTCTAACTCTCGTAAAAAAATTTACTAAACCACTAAAAGAGTCAACTGAATGGAAATTTTTTTTATCTTCAAAAATTTTTTTTAAATTTTTTTTTGGATCATTTATTAATTTTAACTCGCAAAGTTTAGAAAAAGTTTCAGCCTTTTTAAGCGACATATTTCTTGGAATTCCTGCGTGAACCATGGCAACTTGAATAGGTTTTCTTTTAGTTAAAATTTTTTTTGAGAATACAAAAGGCTGTTGCAAGAGAAATTTAGCCATTTTTGAACTTTTTTTATGGAACATTTGAGATTGAAAAGTATCTTCATCACTAAGACTTCTATTGTTAAAGAAACAATTTAGATAATGTAAGTCATGATTACCTAAGACTATGTGAACTGAATCTTTAATTTTGAAGACATATTCTAAAACTTTAAAAGAGTCTGGACCCCTATTGATTAGATCACCTGTAATCCACAAAAAATCTTTTGAACTTTTAAATTTTATTAGCTCTAAACCTTCTTTGAACTCTTCAAAACAACCTTGAATATCTCCAACTGCGTAATTAGCCATCATCCTTCACCAATGCAGATATTTGAAGAAACTCATTTAAAGATAGTTCATCTGGACGAAGATTTAAATTCAGATTTAATTTCTTGATACTTTCTTTATGAAGGATATCTTCAAGAGAATTGGAAATTTTTTTTCTCTTTTTATTAAACAAAGCCCGCGTAACTTTCTTTAAATTATGCAACTCTTTTAGATTCACTTTTTTTTTCTTTGGGTAAAATTTTACAAACAAGCTATCTACTTTGGGTTCAGGATTAAAAAATTCCTTTGAAACTTCTTTTAAAATTGTGACCTCATATAAATAATTGCAAATGACACTTAACCTCCCATAGGATGAAGTCTTTTCGTTTCCAGCACATCTTAATGCAAACTCTTTTTGAAGCATGAAATGCATGTCGAGTATTTTTTCATAATGCTTTTCGCACCAATCTAAGATTGGACTTGATATGTTGTAGGGAATATTTCCAATAACTCGAAACTCTTTTGAGGCATAAATGTCTGAGGGGTTTAGTTTCAAGATATCTCCGCCAATAAAAGCATTTATATTTTTCGGAAACTTCTTTTTCAAAAAGATTAATAAATCCTTATCTAATTCTATTCCAAAATAGGAGTCACAAATATTTACGAGGATTTTTGTTAAGTCTCCCTTTCCCGGACCAATTTCTAAAACTCTATCGTTAGAAGCAACATTGATAAGATTTACTAAATCTTCTAATAGTTTTTTGTCTGTTAAAAAGTTTTGCCCAAATCTCTTTTTTGCTTGCATTTTAAAGCAGAGAAAAAGATGTCTTTAAAGCTTCGTCCATGCTAGAAAAATCAGCTTTATTTTTTCCTGCTATTTCATAAGCTGTTCCATGATCTACCGAAATTCTTATAAAAGGTAATCCCATAGTTACATTTAGCGTATTGCCAAAACCCATTGATTTAATTACGGGTAATCCCTGATCATGATACATGGCAAGAAAAACATCGTACTTATTCATATTTTCTTCAATAAATGCCGTATCTGCAGATATTGGGCCAAAAACATTTTTAGGGGAGGAATTCACGAAAGGTTTCAATATTTCCTCTTCCTCATGACCAATATAACCTCCTTCGCCGGCATGTGGATTAAGTCCCAAAAGACAGATAGACGGATTTTTAATTTTCCAAGTATTTTCAAACTCATCAGAAATAATGGAAATGGTATTTTCTAGATTTTTTTTTGAAATTTTGGATGGTACTTCAGAGAGAGGAATGTGGGTAGTAAGAAGAGCAATCTTTAATTTTTTGTTCATTAAAAGCATTACTACTTTTTTAACATTAGCAATATCTGCTAGAAACTCTGTATGACCCGAGAATTCAAATCCAGATTGATTAATCAATTCTTTATTTATTGGCCCAGTAATAAGACCTTTGAACTTATTTTTGAGACAACCTAGAGCACCGTGAGAAAGAATATCAATAATATAGTTTGTATTGCCTACATCTGGATTGCCTATCGAAACATTATTCTTTAGAGGAAAGTGTTTGAAAATAACGCCTTCTTCATCAGAATCCTCTTCGATCAAATTAAGATCAAGATTGTTTTGGCTAATGAGGTTTTGATATAAATTTTTATCTCCAGCCAGGATAAAGTTGTTCTGTATCTTTTTATTTTTTGATAAGGCTTTAAGAGTTACTTCGGGGCCAATGCCAGCAGGATCACCCGGCGAAATAAAAAATTTGGTCATGAAGAAATTTTTATGTCTACAAAAGCTTCAGATCTTATTTCTTCAAGGGTATTTTGCAGTTGTTCTCTATATTTTCTTTGAAAAAGAATGCCAAAAGCCTTATCTTTCAAACGTTCATCTGAAATATTTTTTTCTCTTCTATCCAAGACTTTCAAAAAATGCCAACCGAAAGCACTCTTAAATGGCTTACTTACCTCACCAATTTTTGTCTCCATCATTACCTTTTCAAAAGTCTTATCATAAATCCCCTCAGGAGCCCAATCGAGTTTTCCACCATCTAGCTTTGAGCCAGGATCGTCAGAATATACTCTCGCCAAGATGCTCATTTCTTCCCCTTTGCTTTGTCTTTCATGCAATTCAATTATTAGATCTTTTGATTGTTTTTCACTTCTAATTTCAGATTCTTCTATCAGAATATGTTGAACAAGTGTTTGAGATTCAATCTGAATGGTTTCGCCCCTTATATCTTCTAATTGAAGAAGGTGAAGTCCGGCTCCACTTTTTATTGGCCCGTAAACTTCCATTTTTTTCATTTTGTTTAAATGATCTACAAATAAAGTAGGAATGTTTGACTTTGTTCTCCAGTTTAAATTCCCATTATCCCCATTGTTGAACAAACTTGAATATTTTTTTGTCGCTTCAGAAAACGATAGTCCGTTATTTATCTCTTTAATGACTTCCAAAGCTTTGCTTTGATTCTCTTCATCATTATCATTTTTTAATAAAATTTGATTAATCTTATATTCAATGGATATTAAGTTTTGACCTTCAGCAGAGTCAATGTAATTTATCAATTCCTGATCTGAAACAATAATTTTTGGCCTTACTAAACCTGACTGAACTCTCCTGATAATCATTTCTTTCTTCAACGACTCTCTAAAGTCTTTGAATGAGTTATTTTCACCTTCAATTTTCTTTTTCAATTCCTGCAGACTAAGACCGTCCTTTTCAGCATATCTTACTAGGGACTCATTAAGTTCTTGATCACTTATTCTGATTCCAAATTTCTCACCTTTTTGTAAAAGTATTTCATCCATAATCAATCTTTCGGTAACTCTCGAAAAAAGAATTTCCTTAGGAGGAAGCCTTTCACCACTTTCTTCAAAATTCTTTACTGTATTTTCTAAAGCTTCATTCAATTCAGATTCCATAATTATTCCTTCATCGACAATAATCGCAATTTGATCTATAAAGCTTATTTCTGAAATTAATGTGTTTGCGAAAATGAGGAATATTAACGTTCTTAAAATCATAGTGTTCTTCTTTTCAAATAACTCTCTTTTGGCCTTCCAAGAGATCCTAGCCCCTTGAGTTCAAAATAAATTCTCAAACGGTCCTTATGATAATCTTTAAATATATCTTTTTCCAAAATACTTATCCAATCTAGCTCCAAAGATTTCATGTAGGCAATGCCAACAATAAACCCATCATTTTCATAATCAATAGAAAATACATTAGTGATATTTTTTTTCGTTTCAATATCGTTGATGAATTTAAATCCACCACTCCAATTTTTTGAAAAATTTAATGAAGCAACGAATTCTAAAGAGTTAATTTCTTTCTTACTGAGTGCATTTTGATCAAAATCAAAAATTTGAATATTTTTTATGAGACTATGCTTCAAAGAAAGTCTGTAATCATCAGAATTAAAATTTAGAGTATTTTTATAGGAGCTAAAGTTATTTTCACTATCAACAGATATTCTTGAAATATAATTTATTTTTCCATTCTTTCTATAATCTATTTCCAAAGAAAATGGGTCCGGAAAATCTATCTTTAAATTCTTATAAAATAAATTTTTTGTACCTATTGTGTAGAGCTTTTCAAGCTTTATGTTTAATTTACTTTTACTAGTATCAAAAACTGAAAATCTAGATCCAACATTTATATCTTTTTGGTAGCTCATGAATACATCCCCAAATGTTTGACCTTCATTTATAGAAGATAGCTTCAAACCAGAGTCAACCTTTACTTCGTTGATAATTTTTTTTTGATCGGATACTGCTAAATTCAAAAAAGGTTCAATATAAACTTTAGAAGTTTTATTTTTTTTAAAAAACTTCAGAGATTGATCCAAATATAAAATAGGAAGAAATTCACTAAAATTTTGGTTGTCGTAATCTTTGAAAGAATAATTAAAAGCAAGAGAAGTTCTCAAGAAATAATTATTTTTGGTAAAAGCATGTGAAATCTCAGGTTTTAAGTTGATTTTCATAAGGCTTTGTTTATCAGCGTTTCTAAAGGCACCGCCTTTGCTGAAAAAAGCAAAATCCATATTGAGGTTGAAATTTAATTTGTCTCTATTTAAAAAATAATTCAGCTCTAACCCAGGAAGTCTTTGAAATTGGTTTTTTGCAAGTGGATTAGTTAGTTTGAAAGAGTTGAAATCCGTTTTTATTTTCAAATTCTTACTAAAAAAATTTAAATCAATTTTTTGAGGTAATATGTAAGTTCTCGATAAGCCGCTGAGAAAACTTCCCAAGTCTGATAGATAAAACGGATCTCCTGAAGAAGAAATATCAAAATTTAAAAATATAGAGTCTTTAAATTTTTGCTCATGAAAAAAGTTATACGACCACCTAAAATCATCTCTTTCAAGAATGTTGAATGAAGATTCATCATCTTTTAAAAAAGAAGAATTGAAATATCCCTCATAGCCTTGACCTAAGTATCTAAGTTGGTTTGTTAATCCATATCCTCTTTGAGTCATCAATCTCGGCTCAACAGTAAGGTCAAGATTTTCTTTAAGGTTGAGATAAACCGGAATTTTTACATCAAGACCCGATCTTTCATTTATGGAGATTTCTGGAAGAAGAATGCCACTTTTTCTTTTTGCGCTTATAGGAAAATTTGCATTATTCAAATACGCTAGAGTCCTACCTTGCACTTTGAGCTTACTTTTTTTTGCTGCAAGGGTATTGATACTGTTTAGGAATTTCAATTCTTCGGATTCAACCCACCAAATTTTATCTTCACAAGGACAGGTTGAAAATTCAACATCCCTCATTATTGTTTCATTTTCAGAAATGCTTACAAAATTAGTTTGTCCATAAAGAAAGTCATCTAAGGAAGAAAAACTAATTTTTTCGCTGGAAAATACTTTATTTTTATTATCTAAACTTACTTGATCGGCTTTAAATAAAAGATTTTCTATTTTTAGAGATACATTACCTTCAAGTAACAGAAGTTCATTTTCAGTGTTAAAAGAAGTCTTGTCAGCCTCAAATTCAATATTAGAAGCAAATATGCTTCCAAAATAAAAAGCAGTGAAAAAAAGAAAATTAAATATCTTATTCAAGAATGCTATTTTACCTTTAAAAGTATTTAATATTAGAGATATACAGAATTTTAATTCTGTTTAAAATAATTCTTTTAAAAAGGAACTTTTATGAGCAAATTAACAAACAAAACTTTATTCGTTTCAGGAGCCTCTAGAGGAATTGGACTAGCAATTGCTAAAAAAGCTGCTGAAGATGGAGCAAACGTGATTTTAGCTGCTAAAACAGCTGAACCGCACCCAAAACTTCCAGGAACAATTTATACAGCCGCTGAAGAAATTGAAGAAGCTGGAGGAAAGGCTTTTCCTGTTCTATGTGATGTCAGGTTTGAAGATCAATTGGAGGAAGCTGTGAACAAGGGAGCTGATCATTTTGGAGGGATTGATATATGTGTGAATAATGCTAGTGCTATTCAATTGACTAATACCCTCCAAACCGACATGAAAAGATATGATTTAATGAACCAAATAAATACAAGGGGAACTTTTTTAACTTCAAAGAAGTGTCTACCTTTTTTGCTAAAAGCTGAAAATCCACATATTTTAAATTTATCTCCACCTTTGGATATGAATCCCAAGTGGTTTGCAAATAGTGTGGCTTACTCGATTGCTAAATTTGGGATGAGTCTTTGTGTATTGGGAATGGCAGAAGAATTTAAAGAACAAGGTGTTGCAGTAAATGCTTTGTGGCCCAGAACCGCTATTGCAACCGCAGCAGTAAAAAACATACTTGGCGGAGACGAAACTGTTAAAGTCTCTCGAACTCCAGAAATTATGGCAGATGCTGCCTATGTAATCCTCACAAAAGACTCTAAAGAGTTCACGGGTAACTTTTGTATAGATGATAATTTGTTAGCCGATAATGGAGTGAAAGACTTTTCAAAATATGCGGAAGTACCTTTTGCTCAGTTAGCGCCAGATTTTTTTGTGCCAGATGACATTCCTCCCCCTCAGGCAGCGATAGACTCCTGAAGCTTTGATTCAGTCAGGCGATATTTCTGCTGAATCCCTGAATTGGATATCAGAGAGTATTGGTGTGTCAAATGAAGAGATTCTCTCTAAAGGCCAAAAACTTCGAATAGAGTCCAGTCAAAGGACATTTTTTCGAATTCCTTTCAAAGATAAAAGCTCGATATTAATGGTGGTTCCTGAGGGAATAGATGAAAGTATTGAGTCTTTTTACACAAAAGCAGAAATTTTTAAAAAGGCAAATGTTAATGTGCCAGTCATTTATTTTAAAAATGACTCGCTTGGAAATTTGATCGTTGAAGATTTTGGCGATGACGTTTTGCAATTTTACTTGAATGAGAAAAATTCAAACAAATTAATCAAATTAGCTATAGAACAAATTCATAAAATTGAAGTAATAAAGCCAGACGAAAGGATATTTTCTGATTTTGAAAAAATTACAGAAAATAATTTATACCTATTTAAAAGATTCTTTTTAGAAGAGTTTTTAGAAGTAACTGAGCTAGAAAACTTAAAAGAAGAAATTGATGAATTTTATTCGATAATCATCTCTGAGCTTAAAGATAATCCAAAGGTCATAAATCATTATGACTTTGAATCAAGAAATCTAATTTCATTGTCAGAAAAAAAAATTGGTGTAATTGATTTTCAAGATGCATTGATAGGACCTTTGGGCATAGATTTAGCTTCCATCTTCAAAGATCTCTACCAGAAGTGGACAAAAGAAGAAATATCAGAATGGCTTGATTTTTATGTTGAAAATTCTCAAATTGTTAAAACTGCCTCACTTAAAACTGCAGAAGTAAAAAGAATGGTTGATATTGCTAGTCTTCAAAGACAGACAAGGATTTTAGGTAAATTATCTCAAGTATTTTTAGAATTAAAAAGGTCAGCTAGATTGAAAGATTTTAAGATCATTCTTAAATATTTAATGACTACTTCTTTAGAATACGATGAGACAAAACGATATAGTGATTTCTTTAAAAATTTAATACCTATTTTGGAGCAAAGGTTAAAAACACTATGAAAATTTTTATTTTGGCAGCTGGTTTTGGAAAAAGGCTAAGACCTTTTACAAAAAAATTACCTAAGCCATTAATAAAAATTAAAAAAAAGCCTCTTATTCATTGGAACCTTTTAAAGATCAGAAAGGCAGGTTTCAAAAATATAGTCATAAATACTCACTATCTATCAAATAAAATTGTTAGATCGGTGGGTTCAGGGAAAAAATATGGTTTAAAAATCACTTATTCTCATGAGGAAGAAATAAAAGGTACTGGCGGGGCTTTAGTAACAGCTAAAAAGATTATTCAAAAAGAACCTTTTTTGTTAATTAGCGGAGATCTTTGGAGTGATTATCCTATTGAAAAATTTTTAGACTTTAAATTGAAAAAAGCGGCTCATTTAATTTTCGTTAGAGAAAAAAAATCAAAAGATGCATATCTTGAAGCTGGCATCGTAAAAAATTCAAAAACAAAAAATAATTTAACTTATGCAGGCATTGCTGTAGTAAATCCAAAAATTTTTAAAGGTTTAAAAGAGGATTATTATGATTTGTGGACTGATTTACTTCAAAAATATGTAAAACAAAATGAAGTTACAGGAGAGATTTATTCAGGTGATTTAATAAATTTAAACTCAAAAAAAGAGTTGAACTTGTTAGACGGGTTAGTAGTCGAATAGTAAACTTCTGTTTATGGCTAAACAAAAGAATGTAATTGCTCCATCAATTTTATCTGCAGACTTTTCGCAGCTAGGTAAAGAAGTTGATGATGTATTATCGGCTGGTGCTGATTGGGTTCACTTTGATGTAATGGATAATCACTATGTACCCAACCTTACAATTGGTCCTATGGTGTGTAAGTCCTTAATTGATTATGGAATAAAAGCCCCAATAGATGTTCATTTGATGGTAAAGCCAGTAGAAAGACTGATTGATGATTTTGCTGAAGCAGGCGCATCTGTTATAAGTTTTCATCCAGAAGCAACTGAACATATTCACAAATGTGTTCAAACGATAAAAAATTATGATTTAAAAGCTGGTATGGTTCTTAATCCAGCTACACCGTTAAGCACAATTAATTCAATTCTGCCTGAATTAGATTTGGTTTTACTAATGAGTGTTAACCCTGGTTTTGGAGGACAAAAGTTCATTGATTCAACAATACCTAAAATTAAAAAGCTAAGAAAGAAAATAGATTCACTAGATAAAGAAATTAGGTTAGAAGTAGATGGAGGAATTTCAAAAGAAAATATTTCAGAAGTTTCCAAGGCAGGTGCCGATACTTTTGTTGCAGGTTCTGCTATTTTTAAAACAAAAGATTACCAAGACACAATCTCAAATTTAAAATCTCTAATTGATTAAATTACTTTTTCTCCTTTTACTGGCTCCAGTTTTAGCTAGTTCTGATAAACAATGTAGTTCAGTTTCTATTGAGAAATTAAATTTATGCGTAGAATTGGCTATTTCTCAGAGAGAAAAATCAAAAGGTCTCATGTATAGAAAAGATTTATCAAATTCAGATGGAATGTTGTTCGTTTGGAAAAATGCAGGTAAGAGATGCATGTGGATGAAAAATACTTATATTCCTTTAGACCTTGGTTTCTTTAGAGAAGATATGACTTTGATTGAAGTAAAGGAATTATCTCCAAGATCGCTTAATTCTGTTTGTTCATCTGAACCTGCTAAATATGCTTTAGAACTATCCAGAGGCTGGTTTTCTTCACACAATGTTAAGGATAATTCAAAACTAATCCTAAATTAAATGAAAGAAAAGGAATTCTACAGTCAAAAAGGTACATATAATCGTGTACCTTTATCAAAGAAAATTAAGGCTGAAAAGCTTATACCCATTGATATTTTTGATAAATTTAAGTCAAAAGGCTCTTATTTTCTAGAATCTGCAGAAGTTGACATGAAATGGGGTAGATATTCGATTATTGGATTACCCTCTGAATCTTCAATTAAAGTTAAGAATTCTGAAATTTTTCTAAATCTAAATGGTGATGAAGAAAAAATTTCGTCATCTGAACCTTTAAAATTTATTGAAAATTATTTAGAAGAAAATTTTTACCCAGATACAGGAAATTTACCAATTTTTTCAGGAGGATTAGTTGGTTTTTTTGGTTACGAATCGATTAGGCTAATAGAAACTAAACTTCAGAATACTTCAAAAAATGAAGCTCATGAAATAGAAGATATAAATTTACTTATATCTGACAAAGTGATGATTTTTGATAACCTAAAAAAAACTTTAGAAGTTGTTTTTTATTCAAATCCAAATATTGAAAATTCATACTCAGAAACATTTAGCGAGATTGATAAGTTGATTGAAAGACTAGAATCTCAAGATGATAGAAAAACTGAAGAAGTTACATCCAAAAATGAAATAACTTTCAAATCAAATATGAATTTCGAACAATACACAAAGTGTATTGAAAAAATAAAGGACTATATAATTGAGGGAGACGTAATGCAGGTCGTCTTTGCTCAAGAAAGATCGGCAGATTTTGATCTTCCTCCTTTTGAACTCTACAAATCTCTAAGAAAATTAAATCCTTCTCCTTACATGTTTTTCTTGGATTTTGGAGATTACCAACTAGTTGGATCATCTCCAGAAATATTAGTAAGACTTGAGCATGGCGATATTACCGTCAGACCAATTGCTGGAACTAAACCTAGAGGAAAAAATGAAAAAGAAGACCAACAACTTGAGGACGAACTCAAAAATGATCCTAAAGAATTGGCGGAACATTTAATGCTAATAGATTTAGGTCGCAACGATATCGGAAGAGTTGCAGAAATTGGGTCAGTAAATACTAATGAAAAAATGATTATTGAAAGATACTCTCATGTAATGCATCTGGTCTCCAATGTAGTCGGAAAGGTTAGAGACAATATTTCTCCGATAGACGCACTAAGAGCAACTTTCCCGGCAGGAACTCTAACAGGTGCCCCCAAAGTCAGGGCTATGGAAATTATTGATGAACTAGAAGTTTCAAGAAGAAGAATATATGGCGGTGCAGTAGGGTACATATCTTGGTCAGGTAATATGGATACTGCTATTGTCATCAGAAGTGCTGTCATCAAAGATAAAAAAATATATGTTGGAGCAGGTGGAGGCATAGTTGCCGATTCTGTTGCAGAGCAGGAATGGGAAGAAGTAAATAATAAATCAATGGCAATAGTCAAAGCAATTAACAATATAGGTTCTTGAATGTTATTGATGATCGACAATTACGACTCTTTTACTTATAACCTTGTTCAGTACTTTGGAGAGTTAGGGCAGGAGGTTAAAACTTTCAGAAACGACCAAATAACGATAGAAGAAATAAAGAAATTGGATCCTAAATATATTGTAATTTCTCCAGGACCTTGTACCCCAAAAGAGTCTGGGATATCGATGGAAGTTATTGATTCTTTTAAGGAAAATAAGCCTATTTTAGGCGTATGTTTGGGACATCAAGCCATTGGCGCAGTCTTTGGTGCAAATATCATAAAAGCTAAAGAACTTATGCATGGCAAAACCTCTGAAATACAGCACGATGGCAATTTCTTATTTGAAGGCATACCTGATAATTTCACTGCAACCAGATATCACTCTTTGGTCATTGAGGAAAAAACCCTTTCAGAAGATTTTATTATTAACGCGAGAACTGTTGATGGTTCTATCATGGGAATTCAACATTGCAAATTGAATGTGAGTGGAGTTCAGTTTCATCCAGAATCAATCATGACCGAAGATGGGAAAAAACTTCTTTCTAATTTTTTAAATACAATATGAATTCAACTGAAATCATATCTAAAGTTTCCTCAAAAAATCTTTCTCAGGAAGAAACTGCATATGTCATGCAAGAAATTTTTGTTGGAAAGATTTCAGAACAAGATATTGAAAACTTTCTTCTTAGTCTTTCTAGAAAAGGAGAAACATCAGATGAATTAACTGGAGCTGTCCTAGCAATGAGAGCTGCGTCTTTAAAAGTTGATTTGAAAGAGAAAGATAATCTTGTTGACTGTTGTGGAACAGGAGGACTTGGAAAAAGTATGATGAACGTATCTACAACTGCAGCTTTGGTATCAGCAGCAGCAAAAATAAAAATTGCAAAACACGGTAACAGGACAGCAACTGGTAAAAGTGGCAGTGCTGACGTTTTAGAAGCAGCTGATGTAAATTTGAGTCTTAGTCCAAATCAAGTTGCTAAATGTATTGAGGAAATTGGAATTGGATTTATGTTCGCTCAAAATTTTCATCCAGGAATGAAATTTGTCATGCCAGTAAGAAAACAAATTGCTGATAAGACTATTTTTAATTTGCTTGGACCACTTACCAATCCTGCAGGTGCAAAAAGACAATGTATTGGGGTTTATGATCCTAAATGGGTTTTGCCTG
Source organism: SAR86 cluster bacterium AG-422-E19 (assembly GCA_003213595.1). GTDB lineage: Bacteria > Pseudomonadota > Gammaproteobacteria > Magnimaribacterales > AG-339-G14 > MEDG-81. Next base: position 56,634 of record QCMR01000001.1, on the reverse strand, counting down.
TTGCAGAAACTCTAAAAAATCTTGGAACAATTAAAGCGATGGTTTTTCATTCAAAAGATGGTCTTGATGAAATTAGTTCAGTAGATAAAACATTTGTGGCGGAATTGGAAAATAATAAAATTAAAGAGTATGAAATTGATCCAAAAGATTTTGATATTCATCATGATGATTTAAATGATCTTCAAATAGACTCTCCATCACAAAGTCTAGATCTCATAAAAACAACTCTCCAAAATAAAGGCTTTAAATCGGGCGAAGATATAACAAGTTTAAACTCCGCTGCTGTAATTTATGTTTCTGACTTAGTAACTAGCTTTGAAAAAGCATTTGAGATTGCAATTGACATAATAAAGTCTGGATCAGGCTTTGATAAGCTTAAGGAATTAGCTACTTTTTCTAATAATTTTAATGAATCAGCTTAATAAAATAATAGAAACTACTAAAGAAACAGTTAAAAAGTCTAGTTCTTATAGGCCGATTTCTTCTTTAGAGGAAGACTTTGAAAAATATGAGAAAAGAGGCTTTATTGAATCAATTTCGACGAAGGTTTCTAAGGAAGAAACCGCTATTATTGCTGAAATCAAAAAGGCATCGCCCAGCAAAGGCCTTATAAGGCAAGACTTTGAGCCGAAAGAAATTGCAGAAGATTATGAAACAAATGGCGCAACTTCTTTAAGTATCCTCACAGACGAACCATTTTTTCAAGGAAAATTGGAGTACCTCGACATAGTAAGGAATACCTGTGCATTACCAATTTTAAGAAAAGATTTCATGATTGATCCTTATCAAATATATGAGACAAAGGCTTCAGGAGGAGACTGTATACTTTTGATAGTTGCTGCTCTTGATTTAGTTCAATTGAAGGACTTTTCTCAGTTAGCAGAAGAGTTAAATCTGGATGTTTTGATCGAAGTTCACTCAGAAGATGAATTGAATATAGCTTTGTCTGTCGGTCCAAGATTATTAGGTATTAATAATAGAGATCTCACTACCTTTGAGGTCGATAAAAATTTAGCGACAGAACTAGCTAAGCAAATATCTAAAGATGTGATTGTGGTTTCTGAAAGCGGTATTAGTTCAAGAGAAGATATCTTATCTTCTAAAGAGCAAGGCATTCATTCCTTCCTCATTGGCGAAAGTTTCATGCGAGAGCCAAGTCCAGGCAAAGCACTTCGAGAAATACTTGTCTAAAATTTACTGATTTCTTTTTCCAATATCTTTTCTGTAAAAAGCGCCACTCCAACTAATTTCAGAAGTAGCTTCATAAGCTTTTTCAAAAGCAGTATCTAAATCATTTCCTAATCCAGTAACACAAAGAACCCGACCGCCATTCGAAAGAATCTCTTCTCCTTCTTTCTTTGTTCCACAATGAAATACTTTTGTAGTTTCATTCTCTTCTCTTATACCCAAGATTTGAAAACCAGTTTCATATTTTTCAGGATAGCCTTTTGAAGCCATTACAACACCTAATGCAAATCTTTCATCCCACTCGATTTGTTCTCCCCTTAATTCTTGTTTTGCAGCCTTTAAACATAAGCTGAGAAAATCGCTCTTCATTCTCATTAATATCGGTTGAGTTTCTGGATCCCCAAACCTACAGTTGTATTCTAAGACTTTAATTTCTTGATCATCTATCATCAAACCAGCATACAAAAAACCCTTATATTCTATGTTTCTTCGTTTTAATTCAGCCAAGGTTGGATAAATTATTTCTTGCATAATTTCTTCATTCAGTTCTTTAGTAATTAAGGGAGTAGGGGAATATGCTCCCATCCCACCTGTATTAGGACCTTTGTCACCATCATCTCTTTGTTTATGATCTTGAGAACTTGCCAAAGGAATTACATTTTCACCATCACACAAAACTATGAAGCTAGCTTCTTCGCCTTTAAGGAATTCTTCAATAACAAGATTATCTCCTGCTGAACCAAGTTTTTGATCTACCATTAGAGAGTTCAAAGCTTCTAAGGCTTCTTCTCTAGTAAAAGCAACGATTACACCTTTCCCGCCTGCAAGGCCGTCTGCTTTAAGGACAATTGGGATATCGCATGTTTCTAAATAATCTCTAGCAGGTTCAGGATCTGAAAATACTTCATAAGTTGCAGTAGGAATATTTCCTTTCCTTAAAACATCTTTCATGAAAATCTTTGAGCCTTCCATTTGCGCAGCAAGTTTATTGGGACCTAAACAAAGCAAATTATTTTTTTCAAATAAATCAATCAGACCAGAGACTAAAGGAGCCTCAGGACCGACAATAGTTAGATCAATTTCTTTGTTTTTTGCAAAATCTAATAGTCCGTCTAAATCTTCGGTACTTAAGTCAACGTTTTCTGTTTTTGGCTCATCAGCAGTACCGGCATTACCAGGAGCAACAAAAACTTTTTCACACAAATTGCTTTGAGCAAGTTTCCAAACAAGCGCGTGTTCTCTTCCGCCAGAACCTATTACCAAAACTTTCATATCAATGTCTGAAGTGACGCATGCTGGTGAAAAACATGATCATATTAGCTTCATTAGCTGCAGCAATAACTTCTTTATCTCTTATCGATCCACCAGGTTGAATCACACATTGGATTCCATTCTTTGCAGCTTCATCAATGCTATCTCTAAATGGAAAAAATGCATCCGAAGCCATAGTTGCTCCTTTAAGATTAAAACCTGCTTTTTTGGCTTTACTGACGGCAATTTCAGCACTATCGATTCTACTCATTTGACCCGCTCCTATACCAAGAGTCATATTATTTTTCGCATAAACAATTGCATTGGATTTGACATATTTTCCTACACGCCAAGCAAATAAAGCATCATTGACTTGTTTGGAAGTTGGTTTTTTCTTAGTTACTACTTTGAGATCTTTTTTTGATACCGCACCGTCATCAACATTTTGGACCAGAATACCTTGGTTCATAGTTAGGGTTTTAAATCCGATTGGTTTTTGAAATAAATCTTTAACTAATAAAAGACGTACATTTTTCTTTCTAGCTATTATTTTTTTTGCAGCAGGATTAATGGCTGGTGCAGCTATAACTTCAACAAATTGATTATCGATAATTTTTTTCGCAGTAAATTTATCAAGTGCTTTATTGAGAGCAATAATGCCGCCAAATGCAGAGGTTTCATCACAAGAAAAAGCTTTCTCATAGGCTTCTAACAATGTCTTCCCTGAAGCCACACCACAAGGATTTGCATGCTTGACAATGACACAAGAGGGTTTTTTAAAATTTGAAACGCATTCAATGGCTGCATCGGTATCTGCAATATTATTGTAAGAAAGTTCTTTTCCTTGAACTTGCTCTGCTGAAGTGATGCCTGCTCCTACAGACCCAGAATTTATATAAAAATTTGCTTCCTGATGAGGATTTTCTCCATACCGTAATACTTGTTTAAGCTTATGACTGCTGAAAAAGTTTTCTGGAGCCTCATCATCATAAGTTGATAAAAAGTTTGCTATTGCAATGTCATAATTTGCTACATGTTCAAAAGCTTTCAAAGACAATTTTCTTCGAGTTTCATATGAACACTTGCCACTTTCACTCTTTAAGTCAGCGATAAATGAATCATAAAGATTTGGAGACGAAATTACAGCGACATGGAAAAAATTTTTAGCGGCTGATCTCAACATTGTTGGACCTCCAATATCAATATTTTCAATTGCTTCATCCAATTCAATGTTAGGTTTTTTTATTGTTTCTTCGAACGGGTAGAGATTCACCACAACTAGATCAATTTCTTTGATACCGTGTTTTTTTGTTTCGTCTCTATCTTCTTTTCGGCGAGAAAGAATCCCGCCATGAATTTGTGGGACCAATGTTTTTACTCTGCCACCCATCATTTCAGGAGAACCTGAAAATTTTTCAGCAGGAACTACTGGAATTTTATTTTTTCTCAATAATTTTTCTGTTCCTCCTGTCGATATGATTTCTATATTCAAGTTATGGAGTTTTTTTGCAAAATCTACAATGCCGGTTTTGTTAGAAACACTGACAAGAGCTCGTTTGATTTTGATTTTGCGATTTTTAGCCATTTTTTATATTGTATTGTTTTAGTTTTGTTCTAAGTGTGACTCTATTTATACCTAATATTTTGCTGGCTTGGGATTTATTGCCGTTACAAAATTTCATCACTTCTTCAAGCATTGGTTTTTCCACCTCTTTTATGACCATTTCAAAAACATTAGTGGCTTTATTTCCATCCAATTCTTTGAAGTATCTTCTCAAGGATAATCCAACTTGATATTTTAACGACTTTCTATCTTCTTTATTTTGATCTTTACTTCTCATTAATTTACGTGGGTTTGTAATTCATTTCCTATAGATATTAAATTTAGTTTGCCTTCTTTATTCTCTATTTCAGTAATCGAGCAGTTGTCAGGATAAAAAGAAACCACTCTGGGATCATTTTTTAAAGTACTTACAACAATATTTATAACCATGAAGTGAGAGAATATGATTGTTGGTTCGGTAAAACTTTTTAAAGTAGAAAGAATTTTTGATTGCCAAATTTGTTGAGGCTTTTCCAATTCGTTAATATTTTTTTTGAAAACTTCTTGTAACCAATTTTTACGCTCTAATAAAGATATACCTGGAGATGGAATTTCTCTGAAGGCCTCATTCAAGGACAGTTGCTTATCTAAGTTTTTTTTGAAATGCAAACTAGTTTCTTGAGCTCTTTTAAGTGGACTGGAGATTAAATTAAATTGATTGAGATCTTCATTTTCATAGAGAGTATTAAAACACTCCAGAGCTTGTTCTTTGCCAAGTTCGCTTAATCCTGGATCCGCTGATTGGTCCCAAGATTGGGAAGCTTCACCATGTCTAATCAGAAAAATTTTCATTTAAATAAAAACAAGCTAAATATATGCAGTAAGATAAAAGTATGAGAATACCACGAATTTTTCTCGATCAGGAACTTACAAAAAACAAAACTTACATACTAGATAAAGACAGTTTTCACCACCTTCTAGTTATAAAAAAAAGAGAAGGAGACAAGATAGAAGTATTTAATTCTAAAGGACAATTCCTTGAAGCAGCTATTTCCCTCATTAACAAAAAAACCTGTGAAATTTTCTCAACCAGTGAGACAAAGATTCAAGAAAAAATCATCCCAAAAATCTCTTTAGGCATTTCTGAAATAAAAAATTTTGAAAAAATTTTAAATGAAGTGACTCAATTGGGAGTTCATCGAGTTGATTGCTTATCATCTGAAAGATCAAAGTTTTTAAAAAAACCCTCAGAAAAAAAAATAGAAAGATGGAAAAAAGTTGTAACGGGAGCCTGTGAACAATCTGGAAACAATTGGATGCCACAAATTGGATATAAGACCTTAGATGAATGGCAAATGGAAATACCATCGGAGAATAAGTTTTATCTAAATCTAGGAGAGAATAAAAAAATTGAATCCTTGTCGAAATTGGATGAAATTTACTTTTCTATAGGCCCAGAAGGAGGCTTTTCTCCTAAGGAAATTGATAAAATGAAATCCAATGGTTTAGAAGGCATCTCTCTTGGAGAGTTAGTCATCAAAACAGAAACAGTACCTACTGTATTATTGTCAATGTTAAAAATTTTAAATAAATAGAATGAAACTAGCTTTTGTAATGGATCCCATCTCTCAGATTTCTTATAAAAAAGACTCTACTTTAGCTATGATGGTTGAGGCTCAAGAAAAAGGGCATGAAATTTTTTACATAGAGCCAGATTGTCTTTTTTTTAATGCTGACAAACCTTGTGCAGAATTTTCTCCTATTTCAGTTAAATATGAAGAATCTAGCTGGTATGAAAAAGGGGAAAATACCATCTCGTCTTTAGATTTCTTTGATGCAATATTGATGAGACAAGATCCTCCTTTCGATATGGACTTCATAAATAATACTTATATTTTGGAAGCTGCCACAAAATTGGGAGTCAAAGTATTTAATCATCCAAAAGCACTTAGAGATAACAATGAAAAATTGGCAATTCTTGATTATCCCTCTTTAATTACTCATACCATAGTTTCTTCTTCAAAAGAGATTATTAAAGATTTTATTCATAAAAATTCAGAAGTAGTTATTAAACCTTTAGGTTTGATGGGCGGGGAAGGCATTAAAAGACTTCATCATGAAGACTCAGATCTTCTTGAAACCCTTGACTTGATTGATCAAAAAAAAGAAAAAATGATGATACAAAAATTCATTCCTGAAGTATTTGAAGGAGATAAAAGAGTCATTCTAATTTCAGGCAAAGATTGTGGTTTTTCTGTGACCAGGATTCCTCAAGGAGATGATTTTCGTGGAAATCTTGCTGCTGGAGGAAAGGCAGAAGTTAGAGAATTGAACGATAGAGATCTTGAGATTGTAAATGCCATAAAACCTAAATTAATCGAAAAAGGCATTTTGGTTGCAGGCATAGACATATTGGGATCTTTTCTGACAGAAATAAACATTACGAGTCCTACTTGTTTTAGAGAATTGTATGATCAACAAGGCATAAACCTCGCCAAGGACTTAATTGAGCAGATAGAAAAAGCTTTTTAATGGCAAACATCTTAGGTATAGATTATGGGCAAAAATATATCGGTTATGCCATCGGTAATGACATTACACTTACTTCCTCAACCCAAGGAACAATTATTTATAAAAAACAAAAAAAACTCTTTCAAGAAATACAAGATTTAGTAAACGAGTGGGAAGTAAAATTAATTATTTTAGGCCTCCCAATAAATATGGACGATACAGAAAGTAAAATGTCTAAAGAGGTTAGAGGTTTTAAGGAAAAAATTGAAAAATCTTTAAACATAGAATGTAAACTTCATGATGAGAGATTGTCTTCTTTTGAGGCAAAGGAGCAAAAGGAAATAATTAAAAAAAATAAGATACAACCTAATCCTGGAATTGATGCTTTAGCTGCTCAGGTAATTTTGGAATCTTGGTTAAGAGAAAAAAGTAAAAATGTCTGATTTTATTCCTGAAGATTTTATTCAAAAAGTTCTAGAGGATTCAGATATTGTCTCTTTAGTTGATTCTTATGTTCCTTTAAAAAGAAAAGGCAAAGATCATTGGGCACAGTGTCCTTTTTGTGATGATGGAAGCAACCCATCATTTAGCGTGAGTGATCAAAAGCAGTTTTATTATTGTTTTAAATGTAGAGCTTCAGGAAATGCTATTGGTTTTTTGATGAATTATCAGTCAAAAGATTTTGTTGGAGCTGTGGAAATTTTAGCAAAAAACCTTGGTTTGGAAATTCCAAGGACAAAATCAAACTACGATAGGGAAAAATTTGATGAATTATTTCGTTTTAATGATGAGGCTAAAAACTTTTATAAGAATAATCTTCTTAAGCCAAAGGAAGGAGAACACATAAGATCTTATTTGAAGGAAAGAGGAATTTCAGAAAAAATCTCAAAGGAATTTGAATTGGGTTTAAGTTTGGAAGGTTGGGATAATCTTGTAAAACATTTTGAATCCAAAAAGATTGAAGCCAAGGAATCTTCTAAACTTTTTAAAGTTGCAAAAAATGAAAGAAAGTATGATGTTTTCAGAAACAGATTGATTTTTCCTATTGTCTCAAGAAGAAACAAAATTGTTGGATTTGGAGGCAGAGTCTTAGATGATCAAGATCAACCCAAATACCTCAATACTCCAGAATCAGAAGTTTTCAAAAAAAGCAGAGAACTATATGGACTTCCAAATGTTTTAGCAAGAAGCTCAAGACCAAGTCAGATCCTAGTAGTGGAAGGTTATATGGATGTTTTGGCTTGTTTTAGTTTTGATTTACCCATTGCCGTTGCAACATTGGGAATAGCGACTAATAAATTTCATTTAGAAACACTTTTTCAAAAGACAGATGAAGTTATATTTTGTTTTGATGGAGATAAGGCAGGCAGAAATGCCTCAAAATTAGCACTCGAAATAGCTATTCCGGTTGTGAAAGATGGCAAAAGAGTTAAGTTTTTATTCTTACCAGATGATCATGATCCAGCAAGTCTGCTGTTAGAAAAAGGAAAAGACGAATTACCTAAGCTAATTAACGACGCAACAAATCTTTCCGACTATTTATTTGAAAGCATTCTAGAAAAACATGACAGCTCTTTAGAAGGTAAGGCTGCAGCATCCAAAGAGTTTGTTTCTTTAGTAAAGCCCATGCAAGAAGGCAACTTTAAAACTATTCTGATCAAAGAGTTTTCAAAAAAAATGGATATTGATCTCATTGAGGTTTCACCAACAAAACCAGAAGCTAAAAAACATTCTCAAACAAAGGACATGGAAATGGATCTTAGTAAGGTAACTAAGAGCTTACTAAAATGCATTATTCATAATCCAGATTTAGCTAAATCTGAATACCTAGATTATTTTATAGATAACAATGAATTCTTAATTAGTTCCTTAATTTCTTTTTTAAGAGCTAAATCAGATTTATCTTTTCCTATGATTATCCAAGAGTTTCCTGAGCAAAAAAACATTTTGATTGATCTTTCAAACGATCAAAACCTCATCGGTCCTGATGAGGGTTTGGAGTTCATCAAACAGGCAGTTGATTACATTGAAAGAAATCAAGGGGATAATCTTTTGGAAAAATTAAAGATAAAGTATGAAAAAAATGAGTTGGATTCCAAAGAAAAAATAGAGCTAAAAAAACTTCTTACTTCTAAATTTGAACAACTTACAGAGGACGAACTATCCTTATTTAAAAAGCTCTAATTGCTAAAAATTTAATAGTTAAGACTTTCAAACTTATATATAATCAAATTCCCAAAATATGATTGACGACGATTTAGAGAATAGTGGGCTGAGAGAGCTCATTGAAAAAGGCAGAGAACAGGGCTACATCACCTTTGCTGACATAAACGACTACTTACCCGATGAAGTTTCTGATCCAGATCAACTGGATGAAGTTATCCAGATAATAAACGATTTAGGCCTTCAAGTTCTAGAAGAGGCTCCAGAAGAAGGTTCTAATTTTTCTCCTGCAAACCAAGATACTCCTGAACCACCAACCGAAAACGAAATGGGTACCATTGAGTCCGAAGTTGGGAGAACTACCGATCCTGTAAGGCTCTACATGAGAGAAATGGGCTCTGTTGACTTGTTAACAAGAGAAGGTGAAATCGCAATTGCAAAGCGTATTGAAGAAGGTGCAAGAGATCTTCTTCATGCCTGTGCCTTCTATCCAGGAATCATTGAAGATGTTTTATTGGAATATGAATTAATCAAAAAAGAAGATAAAAGAATCACAGATTTAGTTGTAGGTTTCATGGATGAAGAAGAAGATCTTCCACCTTCAGCTCAGGAAATTGCAGCTGCAGCAGATGATGATGATGAAGAAGAAGAAGATGTGGGTATTAATATGGAAGAACTTGCTAAAAGACTTTCTTCTGTTAAAAGACAATACAACAAGTCACAAAAAACCATTGCTGCCTCCGGCAGAGATAATGATAAAGCTCAAAAAGAGCTTGATAAATTAGGTGAGATATTTAAGTTTCTTAAGCTCTCACCAAAAAGATTTGAAACAATATCTCTCACAGCTAGGGCTTTGGCAAAAGCAATTAGGGATTCTGAAAGACAAATCTATGACATTTGCACGCAAGATTGCAACATGCCAAGAAAGGACTTCTTGGAAATTTTTAGAGATAACCAAACAAATCCCAAATTTCTTGATAGTACCATTCGTTCCAAGAAGAACTACGCTCAACTTCTTAAAGAAGCAAAACCAGATATTAACAAGATTCAAAAAAGAATAACGTCTCTTACAGACAACGTTGGAATGACCGTCGGCGAGCTCAAAGACATTACCTCAAAAATGACTAAAGGCGAAACTAAAATCCGAAGAGCTAAAAAAGACATGATTGAAGCAAACTTAAGACTTGTTATTTCTATTGCAAAAAAATATACAAATAGAGGCCTGCAATTTTTAGATCTTATTCAAGAAGGAAATATTGGTTTAATGAAAGCAGTTGATAAATTTGAATACAGAAGGGGATATAAATTTTCAACCTATGCAACCTGGTGGATTAGACAAGCTATTACTAGATCGATTGCAGACCAAGCGAGAACGATACGTATTCCTGTTCATATGATTGAGACTATCAATAAATTGAACAGAATTTCTCGTCAAATGTTACAAGAACATGGCAAGGAACCAACACCAGAAGAACTTTCAGAAAAGATGGACATGCCAGAGGAAAAAATAAGAAAAGTTTTAAAAATCGCTAAAGAACCTATTTCTACTGAAACTCCAATAGGAGATGAAGACGACACCACCTTAGGTGATTTCATTGAAGACCCCTTACAAGATTCTCCAATTGATGCAGCTACAGAAAATAATCTTCATGATGCAACAGATGGTGTTTTATCTAGCCTAACGGCCAGAGAAGCAAAAGTATTGAGAATGAGATTTGGGATTGGCATGAATACCGATCATACTTTAGAAGAGGTTGGTAAACAATTTGACGTGACTAGAGAGAGAATCAGACAGATTGAAGCTAAAGCTCTGAGAAAACTCAGACACCCATCAAGATCAGGACATCTTAAAACTTTCCTAGACGAATAAATTCATTCAGAATGCTAGATATTATTCGGGCCTGTAGCTCAGTTGGTTAGAGCAGCGGACTCATAATCCGTTGGTCGGAGGTTCGAGTCCTCCCGGGCCCACCAAGATTTATCAATCAGTCTCTAAAAATAAGGGGTCAATTGAGAGAAGCAGTCTCTCTTCATTATTATGAGGAGATCTATGTACTACTCCATTAAAATTTTCTTGCCAGGAACCACCTTTGAGTAAAGACCATTCGCCTGTTTTAAAATTTTTAATTTTATATCTGTCTTTTAAAGGACTTTTGTTGGAATCCTTTTCGTCAAAAATTTTCCAATCAACTTCATCATGGGGAATCCACTCTGTCCCTGATCCATAAAGAGTTACCAAAAACCTACATGGAATATTATCAACATGAAAGATAGGACACATCGGAGATCTTAAGGATGTTAATTTGATGTTAACTTTTTTGCATTTTGTAAGTTTTCTTAAAATTTTACTTACCTCAACTATAGGATTTGTAATTAAAGCGACATCATTCATATCTAAAGATTTTAAAAAAAAACTTTCTAATGCCTTATCCTGATTTAAAGGATAAGAAAATTCTAATTCTAAGTTTTTTTTGTTCTTGGCAACCTTTTCTGCAAATGAAATTACTTCTTCAAATTTTTCAGGTAAGACTCCCACAACTTCAACTTGCTTTGAGATTAGATTCTCAAAGTCACAGAAGCTATTACCAAAAACCGCTTTCACTAATCTCTTTTTTTAACTTTCATTCCATGCAGGAAATGGATCATTAAGTGATTCCCAGTATTCTCTACCTTTGAGAACTTCATCTTCCGTTAAAAGACATTGATCAAGAGTATTAATCATTTTTTCTTTATCAAGATGTTGTCCAATAAAAACTAATTCTTGTCGCATGTCCCCAAATGGCTCAACCCATTGTTCTTTTATAGAGGAAAGATATTCTTCATCTTGAGGCCAATCTTTTTCAGGTACAGCTTTCCAAAACATACCGGCAAAGCCATAATGAGCAATTCCCCCAGCTTGACTCCATTGGCCAGCAAATTCAGGTCGGGTAGCTAGCCAGAAAAAACCCTTAGACCTGATAAGTTTTCCAAATTTTTGAGTTGAATGTAAAAAGTTTAGAAATTTTTCTGGATGGAAAGGTCTTCTTGCTTCGTAGCTAAAACTAGCAATACCATATTCCTCGGTTTCAGGAATGTGTTCTCCCCGCATTTCCTTAAGCCAACCAGGAGCTTTTTGAGCCTCCTCAAAGTCAAACAAACCAGTGTTTAACACCTTATCTAATTCTACTTCACCCTTGATAATGGGAATAATTTTAGCTTTAGTGTTTAAAGTTTTGATTATGGCGATAAGCCTTTTTAAGGCCTGGTCATCAATAAGATCTGTTTTACTTATCAGAATTAAGTCTGCAAATTCTACTTGATCAACCAATAAGTCCGCTACACTCCTTTCGTCGTCTTCTCCTAGAGACTCTCCCTTATCTTTAAGATATTTTGCTTCTTCGTAATCTTTTAAAAAATTTACTGCATCTACAACTGTTACCATAGTGTCTAAATCAGCAACATCAGATAAAGAAATTCCATTTTCATCAGCAAATGTGAATGTTTCTGCAACCGGTAAAGGTTCTGAAATACCAGTAGACTCGATAACTAAATAATCAAAACGACCCTGATTAGCAAGATTTGTTACTTCTTTAAGTAAATCTTCTCTGAGAGTACAACAAATACAGCCATTACTCATTTCAACGAGCTTTTCTTCGCTCCTATTAAGAGAAATTTCATTTTTTATAGTTTCAGCATCAATATTAATTTCACTCATGTCATTAACAATGACAGCAACTTTTTTATTTTCTCTATTATTTAAGATATGACTTAAAACAGTTGTTTTCCCAGCTCCTAAAAAACCTGAAAGCACGGTTACAGGAAGCTTTCTAGACAAAGCATTTTGCATTTTTCACCTCAATTTAATCTTCACCTAACAAATTAGCATACTTGTCAAGCTTGAATATTTTTAAGAAAGTGAATTTATTAAGAAATAGCTCTTTGCCAAGAGATCTTCGTTATTTTTCTTTCTTCAGGAGAAAGTATTTTTATATTGAATTCTTTTCTGAGGTCTGAGATTTTCTTTTCAAGAAAATCTGCAGGAAAAAAATAAGACCATTTTTTCATCTTTCTCGTTCTGAAAAAAATCTTTGGCCATTTTTGGAACATCACTCTTAAGTACAGATATGTGTATTTTAAATATCCTACTTCATTAACAAGCGCAAAAACTTTTTCATTTGTTTCTTTTATATCTAAGGAGCCTTTTAAATATTCCATCGTAACTTTAAAGTAATCTCCACCAAAAAATATCCAGCAATCAAGCATCGCTTCTTCCTCCAAAGAAGTATCCAAACCAAAAATCACATGAGTTGCATCGTGACATAAGATATTGAATTTTTCGTCTTCTGAGCAATTTTCACCCAAGACATGGCGATTATTTGCTATCAAATATTCACGATATTCTTCAATACCTTCTTTCAAAGTCAGTTCACAAGATTCTTCTTGGTAATAAAGCATGAAAATAATTATATTAAAGAACTTTAATGTTTTCCAAGCTCATAGCGAGCCACAGTTCTTCTGTGGACTTCATCTGGACCATCGCCAATTCTTAGATATCTTACAGAAGCGTATAGGCTTGCTAAGGGAGTATCTTGAGAGACACCTGCGCCACCATGAATTTGGATAGCTTTATCAATAACTCTGGTTGCCATTAAAGGAATGGCAACTTTAATCTGAGCAATTTCACTTTTTGCAATTTTGTTCCCAGCTGTATCCATCATATGAGCTGCTTTAAGAGTCATCAATCTACACATTTCTATCTCAATTCTGCAGTCGGCTATCACGTCATAATTACCACCCAGCTCTGCCAAAGGTTTACCAAAGGCTTTTCTGCTTAGAGAGCGTTTGCAGAGCAAATCTAATGCTCTTTCTGCAACTCCTATGATTCTCATGCAGTGATGAATTCTCCCAGGCCCAAGTCTTCCCTGGGCTATTTCAAAACCTCTACCTTCACCTAAAATTAAGTTTTCTTTAGGGACTCTCACATCATTAAATCTTAGATGAGAATGTCCATTGGGCGCATGATCAGCTCCATAAACGGTAAGCATTCTTAGGTTTTCAATTCCTTCAACATCAGTAGGAATAAGTATTTGAGACTGTCTTTGGTGTTTAGGATTATCTGGATTGGTGACCCCCATAAAAATCATGACTTTGCAATCAGGCCTGCCAAATCCAGAAGTCCACCATTTTTCTCCATTGATTACATATTCGTCCCCATCCTCTTCGATCTTACTTTCTATATTGGTAGCATCGGACGAAGCTACTTTTGGTTCCGTCATGGCAAAGGCCGATCTGATTTCGCCATCTAAAAGAGGTTTTAACCATTTTTCTTTTTGAAAGTCAGACCCAAACTTATCTAAAACCTCCATATTCCCAGTATCTGGCGCAGAACAATTAAAGATTTCTGATGCAAAGCTCACTTTGCCCATGATCTCTGCTAAAGGAGCATATTCCAAATTGGTTAAGCCAAAACCATTTTCGCTTTCAGGTAAGAAAAAATTCCATAAACCTTGTTTTTTTGCTTTTAGCTTTAACTCTTCTATAACATTAGGAACTTGCCAAGGATTACCGCTGTCTCGAAAAGCTTTCATTTCATTCGCATATATCTCTTCGGCAGGATATATATTTTCATTCATGAAGTTAGAGACCTCACTTATCAATTCTTTTACCTTTGGAGTATGTTCAAAATTCATAAATTTATGATAAACCAATAATCTTAAACTGTTATTTATTTTATTACCTAAGGGTTTATCTTTTATAATTAATCTTTCAATCAAGGGGAGTTATGAGAGCAAAATATCTTTTATTCGTTTTATGTTTTTCAACAAGTCTTTTTTCAGATTATCAGTTTGAAACAGTTCTGAGTGGCTTAGATGATGCTTGGAGCTTAGAGTTTTTAAGCGAAGACGAGATCATTTATACCGAAATGCCAGGCAAATTAAAAATTGCTAATTTGATAGATGGTTCAATCACACAGATTAAAAACACCCCAAAGGTTCAATACAGCAGTCAAGGAGGTCTCTCCGAAGTTGTACTTGACCCAGACTTTGCCTCGAACAATATAATTTACCTCAGTTATTCAGCCCGAAATTCAGATGGAAAATCTACGCTGTATTTAATGTCGGCTGTATTGAATAAAGATTCTCTTGAAAATAAAAAAGTAATTTTTGAAGCGAAAGCACCGAGAAGAATTCCCGTTCACCTAGGCGCCAAAATTGCATTTTTAAATGATGGAACGATTTTACTTGCTAGTGGGGATGGCTTTGACCATCGTGAAAAGGCTCAAACTTTGGATAATCATTTTGGAAAAATAATTAGAATAAACAAAGATGGAACAATTCCTTCTGATAATCCATTTGTAAACGTGGAGAATGCTCTACCAGACATTTATTCATATGGGCACAGAAACCAACAAGGGCTGATTGTTACAAAAACTGGCGAAATATATGAGCATGAACATGGACCAAGGGGAGGTGACGAAATGAATCTTATTGAACCGTCTCTTAACTACGGCTGGCCGGCAATTACTTACGGAATAGATTATTCTGGAGCAGTTATAAGTCCTTTTACTGAAAAAGAAGGTATGGAACAGCCCTTATTTCACTGGACACCATCAATTGCTCCTTCTGATATGATTTTTTATGAGGGTGATAAATATCCAGAATTGAAAAACAGTTTTTTAGTGACGGCGTTGGTTTCCAAAGATGTAAAAAAAGTTACTTTTTCTCAGACCGGAAAAGATAATCAAGAAAGTCTTTTTTCAGAGTTGAATTCTAGACTTAGAAATATTCAAGCTTCACCAAACGGCTTTATTTATCTCTTAACAGATGGGCCAAGAGGAAAGTTAATAAAAGTTTTATCGGAATAATTATGAGAATAGCAAAATATCCATTCGCAGTTCTTTCTGCAGCCTTATTTACTGTAATGTTGATGACACCAATTTCTTCATTGTCTAATTTAATTTGGCTTGCCTCTGTTGATATGCCTGTAGGATTAATTTCGTCTTTGGAAGTTATCTTATTTGATTTTCAAAGATTAGGAATTGCCTTGTTTGGAGTAATAATCATTGGTTTTACTGTTGCTTTCACTATCGCTGGATTGATTTCAAAATACAGCAGTTTGGGAGGTAAATACCTTTATGCTGTAGCTGGTTCTGTAGCAATTGGAATGGCTCTTATCTTAATGGTGGAATTATTATTTCAAACTCAATTGTTAGGGGGCAACAGAACCTTGATAGGAAAAGTTTTACATTGGGGTGCAGGTTTTCTAGGCGGTTACTTTTATTTCAAATTGATTTCAGAGGAAAAGAACTACACTTTCATCATTAGGTTTTTAGGAATATTTTATGCTTACTTCCTTTTAGGCTTGGTACTTAATTGGGTATTCACCCCAATAATTGCTGCCTCAGATTTTGGGTTCGTTTTTAGCGAATTAACTTCCGAAGCACAAAATGCTCTTTTGAGAGACTTTACTTCTTTTTTTGTAGCTACATTCTTATTTTCTATTTTTGGAGTTATTACTTTAAATCCTGTTTGGTTTTTCTCAGCTGGATTAATATACATTGGGGCAGGCATATTTAATCTGATTGCAATTTACGCACATGGCACAGGCTTTAATCAGATATTCGTTGGTGAATTTATATTGGGAAGCTGGCCTATTGCACTAGGACTTGTGCTTTATTTTAAACAAAAGAAAACGCTAGATTAGATTTGGTTATGAATTCCTGGCAAGCAACTGCTTTAAACACCGCACCAGACTCAGAAAATCAAATTCATAGTGATGAACTAGCAAAAGAGTATGGCTTCAAAGGTGGATTAGTCCCGGGTGTTACTGTTTCAGCATATTTACTCCATCCAGTTATAGAATCCATTGGAAAGCCATGGTTAGAGAGGGGATATGCCAATTGTAAAATAACTTCCCCGCTTTACGATGGTGAAACTTTTGAGGTTTTGTCAGAAGATTTTAAGGAAGGTCAAATAAACACTTTTTTAAAAAATCGAGATGGAAAGATCATAGCTAATGCAGAATCTAAGATTTCAAACAGCTCTATTACTGAACCTGACTATCTAGGCGATCCTTTTGTTCAAGATAATTTTGAAGCTCCATTGGCTTCTTTTGAAGTTTGGGAGAAGCTGAAAAAAGAAGGTTGTAAAGCTTTCAAATTTCATTGGGGAGGCGATAAACCACTAATATACCTCACTGATGAAAAGAAATTGCCTAAGCTTTTACAACCAAAAGAGGTTGGATATGCAAACTTGTGTTTTTTACTCGGATGTTCTAACTGGATTTTAGCAGGCAATGCTTTCATGAATCCTTGGGTTCATTTGCAAACAAAATCCCAAAATTACAGACCCGTTCCAATTGATACTACTTTAATAGCAGAAATGTCAGTTCAAGATTTTTATGAGAAAAAAGGTCATGAATTTATCGATGTGAATGTGAATCTTTTTGAAGATAAATCATTACACTGCTGTATGAGTATAAATCTACTCGCAATATTCAAGCTGAAAAATAATTAATTTGGCCTGTCTACTGGTTGAGCAGTGTGAAGAAGGGTTGCGACCAATTTATCTTCTTGGTTATAAATTCTACCTTCAGAAGTAGCGCTGCTTCTTCCTAATTTTATAATTTTGACTTTCATTTTTGCAGGACCTACCGCCAGAGGCCTATGAAACAGGACATGTAAATCCGTAGTCATGGGGGCTTTCTTTTCGTCATAACCTGAAATCATTGCAGCAGATGTAGCATCGTCTAATGCAGCGGTTATCATGCCTCCTTGGACAGATCCCATGGGATTAGAGCATTCATCTTTAAATTTACAAGAAAAAATCATTTCATCGTCAGTAGATTCAATATATTCAAGACTTAGAAATTCCATGGATTTACCGAAGAATTCTTTTGTAAATTTTTTTAATTTTTCGTCATTCTGCATTTTTTTACCTTACCCACTCACTTATTAAACTTCCTAAAACTATCACTGTAACAACAAACCATATTGACCATCCATAAGGCTTCAAAGGACTATCTTTCATTCTTGAAGAAAACAAAGCCATATAGGATGCCATTAGCCATGCAAGAAGAAGAAAGTAGAACATTTCCGGTTTTTGATTTTATTCAGTAGCCTTCAACCACAGCATAAAGCCTTTCAGCGCCACCATTTAAAACTTTTAATGCATCTTGGTATTCTTTGCTCTCGTAAGCATCTACAGCGTCTTTATAAGAAGGGAATTCAACTACAACATTTCTCATGTATTCTTCACCTTCCTTAGTAACTTGACGACCGCCCCTTATGAGGAATTTGCCTTTAAACTTTTCAAGCACTGCTTCTGCTAATTTTCCATAATTTTGTTGTTTTTCTGGAGAATTCACATTTGCTTTAGCAACCCAATATCCCTTTTTATCGTTACTTTTTTTCATAATAAAAATAGCTCTATTTAGCTTTCATTATTTTGATAACGAAATCGTCAGTTGTTATCCCGCAAGCTTTTGCAATTCCATCAAACATATTTGACCATTTTTTATCACCAGATTGCCAATCAAAAGCTTTATTCATAGCATCTTCAGAGTCATGCAAATCAACTGCTCCAATGGAATTATCAGACCAAGTTCCAGGCGCAGAAGAATATTTTATAGGACTGTTTTTCTTTTCATAGGCAATGATTTTATCTATTAGCTGCATAGCTTTCTTTGTATTTCCTTTAGAACAATCACCTTGGTAAGTGACAATCACTTGACCTGACTTAGCGACTGGATGAAGACCTTTTTCATGATCAAGATGACCCATTGAAAAAGCAAAAAAAGAAAGAAAAAGAGTTGTTAGAAGCGTTAAATTTTTAAGCATTTTTTCTCCAATTTGTATTTTATTATTAAGTGAATCTTACTAAATAAGTTTAATTTCTTTGAAACTTTTTTCATTTATTTTCTTACCATCATACGAGACAAAGTAGCTACTTTTTTTGTTTCTAAAAACTACAGATTTGAAAATTTTTTCATCTTTGATATGCAGAGCTGCGCCTCCGTCCACTGCAAAAACATCCTTTATTTTATTGGTTAGTAATAGTTTTTTTACAGCTGGCCTGCGTTCTGGTTCTTCATCATAATGAGGACAGCAACTACCCTTTATAAAGTTTAAACAGGGCATTATTTTTAGGCTCGAAGCCCAGGAGTCTGTAATTCCATTTTGAAACCAGCAAATTGCTCCCGCACTAACTCCGCTCATTACAATTCCATCTTTATAGGCTTTTTTTAGAATTTTATCTAACCCCCATTCCTTCCAAACAGCCAACATACTTTTGGTATTTCCTCCTCCAACAAAGATTACATCCTGATTAAGAATTAAATCATTTAAGTCCGGAGTTCTTTTAAAAAAGTCTAGATGAGAAGGGCAGCAATTTAAGTTTGTGAAGGTAGAATAAAAATTTACTTTGTAAGCCTCGTTATCTCCTGTTGCTGTGGGAATAAAGCAAATTTTGGGGTTCTTTTTTTTGGTTTGCTTTAAAATGTACTCTTCAATAATTCCTTGTCCTGGATTTGCCCCAAAACCTCCTCCACCTATCGCAATTATGTTTCTTGATTTAGCCATCTGCACCTCTTAGAACGTCTTTTGGAGTCTTAGAAGAAAGGTAGAACGTAAATAGGGCAGCAATTATTCCAACTACTAAAATTGAACCAAATGCTCCGATGAATGTTACTTCCCAGTATATTTGGGAGTTTATTTCAAAAACTATTTCTTCAATAAAAAATGTTGTTATCACAGCAAGCATACTACCTAACAGTCCCGAAAATAATCCAATCGATAGGTATTCCATAAAAGTGTTTTTTTGCATGACTTTTCTATTTAGACCTAAAGTTTTAAGAATTGCGTTTTGTTTTTCCCTTTGCTTAAAACTTTCTTGGATAGTTGCCAACATTAAAAACAATCCTGCAATTAGAGTTAAACCCAAAATTAATTTTAACGCCTGTGAAACTTTTAAGATGATGGATTGAACTTCCGAAATTATTGCATCCAATGAGATGTACGATATCGTTGGAAAGGTCTTCATTAATTCCGATGATAAAGGTTTCTTTTCCTGAGGAATATGAAAGGATGTTATAAATGTTGAAGAGATTTCTTTAAAGTCATCTGGAAAGCCAATGGCAAAAAAATTAGGGCTAAAATTTTCCCAATTTACTTCTCTAATACTTTGAATGTAACTATTAATTTTTTTACCCGCAACATCTATAACAATCCGATCGTTAACCTGTAGTTCATATCTTTCTGATATTTCTGATGAAATTGAAACACCATTATTTTCATTTTTAAACCATTCTCCAGCAATGACTTCATTGCCTTCTGGCAGTTTATCCATCCAAGTGAAGTTGAAAGTACGATCAATTTCTTTTTTTGAATCCAATCTTTGAAATCTTGCACTCGTTACCGGAAATAATGGCTGAATTGATATCTCATTTGACTTTAAAAACTCAACAAGATCTTCTTTTTCTCCCTCATATATATTGAATAAAAGATTGTTAGGAGCATTATCTGGGAGAGAACTTTTCCATGACCCAACCAAATTTGTTGAGGCAGAGTAGGCTACTAAACTGAGAGCAACAGCAACAGTTATTGCTACGATTTGCATGGAATTAAAAAGTTTTCTCCTGCTGAGCTCAAAAGCAAGCATTTTCATTGGCTTAAGAGGATTAAGTCCCAAAGGCTTTATAAAATGAAAGATGCCATAAATGAAGGCAAAAATAATTCCACTAAACATAAGAATTGAAAAGAATATGATATTCGTTAAATAAAAATCCTTAATAAAAAAGATCAAAAGCACGTAAAAGGCTGATAAACCTCCAACGATATAAAATGAAGAATTAAAAGCATTAATATTTTTCTCAGATTTTCTCAAAATGACATTAGGCGAGAGATTAAAGAGATTTCTTAATATCGGATAAGCAAAGCCCATCAAACATAAGAAAGCTGTTAACAATGAAATAAGATAAGGATCTAGCCCAGGCAAAGGCAAATTTGTAGGGAAATAATCTTTCAAAAGATTCGTAAACGATAGCTGAACCACCCAGCCTAAGAAAATGCCTGTTAAAAAAGAAAATAGAGCAATCAAACTGAAGATAAGTAAGTATGCGTTTCTTATTTCAATAGGAGATAATCCTAAAGCTTTAAAAATAGCTACATAGTCCACGTGTCTTCTAGTGAACTGCAAGGAGCATATAGCTATGGCTAGCGAGGATAAAATGATTGCTAGTAAAGCACCCAATAGAAAAAAATTTGAGGCTCTTTTGATTGCCCTGCCGAGTGGGCTTGTTTCGTTTCCTGGAGTAGTAATCTCATCTCCTGGTTTTTTTTTAGATTGAAAGAAATTTTCTAATAATTTTATAGTCTCTTGTGATCCACCAAAGACATATGAATATCTTACCCTTGAGCCTGGTTGAATTACGTTTGCTTTCTCAAGATCAGACGAGTTCATAATGGCTTTTGGAGCAAAGGCAAAAGATCCAGCGCCCCTGTCTGATTCGGCAAGAATGATTCCGCTTATGGAAAAATCTTTTTCACCGATATTAATCGTGTCATCAATCGTAACTTCTAAGAGGTTGGCCAAACGAGTATCTAGCCAAACGTTTCCTGGTTTTGGCGGATTTGTTTCCAAGATTCTTTGATCATATTTTTTTAGAATTTCAAACTCGCCAATCAAAGGATAAGGTGGGGAGACCGATTTTATTGAAGCAAGTTGAAATTTCTTGGACGAGCCCAGCACTGAGCCAAATTCATAAATACTTGCATAAGAGTAATCTCCAATGGGGAATGAAGACTCATCAAGAGGTGTATCGGACTCATATTTTAAATCACCTCCTAAAAATTGCTTTGATTCCATCATTAAAGAGCCATCCAAACGATCAGTAAAGAAGGTAATGGAAGCGACAATACCTACTGCCAAGGACAAAGAGAGAAACATCAGGAGAAGTTGTCCTGATCTGAATTCTCTAAGAAAAATCTTTGTTGCTAATGAAAAAATTGTCATAAGACTTTGCCATCAACTAACTCTATTTTTTGATCGCATCTATTTGCTAAGGAAATATCATGAGTCACAATAACCAATGCACTTGAGGATTCCATAAAAGTATCAAAGATAAGATTAGCAATTAGCTCGCTGTTACTGGAATCTAAATTTCCAGTTGGTTCATCGCAAAACAATACATCGGCTTCACAGGCAAAAGCTCTAGCTATAGCAACTCTTTGCTGTTCCCCTCCAGAAAGTTGCTGAGGGTAATGCGTTAAGCGATTTTGCATACCTACTTTTTCAAGGTAAGTTTCGGCAATGGCTCTTGCTTTTTTCTTGCCTTTTAGCTCTATAGGAAGCATCACATTTTCCAAAGCATTAAGGCCTGCCAAGAGTTCAAAGTTCTGAAAAACAAATGCAACTGAGTCTTTTCTGATTTTTGCTCGAGCATCTTCAGATAAATTATGTAGAGGTGTTTGATTGATAAATATCTCACCAGAACTTGGGGAATCGAGGCCAGCTAAAATACCCAAAAGAGTAGATTTTCCTGAGCCAGAAGGTCCAATTACCGCTAAGGAAGAAGAAGCACTTACTTCAAGATTGATATCGTCTAGAATGACTATTTCCTGATTATTAAAAATAATCTTTTTTGACAAATTTCTTGCTTCTATAATCATCAAATGAATTTTTTAGAAAAATATGGATTAAAAATAATATTAATTTTATTTTTAACTTTTTCTTATTCTATCACTGCAGAATCAAAGAAGCTTTTGATTTTAGGAGACAGTATTTCAGCTGGTTATGGATTGAAAGAATCGGAAAATTGGGTTCAGTTATTGGAGGTTTCATTGAAGACATCTGGAAAGGAATTACAGATTATCAACTCTAGTATTTCGGGAGATACAACCATTGGCGGCTTATCCAGAATTGAGAATGATTTAAAACAATACAGGCCAAATTATGTTTTGGTTGAACTGGGCGGTAACGATGCACTGAGAGGCTATCCAATTGATAAAATCAAACATAACTTAATTAAAATAATAGATGTTTCTTTAGAAGCCGGGGCTTATCCAATTATTATGCAAATAAGAATACCGCCAAATTATGGAAAAAATTATATAGCGGCGTTTGAAAGTATTTATTCAGAAATAGCTCAAGAAAAAAGCATTCCTAAGATGTCCTTTTTGTTAGAAAACGTTGCCCTTGATAAGGACTTAATGCAATTAGATGGAATTCATCCCAATCAAAAAGCTCAGAAAATTATTGCCGAGCAAGTTAAAAAAGAATTATTGAATATCTTTAAATAAAAAAAAGCCTCTGCAAGCAGAGGCTTTTTTTATTAAGTAAGACTTACTCCATATTGTATGTAAAACCTACTTTAAAGTATCTACCTAATGGACTGTGAGTATTTGGATCATAGCTCATTTCCCATAAAGCAAATGGAGGTTGTTCATCAGTAAGATTATATGCTGAGAAAGACATGCTGAAGTCATCCCAACTGTAAGTGTAAGTAGCATCTACAGTAGTATGAGGAGCAATCTCAACATTTGAACGTCTGTCTTCATATGAAGATATATAATTGATGGCACCATAAAAATTGTGTTGATCAGTTACATAGTTCACAAATGCTTTTGACTTAAGGTCAGGCATAGATCTACAAGTGTTATTGATGTTGAAGTAACCAGCACATTCATAAGCACCAGCTATTTGAGCACCACCTTTAGAGTATGCAGCAACACTGTAATCAATTACGTAAGCTGCTTCCATACCTGCAGATAAAACACCATTAGCATAGTCGTCTTCCCATTTGACATAGATATCAAGCCCATCTGTTTCCGTTTGTGGACCGTTAACATAGAGAGTTTCTATTCTTGCAATTTGAGAAGCTGCAAAAGAACCATCGGTTCGGTAATTAGGTCCACCTCGTACTTGGCCTTTAACAGCGTTAAAAGCAGCAGTTTGGGCAGCTGTTGCACCAGCAGCTTTACCCGCAGCATAAGCAGCAGCAATTTGCGCATATGCTTCGGTAATGATTGGGTTATCAAAATCAAAGTTGTAGTAGTCAACTGTTGCTGTCCAATTGTCTGTACCAAAGTCAGTAATGATACCGAAGTTGTAAGTAGTCGCTTCTTCTGGCTCAAGATTAGGATTACCAGTAGCATCAATTGCTTTAAACGCACCGGTTTGAGCTACGTAGGCAAGTGATGTAGATCTCTTGTCCCAAATTTCATCTGGGTTTGGAGCTCTAAACGTAGTTTGTCCAGTAAACCTTAAAGTAAGTGCATCAATTGGTGTCCAACGCATTACGACTTTAGGATCTACAGAGTCAACATTGCCATAATCTTCATATCTTAAAGCCAATTGCATGTCGAAATTATCCAAAATTGGAAGTGCGAATTCAGCAAATAGAGAATCAACTTCTTGGCTTTGGTCTCTTCCGTAAGCAGGAGCTAAGAACATAAACAGACCCGCAGGGTTTGTAGCTAAACAGCTAGCTCTTTCAGAAGCATCTCTGTTGTCTTTAGGTAATAGACAAGGATGTTTGTCTCCGTCAAAGATATCGTGAGTTGGTGAAAGTTTTGTTCCAGCTCTCGAAGGCAGCGATTGTTCAAGATTGTACTCTCTTCTTTCATAACCAAAAGCCCATGCAGCATCTCCACCAGATAGGGCGCCCATAGAGCCTTGTATGGTGAAATCTGCAGTCATTAAAGTAGATTTAGCTTCAACTTCACCTCTGTCAACTAACCATCTAAGAAAATCTGGATCGTTAGCTTGAGCTGCTAAATAATGAGGGTTTTTACCAACTTTATCTTTAATAGAAGTCCCCACTTGATTGTCTCCAGTAAAAGGGTTTTTATTATCATAAAATGCTTGGTTCCCTTGCTCAAAGGCATTCGAGAAGATGTTCAAGTAACCACAACCAGTAGGAGGTGTTGCGCTAAGAGTAGCGTTAACTCCTGTAACTTTGTGTGTCATGGTTGGAACACCTGTCGCGCTAAGCGCAGTCATTTCATATGGACAGTTAGGCCCACCATAACCCCATAGCGAAGAATTATATTTATTTTGTTGTGTATCTGAGAAAGTATAGTTACCTTCACTTTGTGAATAGTTCAATCCCGTGCTGTATTCGATTCCATCAGTTAAAGAACCTTCAAAATCAAAAGCAAATCTGTAAACGTCATACTTTCTAAATTCATTTTCCGCTCCATTGGAAGCACCGTTTGGATTTCCCGCTGTAGCAAAAGGCCTAGCAAACATTGCATGTGCAGCTCTTTGAGTAGTTCCATCTCCTCCAAACGCAGATCCTTTTAATAGAGTTGCAAAAGCTGGGTGTTGTGTATACAAAGCTTGCAATCCAGGGTGATAGTTAGGAACAACTGTTGCAGTAGGATTGTTTGGGGGATAAGAAGGAGATGTAGCATAGTTAGGAACGTTTGTTTTTCCGTAAGAAAATTCCACATGAAAATCATGTTCCCCGTTTACGTCTCCGTTAAATTCCATCCAAAGTTGAGAATTGGTTTGTTCTTCCTGAACGTTATCAAAGTATGCGTACTGGTAACGACATAAAGTGTGATAACCACCCATGTCAGTTTCACTTATAGTATCTCCAGCAGCATTTTTATGGGCTACTTTTGAATCTGCTGAGAGCAATTGCGCATAACCACCAGAAGCATTACAACCAGGGTCTCCAACATAGCCAGTCGGTGCATCGGTATTAGCATTACCATCATCTAGTTTAAAAACAAAAGTACCTGGGTTACCGAAAGACGACCAACCACCAACGCCATTTTCTTTGAAACTTCTTCTGACGTATTCAGTATTTTCTGCACGAAGTTCTCCTTTTTTCTGAGCACCAAGTGATAAAAGAAAGTTAGTTCCATCATTAAGGGCTGTTCCATAGGTTATAGAGAATTCATTACCATCTTGTTCGGCACCTGATATGCCTTTAGCACCGAAATTAACTCTCAATCCTTCAAAAGTTGAATCAGTGATGAAGTTTACTACCCCAGCTATGGCATCAGAACCATAAGTCGCGGCAGCACCTTCTTTAAGGATTTCTATTCTACTTAAAGCAGACATAGGTAGATCGTTTAAGTTAACGGACCTTCCAGCACCAGTCGCGATTGGGACTGTTACTTGTCTTTTGCCGTTAACAAGAACCAAAGTTCTATTGGTCCCAAGACCACGCAAGTTTACGTTAGCAATACCCTCAGAAGCATTTGAACCGAACTGGTTGGCTTCACCATCCATTCCTGAACTACCAGGAACCATTTTAATAAGCTCAACAATATTTAAGTTATTTTGAGAAGCAACTTCTTCAGCATTAAATGTTGATACTGGTGAACCTGTATCGATTGGGGTACCTTTAATCAAGGAACCTATTACAGTAACTTGTTCATCTTGAGTAAAACTCAAGCCCGAAAAGAACGAGAGAAGGACTCCCGTAAGTAAAAGTTTTTTATACATTGTTATCCCCCCTGGATAATCTTAATTTATGAGGCAATGATACCTTTATTTTCCTTATAAAGTCGAGTCATAAGCTAAAAAAAATACCAAGAAAAAAAATAAAAAAACTTGTTATATTAATGAGAATAGTTATCATTTACATTTTCAAGAACACACTAAATTTTTATGAACGAATTTATTATCCTATTTAGAGAAACTTTGGAAGCTGCCTTAATTGTCGGAATAATTTATTTATTCCTAACCAGTAATGGCGCTTCAACTCAAAAGCTATGGCTTGCTGTTCTAACATCAATTGTTGCCAGTATTTTGGTCGCTTATTTTATTGTTTCAGCGCAACAGGCTCTGGGAAACAACTCTCTTAAAGCTCTCTTTGAAGGAATTTTTATGTTCATAACTGCAGGCTTTATTTGGTATGTAATTTTTTGGCTTTCAAAACATGTTAGTGATCGTAAACAACTTGAAGAGCAGTCAGTTATTGCCATGAGTTCGTCCTGGGGAATTTTCTTTTTGGTTTTTTTCTCAGTGATTCGAGAGGGTTTTGAAACGGTTGTATTCCTTTTAGCTAGTTTTTCGATGACTCAAAGCTTTTCTTATTTAGGGTTTTTTACTGGAATCATCGCCGCTTTGATCTTGGTTTATATCTTTGTTATTCAAGGAAAAAGATTCAATATTAGATCTTTCTTCCAAGCGACAACATTGTTGTTGGTATTTTTAGCTTCAGGCATGGTTGCTTATGGCACTCATGAAATTGAAAGTTATTTGGTCAAATCCGATAATTTGCAAATGGTTGGTCTTGAAAGCAAAGAGGAAATATCCAGACCTTGGGATATTTTAAAGCCCAAAGAAGAACTTGGAGAAAATGATCAATCTTTTTTCTATAGTTACAACATCAAAGGGCAGGGCAAATACATACACATCATGCATGATAGTGGAAGCGTTGGCGCATTCTTAAAAGGATTTTTTGGTTACAACAGTAATCCAAACTATGTGGAACTTTTTGCATGGTTGGCTTCTCTTTTGCTTGGACTTACTTTCTGGCGACGTTTTTACGCTTAAAAAATAAAAAAGTTATAAATATATATCTTAATGAGAATGTTTCTCATTTTCATTTACAATATAAATGATAATCATTATCATTTGATAATCAATCTTATTTAGGAGATGAATTTATTATGAAAAAAATTGTTTTTCTTTTCGCTTTAGTTTTTACAACTTCAGCGGTTTATGCGCAAGATGAGACACTTGAGGTTAAAGGCAAAGTCCTTTACAAAGATCAAGTTAACTCTCTTAAACCCCCAGTACCGATTTTGGATGTTCCTCAATCAGTATCTGTTATCACTGATGATGACATTAGAAACCAAGGATTCAGGCAAATAGGCGATTTAATTAGATACACCCCAGGAGTAAATACTTCTCAGGGTGAGGGTCACAGAGATGCTGTTGTCTTCAGAGGTGTTAGATCAACTGCAGACTTCTATCAAGATGGCGTAAGAGACGACGTTCAATACTACAGATCTCTTTACAACGTTGAGCAAGTTGAGATACTTAAAGGTGGTGATGCACTTTTATTTGGTCGTGGCGGAACTGGTGGTCTAATCAACAGAGTTTCTAAGACTGCTCAAATTGGCGAAACCTTTAGCTCTCTTGACACTGGTATTGATTCTTTTGGTGGCGGAGACGTTGCTATGGACGGAAATATGATAGTCAACGATAACGTTGCTTTTCGTTTAAACGTTCATGTTGATTCGCTTGCTAATCACAGAGACATGTTTAGTGGAGATAGAGTAGGTGTTAACCCGACTATGAAAATTCAAGTTGACTCAGAGACAACTATAGATTTGTCTTATGAATACGCTGATCACGAAAGATTCGTTGATAGAGGTATTCCAACTGATGATGCAACTAAAAGCCCAATTGATGCTATGAAAGACATTGTTTTTGGTACTAAAGACCTTAATACAACAACGCTTGAAGCAAATATTTTAAAAGGCTCACTGAATCACAATTATTCTGATACTGGAAAACTTAATTTTAGTGTTACTGCAAACGATTTCAGAAAAATGTATCAAAACTTGTACGTGTCTGATTACACAGCTTCCATGGGAGCTAAGATGGATGGATATCGTGATGTAACTATGCGTGAAAGCTTAATCATTGCTTTAAGCAGCATAAATGAATTTGATCGAGGAACATTAACTGTAGGTTTTGAAATGGTTGATACTGAAAACAACAACCACCGTTACAACACTTACTTCTCTTCTACTAGAGACGATAATGAAATCTTTATGCCAGTCAGAAATATGAATTTTAATGTAGCAAATGGAAATCTTACGAACAGACGAACGCTTGAAACAGGTGGATTGACAGATGCAGACGTAACTCAAGACCAAGTGACTTATGTCGATTATATATCTGATTTGAACAACCAATCTGATACTGACATCGAAGTTACTTCACTCTATCTTCAAGGGAACATAGACTTAGCAGACCAGTGGAACATGATCCTAGGTGGTCGTTATGACGAAGTTGAAACTACAATTAAACAGTACGGCATAACTGTTGATGGAACAGGCAAAGGAGCTTTAAATGGAACTAATCCAAGCTTAACGAAAAAAGATTCTCTTTTCTCACCTCGCTTAGGATTAATTTTTAAACCTCAAGAAAACATGTCGCTATACTTTAGCTACAGTGAGGCATTTCAACCTCGTTCGGGCGAACAATATAAGACTTTTAAAGGAGATTCTGGCAAGTTTGATCCAGATGTTTTTGAAAATACTGAATTAGGTTTTAAATATGACACTGATTCAGGTCTCTCGCTTGCATTAGCTTATTTCACAGGTGAACAGACTAAAGCAACTGCTTTTGATAATGGAACTGGCGAAGAAACACGAGAAATAGGTTTGGAAATCGATGGTTTTGAAATAACTCTTAACGGCCAAGTTAATGATAACAATGCTATTAGATTTGGCTTAGCTTCTGTAGATGCTACTAAATCGAAAGGATCGGGAGCAGCAAAGGAAATACCTGAGCTCACTTATTCGTTGTGGTATACACACCAAGCTAACGACATGTTTGCAATTAGCTTTGGAGCAACATACCAAGATGAATCCTATATTAATGCGGAATCTGGACCATTATTACCTGATTACACTAGGTTAGATATGGCAATGACAATTACTCCAGGTGAAAACGATGTTGTAAGGATTAATATTGAAAACCTAGGTGATGAAACTTATTATCCTCATTCTCACTCTGACCATCAAGTTTCAGTAGGTGAGTCTCAAAACGTAAGAGTTTCTTACAGCAAAAGATTTTAATCATTAGGAGAGAACGAAGAAAAGCAACTTTATATATTTTGAAATAATCCAGGAAGATATTTCAAATATTTTTAAGAGTTGCTTTCCTTCCAGAAAAAAAACGAAAATTGAGATATGTGGATTTTTAGAGACGCCTTTTCATTTCATCTCATGGCAGATCTCATAAAGATCTCCCCCTGATATTTCAATATAGTTTTTTGGAGAGAAGAAATCCCGCCATTGGCGGGATTTCGACTTTTAAATTAGTAAATTTTTGTAACTTGAGGTTTTTGGCCGGATGCGTAGCTTTCTCTTCTTAAACTTAATTTATCCCAAACCTGATTTAATGAAGATAAGAACCTCTCGATATCTTCTGATTGGTGTTTGGGTGTAATAGTAACTCTAAATCTTTCATCGCCTTTTGGAACCGTTGGGTAAAATACTGGCTGAATGTAAATTCCATGATCTTCGATAAGAAGATTAGCAGCATTTTTACACAGTCTCGGATCTTCAAGATGAATGGGAATGATGTGACTGTCATTGTCGAGATGAGGAATTTCCAAATCTCTTAACCCAGTTCTTATTAAATCAGAATTTTGTCTAATGTCTTCTCTAAGATTTTCAGACTTTTTTGCTACTTCAATGGCCTTAATAGAAGCAGCTGCAATACTTGGGTTTGCAGAAGAAGTAAAGATAAAACCAGGAGCAAAACTTCTTATGAAATCAATAATGTCGGAACTGGCAGCAACATAGCCACCCATTTGGCCAAAAGCTTTAGATAAAGTACCGTTTATGATGTCTATTTCGTCGCTAACGTTTTGCTCTTCTGCAATTCCTCTGCCTTCTGACCCATAAAGACCAACAGAGTGAACTTCATCGAGATAAGTTAAAGCGTTGAATTCTTTTGCCAAGGAAACGATTTGTTTGAGAGGTGATCGCAAACCTTCCATAGAATAAAGAGATTCTAAAACTATGAGTTTAGGCACACTGGCATTGGAGGTATTTAACAATTCTTTTAGATGATCGACATCATTGTGACGAAAAATATGACAAGGAACGTTAGCGTTTTTGATACCTTGAATCATAGAAGCGTGATTTAGTTCATCGGAGAATACCTCGATACCTTCAAGTTTTTTACATAGCGTCCAAAGAGTGGACTGGTTAGCTGTATATGCAGAAGGGAAGATCAGACTGGATTCTTTATTATGAAGTTCGGCAAGCTCTTTTTCCAAGTCGGCATGATATGACGAAGTTCCAGAAATATTTCTTGTGCCGCCAGAACCGGTCCCCAATTCTTCAATAACTTCAATGGATCTTTTTATAACTTCTGGGTGTTGGCTCAAATTTAAGTAGTCGTTACTGCACCAGACTTCAACAGGTCTTTCGGAGCCTTCGAATCTTTCAGTGGCTTTTGGGAAATGTTTTTTATCTCGATTTATTTCTCTGAATTTTCTGTAAAGACCTTGCGACTTTAAAGAGGTCAACTCATCGGAAAAATATTTTTTGTAGTTCATTTCATCTCCAAAAGGAATTTGAACATTACTATAGACGTAAAAGAGTTCAAACTAAATATTTAGATTTTAGGGAATTATAATAATATAGTTGTTTATAAGGATTGGTTATAATGAATGAGTTAACTATCATTTCTAGAAAAAGTTCTCTTGCAAAGCTTCAAGCAATAGAAGTCTCTGAGGTAATTAAAAAAAAATATCCTGAAATTAAAATTATTTTTAAGACAAAAGACACTTCTGGCGATATAGACTTAACTACACCCCTGCACAAAATGCCTGAAATGGGAGTTTTTACCTCAGACATCCGAGAAGAATTATTAACTGGAAAAGCAGATATTGCCGTTCACTCCTGGAAAGATCTGCCAGTTGATCTTGAAGAAGGGACAGAAATTGCTGCAACTATAAAAAGAGCTGATCCAAGAGATGTTTTGATCTTCAAGAAAAGTTCCTTCAAAAAGAAAAAATTAGAAATCTATACGTCATCTCCAAGAAGACAAGAAAATCTATCAAAATTTTTAAAGAAAGCTTTTCCTTTTGAAATAAACTCTTTCAGCTTTAGTGATATCAGGGGAAATATTTTAACCAGAGTTCAAAAACTTAAAGATTCAAATGCAGATGGTTTGGTAATAGCCAAGGCTGCTTTGGATCGACTTTTATCCCCCATAGAAGAGATAACAACTGAATTAGATTCCTTTAAAAAGGACTTAGATGAATTTTTGTGGATGGTAATTCCTTGTTCACAAAATCCTTGTGCGCCTGGCCAAGGAGCATTAGCTGTCGAGATAAAATCAGGTAATAAAGAAGTAATTGAATTACTCAATGAAATCAATGATTTAGATGTTTTTAAAGATGTAGAAGAGGAAAGAAAAAAACTCAAAAAATACGGCGGAGGCTGTCATCAAAAAATAGGCGTAAGCATAGAAAATCATCCTCTTGGAAAAATCACCACTGAGAAAGGCTTAACGCCAGAAAATGAACTCATTGATAAAAGGTTTTTTTCTCCTTTCAAGAAAGAATTATCCGGATTCAAAAATCCAATCGAAGATTTCTACCCGAAATCAAAAAAGGATTTTAAATTATTTTCCCGATCAAAGGTTGACGAAGGGATAAAAGAAATGGAAGCAATTAAAAATTCTGGTTTGTATATCTCAAGAGCAAGTTCAATAGAAAAAGTTAGAGCAATTGATTTGTCAAATGTCATTTGGACAAGCGGCATTGAAAACTGGTTTAAATTAGCAAGGAAAGGAATATGGGTGAATGGGACTTCAGATAGCCTAGGAGAGGAACAATCGCAACCCAGCTCGTTACTTGAGGAGGTAAATTGGTTTTTGGTCTCTCATGTTGATTCAGAATCAAAAGATAAAAAACTTATTGCAACTTATAAATTAGTGCCTGAAAAAGAGATAGAAGATTTATCCAAATATTCTCATTTCTATTGGATGTCTATCAGTTCATTTAAAGAAGCTTTGAAAAGATTTCCAAGCATTGAAAATGCTGAACATTCATGTGGCTTGGGCAAAACTTTTGATGAGTTGAACAAACTATATCCCAATAAAATAAAGCCTTTTTTAAACTATGAAGACTGGCTGGAAAAAGTAAACGAAGCAAAGTAAGCTACGCACCTGTTTACCCAATATGGCAAATTTTAAAAGAAAATATCCTCTTTCTAGGCTGAGAAGACTGCGATCGAATAAATCTATTAGAGATCTTGTTGCAGAAAATAAATTATCCATTGATGACCTTATTCAGCCTATTTTTGTTAAGGAATCCATAAAAGAAAAAGAAGAAATTGAATCTCTAGTTGGAATTTTTAGACACTCAGATAAAAGTATTCTCAAAGAAATCGCGGAACTCGTTAGTTTAGGTATCAAGGCGGTAGCCATTTTTCCTGTGATAGATGAAGACAAGAAAGACGAGAAAGGTTCCGAGGCAGTAAATGAAAATAATTTTCTCAATAACGTCATAAAAACAATAAAACAAAATTTTCCTGAAATTTTAGTTATTGCTGATGTAGCTTTAGATCCTTACACAACTCATGGCCATGATGGGGTAATAAATTTGGACGGCGATGTTGACAACGATGAGACACTCAAAATTCTAGAAGATCAGGCATTGAAGCTAGCTCTAGCAGGTACAGACATCATTGCTCCATCTGACATGATGGATGGCAGAGTTGGAGTCATAAGAAAAGCCCTTGAAGAAAAGGGCTTCATAAATACTATGATTCTTGCTTACTCAGCAAAATACAGTTCTAAGTTCTATGGTCCTTTTAAAGAAGCAGTAGAATCTGCAAAATTTTTTGGAAATAAAACAAAAGACTCTTATCAAATGGCTGTTGCAAACATTGATGAAGCTCTTCACGAGGTTGCCTTAGATATAAATGAAGGCGCTGATATTGTTATGGTAAAACCAGGTATGCCTTATCTTGATGTTGTAAAGGCAGTTAAAGAAAAATTTCAAATGCCAACCTTTGTTTATCAAGTAAGCGGAGAATACGCTATGTTGAAGGCTGCAATTGAAAAAAACTGGCTAAGTGAGGAAGTAATATTTGAATCGCTTCTTTCATTTAAGCGAGCTGGTGCGGATTGCATCTTAACTTATGCCGCAAAAGAGATAGCAAAAAATCTATAATTTCTGATATGCGTAACTCCAGGTTTCAAAATGCTTTGAATCGGGTTCCTCAGGAAATTCCGCCGATATGGTTTATGCGTCAAGCTGGCAGATATCATAATCATTATCAAAATCTCAAGAAATCTCACTCTTTCGTTGAGCTTTGTAAAATTCCAGCCTTGTCAGCTCAAACTGCTTTAGGTCCAATAGAAGAATTTGACTTTGATGTCGCTATTTTATTCAGCGACATTCTTTTTCCCTTGGAGTCTTTGGGTATGGATTTGATTTATGACCCCGGACCAATATTCAAAGAACATCTATTAGAAGAAAATGCTTCTAGAATCCTTGTCAATAAAAATCCTATTTCTTCTTTGGAATTCCAAGGGGAGGCAATAGAAAGAACTTTGGAATTACTTCCAGACGATAAATCTATGATTGGCTTTATTGGCGGACCATGGACATTGTTATCTTTTGCCTCAGCTAAAAATAAATTAGACAAGATTGGAAAAATAGAAAGTTACCAATGGGCAATTTTGGAAGAGTATATCTATCCTCTTTTACATAAAAACATTTCTTTGCAATTGCAGGCTGGAGCTGAACTTGTAATGATTTTTGATTCTTGTGCACACCAGCTTGCTAAAGATGATTTATCTATTTACCTCAATAAAGTTTTAAATGAGTTAGTAAAGTCTTTTCCAAATCAAGTTGGCTACTATGCAAAAGACGGAATTTCTTATGATGATATCTTTGATGCATCTGATAGTTTCGAAGTTCCTTTTGCAGGAATTGGGGTAGATTCAAATGTCAGCATTCAAGATATTTTTGCAAAAAGGAATGATGGGTTCATCCAAGGCAATTTTAGTGAAAAAATCATCACTCAGGATTTCAACGAATTTGATAAAGCTTTAAATTTATTTCTAGAAGAAGTTTCCTCTCTTTCAATAGAGGATAGAAAAGGATGGGTATGTGGGTTAGGTCATGGCGTTATCAAGACCACACCCCAAGAAAATGTTAAACATTTTGTGAAAAAAGTAAGGTCTTATTTATGAGTTTTTTAGGCGAAGAGAATTTTTCCCACGAAGATAAACAAAAAGTTGGTGTAATTATCTGCAATCTCGGTTCGCCAGATAGTTACTCTACAAAAGATGTAAGAAAATACCTTAGAGAATTTTTATCAGATACGAGAGTCATAGAAGTACCAAAAATAATCTGGTGGTTGGTACTTAATCTCTTTATTCTGCCTTTTAGACCAAGAAAATCAGCAGCCCTTTATAAGTCAGTATGGCTTGAAGAAGGCTCGCCGTTGCTGGTTTATTCAAAGAGATTTTTAAGCAAGATAAAAAACCTGAATGAAAATTCTGAATCTATAGAATTTGAATTAGCCATGCGCTATGGAAATCCAAGCATTGAAAAAGCTTTGTTGAGTTTGAAGGAGAAAAATTGTCGTAAAATTTTACTTCTACCTTTGTTTCCTCAATATTCTGCAGTAACTGCTGCAACAATATTCGATAAGGTGAGCGCAATTCTTTCAAGATGGCGCTGGGTTCCTAGTTTGCATTTTGTGAGCGGCTACCATGATAATTCTGAGTACATAAATTCATTAGCTAACACAATTAAAACTCATGAATTTTATGGAAAACAAGACAAGGTAGTTTTTTCTTATCACGGCATTCCAAAAAAAATATTTTGATGAGGGAGATCCTTACCATTGTTTTTGTCAGAAGACTTCTCGCCTGGTTGCAGAAGCTTTAGGGCTTGAAGAAAATCAGTACATTACTAGTTTTCAATCGAGATTGGCAGCGGCAGGAAGAGAATGGTTAAAACCTTATACAAGTGAATTGATGGAAAAATTACCTGAAGAGGGAGTAAAGAAAATCTTAATTTTATCGCCTGGGTTTAGTATGGATTGTTTAGAAACCATAGAAGAAATCGATGAAGAAAATAAGGAAATATTCCTAGATTCTGGTGGTGAGGCTTTCCATTACATAGCTTGCTTAAATGATAACGACGAGCATGTGGAAGCCATTAATAATTTAATTGCAAATAAAATATCCCAACTATGACCAGCAGTTTAGATGAAAAAAAAGATTCAGCATCTCAATGGTTTAGATCTTTGAGAGACCAATTTTGCACTGCCTTTGAAGAATTAGATGGCGGAAAGTTTGAAAGAAAAAAATGGAATCATAAAGGTTCTGGCGGCGGCGAAATAAGCATTCTAAAGGGCGAGGTATTTGAAAAGGTTGGGGTAAATATTTCAACTGTTGCAGGTGAATTTTCTGATGATTTTAAATCCCAAATCAAAGGCACAGAAAAATCTGCTGAGTATTGGGCTTCTGGGATCAGTTTGGTTGCTCACATGCAATCGCCCAAGGTGCCGGCTTTTCATTTCAATACGCGATTTTTAGCTACTGGCGAAAATTGGTTTGGAGGCGGAACAGATATGACTCCATCAATCCCAGACGATAAAGAAACCAAACTTTTCCACGCTAAGTTAAAAGAAGCATGTGATAAATCAGACAATAACTATTACTCGGATTTTAAAAAAAATTGTGATGAATATTTCTATCTTGCTCATCGAGATGAACCTAGAGGAGTTGGCGGCATTTTTTTTGATCATTTGAATACCGGAAACTGGGAAGATGATTTTGATTTTGTAAAAGAGCTTGGTTCAACCACTCTCAATATTATTAAAGAAACCGTATCTAGCAAAAAAGACTCAGACTGGACTGAAGAAGAAAAAGAACAACAACTTATCAAAAGAGGGCGTTACGTAGAATTCAATTTGATTTGGGATAGAGGTACTTTGTTTGGTTTAAAAACAGGAGGATCTACGGAAGCCATCCTGATGTCCATGCCGCCGTCAGCGAAGTGGAAATAAGATGAGAAATACTCTTGTAATATATTCTTCTGTAGATGGTCATACTAAAAAAATCTCGAGCAAAATTGCTGAACATATCAAGCATCACGTACACGTTGACTTAACTTCATTAGTTGATGCTCAATCGCTGAGCTTAAAAAATTATCAACAAGTTATTATTGGGGCCAGCATCAGATATGGTAACTATCGAAAAGAACTTTTTGAGTTTATTGAAAAAAACCTTGATGAGCTCTCAAGCAAAGAAAACGCTTTTTTTAGTGTAAATGTCGTTGCTAGAAAGCCAGAGAAAAATACTCCCGATACTAATCCGTATGTTGCAAAATTTCTCAAAGCAACAAAATGGAAACCAAACAAAATGGATGTTTTTGCTGGCGTTGTTGATTACCCAACATATAATTTTTTCGATAGATTTATGATTAGACTTATCATGTGGATCACCAAAGGCCCTACAGACGCCAAGGCTAGATTTGAATTTACCGACTGGAAAAGAGTAGAGGATTTTTCCAAATCATTAATTAAGAACTAAAGCTCAGTAGCGAGCTCAATAAATTTATTTTTTAGAAAAGTTAGTTTATTGGTAAGACTAAAAGCATGATTTCTAATGAGTCTTATCCAGATATTTTTTTGCTCGAAACCTCTTTTGAAAGCTTCCATAGCAGCTGCTAGGGCTAAATTGATTGGAATTCTTTGTCTGTTATATCTATCTTCAATTTGTTTAACTTGAAGCAAACTTTCAGGAGTAATTAAATCCGATAGAGATTTCACATCACCGATTCCTGCGTTTAATCCCAATCCTGCTAACGGATGAATATGGTGCGCAGCATCTCCAACAAGAAAAACATTACCTCTTGCAAAAGTTTTTGCAGAGAGGTGTTTTAGAGGAAATGACTGCCTTTTGGCTGAGAATTTTATTTCTGGAAGTTTTTCCCCGAAAGATTGATGAATTTCATTTATGAAGTCAACTTCATTCATACCTAAGTAATCATAGCCCTTGGTATCGTCAATAGACCATATCATAGTAAGTTCAGTCTCATTCATTGGGAGCAAAGCAAGCGGTCCCACCGAGGTGAAAGTTTGTCTAATGCATGGGTCTGTTTGGGGTACAGAAAAGTTGGCAACTATTGCTGTCTGATTGTAACTCCAAGTTCTTGATGAAATCGAAGAAAGGTTTCTTACACTTGATTGAATGCCATCTGCACCTATTAAAATTTTTGTCTCCAATTTTCCCTTTGATGTTTCGCAATGAATATCTCCATTAATTTTCTCTATTTTTTCTAAATTACAACTCCACAAAAGATTTTTTGAATCGGAAACGAGAGATAACAGAGAATTTTGAATGTCTCCTTCTTTGACTATGAAGCCAATATTCGGAATATTTTTTTCCAATTCATTTACATTGAAATCTATGAATCCAGTGCCTTCTTGATCCCAAACCTTTATCTGGTTGTATTCAAAAGCATTTTTACTTATGACATTCCATGCATCTAGCTCTTTTAGAAATGTCATACTTTTGTTATTCAATGATAGATGGCGGTAACTATTTGGGGCTTTATCTCGACCGTCTATTAGACCGACATTTATATTTTTTTTCTTCAATGAAAGAAAAAGCAGGGCACCAGTTACGCCAGCACCAACAATGAGGACATCATATTTCATTAACTCGCCATCAGTTGTTGAATATCATCAAGCTCTTTAATGGCTGAACTAAGAACTTTTGGCTGATTGTTTTCAACTAACACATCATCTTCGATTCGAATTCCAATTCCTTTAAATTTTTCAGGTACGTTTTCTTCATTACTGATGTAGATTCCTGGTTCGATAGTGGTAATCATCCCATTTTCATAAGACCTTACTTTGCCATCTTTTTCATAGCCACCGACATCGTGCACATCAAGACCTAACCAATGACCGACGCGGTGCATATAAAACTTTGAATAAGATTGAGTTTCAATGACTTCTTCTTTAGAGCCTTTTAACAAACCCAAGCTTAATAGTCCTTCAACAATGACTTCTAAAGATTTTTTATGCGTCTCAAGAGGACTAGATTTTTCTGAAATGCTTTCAATAGATTGCTTTTGAGATTCCAAAACGATCTCGTAGATAAGTTTCTGTTCTGACGAAAATTTTCCATTAACAGGAAAAGTTCTAGTGATATCGCTCGCGTAGCCCTTGTATTCGCAGCCTGCATCAACCAGAACCAAATCACCGTCTTTTAGCAAATCTGTATTCTTGCTGTAATGAAGAATGCATGCATTTTCTCCCCCTCCCACGATAGAAGGATAGGCACACTCCTTTGCTCCATTGACCATAAATTCATGCAGATATTCTGCTTCAAGTTGATATTCGTACATATCTGGTTTTACAGCTTTCATTGCTCTTTCATGAGCCGAAGACGAGATATCACATGCTTTTTGAATAATACTGATTTCTTCTTTAGATTTTAAAAGTCTTAGTTCGTGTATTAAAGAATCAACACTCTTAATGTTTTTTGGATTTAAATCAAAGTTGATCTTTTTACCTTTTAGCCCCTTAGTTAATGCAAAGAATAATTTTTTTTGACTTTTGTTTTGACAAAATAAATGATCTGCACCTCCGAGAAATTCAGTGGTTTTTAAAACAAGATCGTCTATTTTAAAACCGCTTTCAAAACCCAGTTGGGTCACATTTTCAGGACCCAATCGAGGTCCCTCCCATTTTTCTCTTACTTCATCTTTTTCCGCACAGAGGAGATGAAAAATCGTACTCCCTTTTTTTTCAATAACTAATGCAGCATCGGCTTCATTAAAGTTAGTTAAGTACAAAAAATCGCTATCTTGTCTGAAAGAATAGTCAGTATCACCATTTCTAATTTTTTGATTGGCTGAATGAATGACTGCTACCGATCCATCAGGCAACAAATCAGCTAATTTTTTTCTTCTTTCTAGAAAAATGTCCATATGTTGATTTTACTTCAATATAAAGTCTTTATAGAAACGTTATTGATATAAGAATAAAATAATATCTGTGTCGCAGAAAGAATTAGAGAAAAATCTAAAGGAACTTTTAGAACTTTCTAAGAAACTTAGAGAGGCAAATAAAGATTTAAGAAACAAAAATTTAAGACTTAAAAAAGAGAATAATCGTCTAAAAGATAATATAGAATTATCAAGAAATAAGTTAGAAATATTGATTTCAAAATTAGAAGCTTTATGAGTGAAGACGATCAAGACATAGTAACCCTTAAAATAGCAGGCATCGAGTATCAGTTATATTGTCCTCCCGAGGAACAATCCACCTTGATCGAAGCCGGTGAAATCTTGGATAAGCGAATCAAATCCATCAAACGCAAAACAAGAAATCTTCCAATTGAAAAAGTTGCCGTATTAGCAGGCCTTGACGTAGTGAATGAATTCCTCTCAAACGAAGGAGCTTCATCAATCGAGGCAAATGATGAATCATCGGCAGCTACAGATGAAAAATCAGCCGCAAATGTTTCAGAAGAAAAAGTCGATTCATCTGAAGAAGAAAATTTAAGTCTTAAGTTAGTAGACGAGATTTCTGAATTATCTAAGCTTTAAAATATTGCTATAATTTCAAAGCTTCCTGGCTTATTTGCTAGTTATATAACACTTCGAGCCGATGCAAAATAAATAGGGAATTTGATACTTCTCTTGTTGAGCGCCCTTAGGGCAGCCTGATAGATGGTGATTCTTCCCGACCTGAACTATACGGTTCGGGTTTTATTTAACGGCGATAACTTGGGAAGCTCTCTTAAATATGAATAAAGCTGAAGCAAGAGAGTTAATTTCAAAAGGCTTCAAAAGCTTAACTGCCTCCTCTAAAAGTTACCAAGAAAAAGTCCACTTAGATTTTATAAAAGATCATTTGGAGAAAAAAAAATTTTTACACGTTGCAAGTTATATGTCTTTGCCTCATGAAGTTTCAACTGAGAAAATAAATAAATTTCTAAAAGATTCCAAAAATCATTTATACCTACCAAAAATCAATTCCAAGAGCAATAAATTGGAATTTGTACTTTGTAACAAAAAAACTAAATTTAGAAAAAATTCTTTAAATATCCTTGAACCCATGAGTGAGGAAACCATTGAGCTCGAGAAATTAAATGCGGTTATTGTTCCTTTACGCGCTTTCAATGAGAACTTTAAAAGATTGGGATTCGGAGGAGGTTTCTATGATAAAACTTTTTCAGGAGTCACCGGACCAGAATTTATTGGCTTGGCTTATGAGTTTCAATTCATAAAAAAATTAATACTTGAAGACTTTGACTTGAAGCTAGATGTAGTTTTTACAGATAAGCAATTACTTTAAAAAAGCTTGGTAACCTAGGTTTTCAGTCTCTCTGGTAAAAGGATAGGAAATCCTTAGGAGATCTCTTTCCAGACTTTTTACTTGCTTCTGTCTTATTGCAAAACCTACTAATGCGCCACCATAGATTGCACCTTGATTTTTATAATGAAAAAGTGAGATATCCCATTTGTCTTTAAGCAAAGTTAAAAAATTTAGAAGGGCACCTGGTTTTTCAGGGAAGTCTACACTGTAAACTTCTTCTACGAATTCACCTTCTAGTTGGGGTCCTCTACCACCATGCATAAATTTAAGATGTTTTTTAGAGATTTCATCGTTGCTTAAATCTGTAAAAGAGTACTTTTTATTTCTTAAGGCTTTTAAAAAAATATCTTTGCTTTTTTTTGAATCTTGAAGTTCCATTCCCAAAAGAATTTTTGCTTTAAAACTGCCATCTTTTCTATAACTAAATTCGGTGATATTTTTTTGGCCGATGTCTCTGCAAAGTTTTCTAAACGAACCCTTTTTTTCGTCTATAGCTATACTTAAAATAATTTCCTTTTTTTCTCCAATTTTGGATCTTTCAACAATATGTCCCAAAGACTCAAAATTGAGATTTGAGCCGCAATAAGTTGCGATAAGATTTTTATTCTTAATTCTTTTTTGGCTTATGTATTTTTTTAATCCTGCAAGTGCTAATGCTCCGGTAGGTTCAGGAACGGTCCTAGTTTCCAAGAAAGTGTCCTTCACAGCAGCACAAATTTCATCGGTATCAACGGTTATTGAATCATCTAAGAAATTTTTTATAAGTTCGTAGTTATTTTTTCCTATTTGTTTTGCCGCAGCTCCATCAGCGAACAATCCAACTTCTTTGAGTTTCACTCTTTTACCTGCCTTAACAGAGGCATTTAATCCTGCTGAATCCGCTGCTTCAACACCTATTATTTTTACATTGGGATGAACCTTATTTAAGTAAGCTCCAATTCCAGCAATCAAACCACCACCACCAACGGCAACGAATACAGCATAAAGATTTTCAGGAAATTGTTCTGAGATTTCCATGCCAACCGTACCTTGTCCTGCAATTACTAATGGATCATCAAATGGATGGATGAAATTTACTTTATTTTTTTTACAGAATGTTTTCGATTCTTTAAGCGCATCATCAAAGTTGTTACCAATCAAAACTACCTTAGCTTTCAAATCTCTCACTGCGTTAACTTTGATCAAAGGCGTGGTCTTTGGCATGAAGATAGTGGCCTTGATGCCTAGCTCTTTTGCCGAATAAGCTACTCCTTGGGCATGATTTCCCGCGGATGCTGTTGCCACTTCAGTAATCTTTTTGGATTGATAAAGGTGAGCAATCTTGTTGTAAGCACCCCTAATTTTAAAAGAGTGGGTAGGCTGCAAATCTTCTCTTTTTAAGAAAATACTATTTGTCAGTTCTTTTGATAAATTATCAGCCTTTGTTAGAGGCGAAATATTAGCTACCTCATAAACTTTAGAGTTCTCTATTTTATCTACGTAGTTTTTGATTACTTTTTTCATAAAAATTCTGGAAAGCGAGGTATTATACGTAGAGTTCTCTTATAAGCCATAGACATGGAAAATTCTAACTCAGAAATCAAACAAGCCGTTGCACGCAAAGCCTATGAGTATCTGGCTACAAAGCTTCACAAAGATTGTATTTTGGGTATTGGTACAGGAAGTACTACTAATTTTTTTATCCAAGAATTGATAAATCAAAAACCTGAAATCAAAGCCATCGTATCTAGTTCAGTTGCAAGCACGCAATTATTGGAAGAGGCAGGTTTGGAAGTGTCCGAGTTAAATGATGTTGGCTCCCCGGATTTTTATATCGATGGTGCTGATGAAATCAATGATCGTTTTGAAATGATCAAAGGCGGTGGTGGAGCATTAACTCGAGAAAAAATAATTGCCTCAGCATCTAAAAAATTTATTTGCATTTGCGATTCTTCTAAAAAAGTAAAACTGCTTGGAAAATTTCCAGTTGCTATTGAAGTCATTCCAATGGCAAGAAGTTATGTCGCACGACAGATGGTGGTAAAGGGTGGAACCCCAGAATACAGAGTAGGATTTGTGTCTGATAACGGTCATCAAATAATAGACGTCCGTAACTTAAAACTTAATGTGCCGTATGACTTTGAAAACGAAATCAATAATATTCCCGGAGTTGTAGCCAACGGTATATTTGCTGCAAGAAAGGCGGATTGTTTAGTTGTAGATAAAAATGGAGTTCCGGAAGTTTTAGAGCAGTGATTCGATAGCAGAAATTATTTCTTCGCTATCGGGCTCTATAT
Organism: SAR86 cluster bacterium AG-422-E19; assembly: GCA_003213595.1. Classification (GTDB taxonomy): domain Bacteria; phylum Pseudomonadota; class Gammaproteobacteria; order Magnimaribacterales; family AG-339-G14; genus MEDG-81. The sequence goes on along the minus strand of QCMR01000001.1, from coordinate 13,643 downwards.
TCTTGGAGAAAGGTTTTAAGACTTCACCATCTTTAGAGATCAAATACTTGGTGAAATTCCAATCAGGAGATTTTCCAGTAATCATTGCAAGGTTTTGAAAGAAGCTGTTGGCCTTTTTTCCTTTGACACTTGATGTAGCGAACATGGGAAAGGTCACGCCATACTTAGAATTACAAAACTCTTTTACTTGGCCTTCATCACTATATTCCTGAAACATAAAGTCTCTAGAAGGGAAGCCTAGTATCACAAAATCTTTTCCTTGGTAGTTTTCAAATAATGTTTGCAAAGCTTCGTACTGATAGGTGAAACCGCATCGACTGGCAACATTTACTGCAAGCACCACTTTGTCTTTGTGTTCGCACAAATTGATGATTTCTTTTGAATCAAGCACCCGGATGTTGTGATTTAGAATCGCAGGACAGCCTTCTACAGGAATTTTGTTTAGATCGGGTTGAAAGTTCATTGCATTAAAATTTTCTATTTCGGCGTTTCCTTGAGAGCAACTAACGACAAAGAAGGAAAATAAAATTAAAGCAAGTCTCATATTGTTAAATTAAATAATAAAGTTCAGTAAATCAATACCTGTGTACCTTTTCTCACTCTATTGAATAACTTTATAACGTCTGTATTCTTCATTCTGATGCAACCCAAGCTGGCAGGCTCACCAATAAGACCCTCTTCGGCAGTGCCATGAATGTAAATATATCGACTTTTTGAATCTACATTTCCTCCTTTGTTTTTTCCAATTTCCAATCCATCCAACCATAGAATCCTAGTTGTGATGACATCTTCTTTGATATCAATTTTTTCTGTAATTGGTACCACTATTTCCCCGGTAAATTTTCTAGCCTTGAAAACTGAACCTATTTTTGCTCCCTTACCGATTTTTTCAGAAATTACATGCGCACCAAGAGGAGTTTTTAAACTATCTCGAACGCTACCGATTCCATAAGCAGAAGACGAAATCGGATAAGTCTTACTTGAATATGGAGTTTTTATAGTAAGTTCCTGTTTAGTTAAATTTATCAAAACGTGAGTTCGCTTTTTATTCATTTCACCAAATTCTTGAAAATTGATATTTTCATAAGATGAATAATCCAAAGGAACTGAACTACAACCATAAAAAAAGGCAGAACTAAAAATCACAAAAATTAAATACTTAAATAAAGTTTTCATCCTTTTTAAATTTTAATATCGCCGATATAAAAAAGATAATAACCAATATGAATAAAAAAGGGTTTTTTCCAAAATATGCATATGGAGTTTGACCTGACTTAAGAATCACATCTTCTTGAAAACTTTCTAATTCATTTTTTTCAGTAGAAGCTTCAATTTTTTTTATGATCTGTCCATGATGGTTAATTAAGGCGCTGATACCAGTTGATGTCGATCTTACCAAATATTTCTGGTGTTCAGCCGCTCTAAATCTTGCAATTTGCAAATGTTGATGAGGACCTAAGCCAGTTCCAAACCAATTGTCGTTGCTGGCATTAAACAAGATATTGGTTTTTTTGCTATTGGATAAAAATATATTTTGATAGGCAATCTCATAACATATTGCTGAAGATATTTTTATCAAATCATTCCCAATAAGTTCGCTCTTGCTACCTGAAAATATTTGCGGCCTATTGAAATTAAAAAAATCAAAAAATACACTGAAAAGTCCTGAGAGAGGAACGTATTCGCCAAAGGGGACTAAAAACTTTTTGTCGTAAATGCCTGAGATATTGCCAATTCCAATTAATGAATTATTTATTTCTTCTGATTTATTTACGGATAATGCACCTATGACCATTCCGAGCATATTATTTTCGTTGAGAATATTATTTCTGAATTCATTTATTCTGTCCTTTTGAATCAATGAGGTGAGAGTTACCTCGGGCCAAAATATGACAGAGGATTGAGTAAGATTTTGCGGTGGATTTTGATTTAATTTCTTTTCTATCGCACTTTGTATTTTTTGAAATCCTTTTTGCGTCCATTTTTCTTTGATATCAATATTAGGCTGAACAACTGTTGCCGAGATTTTGCCAGTTGACTCAGTCCAATTGAAATTTTTTAGAGGTTGATTGCCGATAAAAACTATTATTAAGACTAGGCAAGATAAATATAAAGATTTGCTTTGAGTAAAGTCTCTTAAGCCGTCTAGCAAAGCAAGAAACATTTGAGAGATCAAAACAATGAGAAAACCTATGCCAAAAATTCCAAGGATAGGAATGTAGCCCTGTAACAGGCTGTTATCTACAGCGGTATAACCTATATACAACCATGGAAAACCAGTAAAAAGAAACTCTCTCAACCATTCGCTCAATACCCAAGCAGCTGGAAAAAAAAGAAATATTTCATAAGTTTTTCTTTGGCTGCTAACAAGTTTAAATGCGGTAAAACTGATAGCCTGAAACAAGCTTAAAAAAGCTGCTAGCAATAATGTTAGAAAACTTCCCAATATTGGTGAGGCTCCTCCATAAACAGTTATGCTATTTTCTATCCAGAATATTCCAAATGCCCAAAGGCCGAAACCAAAAAAATAGGAGATAAAAAAAGTATTTTTTACGCCTTCAGTTTTAATCAGTTGATATAAAAGTCCCGGAATGAGAAAAGTTACAAACCAATAATTAAAGGGCTGAAAAGCTAAGACAATTAAAGAACCTAAAAAAAACCCAGCGAAAAATTTAGAAAAATTCACACTTTATTTTATCTGAATTAAAAAGTTATTGATTCAACCAATAACCAATATTCTTTTCTTTAAAAATCTTACAAGTCTCAACGACCGGCAACCCTACAACGTTGCTGTAGCTACCTTCCAAAGATTCAACAAATAAACCTCCATAACCTTGAATTCCATAAGCACCGGCTTTGTCTTTTGGCTCATTGGTTTCCCAATATTTTGCACATTGATTAGCAGTTAAGTTTGCAAATTGAATTTCAGTTCTGACTAGATCAAACATCATGCTTACTTCAGCATCAGATTGCGGGTCGGTTTCACCAAAACAGACACAGGTCATGACCGAGTGTCTTCTTCCGGAGAACTCAAGGAGCATGGCAATGGCATGATCTTTGTTTTCAGGTTTTCCAAATATTTTGCCATCCAAGGCAACAATGGTATCAGCTGTTAAGATTGGCTTATTGGGTAACTTCTTTTGTTGTCTGATTGCATGAGCAGCGAGACATTTTTGCTGGGTATTTTTGATAACGAAATCCTCAGGACTTTCATCAGTAAAGTTGGACTCATCGTAATCGCATTTAAGGATTTCAAAATTAACTTTAAGATTTTTAAGGATTTCGGCTCTTCTAGGCGAACTAGAAGCAAGATAAATATCGAAATTATTTGATTTTTTCTTCTTTATAGATGACGTGTTTTTTGACTCTAGGGTCATATTTTTTAAATTCTATTTTGTCTGGAGTTTTAGTCTTATTTTTATCTGTAGTATAGAAGTGACCCGTTCCAGCAGAGGAGACTAGTTTAATTTTTTCTCTCATATCTTTTCACCTCTATCTCTTATTTCTTTTAAAACAACATCAATCCCTTTTTTATCAATGATTCTCATGCCTTTAGCAGAAAGAGTTAGAGTCACATATTTGTTTTCAGACTCTACCCAAAACTTATGACGATGCAAATTAGGCATGAACTTTCTTTTAGTTTTGTTAACTGCCTTAGAAACGTTGTTCCCTGCCATTGGCGTTTTACCTGTTACTTGACACTCTTTGCTCATAATATTCCTTTGCAAGTAGAGCTTTATACCAGAATCCTAAGTTCAAAGAAACCTATCTGAGTTATAATTTTTGTATGGAACAATTAGCTAATAGACAAATTTTGCTTTGCGTCACAGGAGGTATTGCGGCATATAAAGCGGCTGAGTTAATAAGGCTATTTAAGAGCTCAGGCTCCGAAGTTCGTGTGCTTATGACTGAAGCAGCAAAAGAATTCATTACGCCGCTTACCATGCAGGCTTTGTCTGGCAATGAAGTTCACTCAGATCTTTTAGATACCAACGCCGAATCAGCTATGGGGCATATAGAATTAGCAAGATGGGCTGATGCTATTGTCATTTCTCCTTGTTCGGCAGATAGCCTTGCAAAACTTGCTGCTGGAAGAGGCGATGATTTAATGTCTGCGGTATGTCTTGCTGCAGACTCTAAAATATTTTTTGCCCCAGCAATGAATCAAGGCATGTGGAAGGACAAACGTACAAAGAAGAATCTTTCATTGCTGAAAAAACCTGTTTTTCACCAAATCGGGCCTAACGAGGGCGATCAAGCCTGTGGTGATGTGGGTCCTGGAAGAATGTCAGAACCTAAGGAAATTATTGAAGAGGTAGCAAAAGAATTTTCTTCTGGATTGTTAGCTGGTAAAAAAGTGCTCATCACTGCTGGACCCACAAGAGAGAAAATTGATCCTGTTAGATACATCTCCAACAAAAGTTCTGGAAAGATGGGCTTTTCGCTTGCTAAAGCTGCTGTTGATGAATCCGCAATAGTGACTTTGATTTCTGGCCCGGTAACTTTAGACACACCTGAGAGAGTCAAAAGAATAGATATCGAATCTGCCAAGGAAATGAAAGAGCACGTCACTGCAAATTTGGCAGATATTGATTTGTTTATATCAACGGCTGCAGTTGCAGATTTCAAAATGAAAAATGCTGAATCTCAAAAAATTAAAAAAGATCAATCCAAAAACATGAGTCTGAATTTAGAAAAAAATGAAGACATTTTGAAACACGTTTCAGATAACAATCCTGATTTAAAAATAGTCGGTTTTGCAGCAGAAACGGAAAATATGATTGATAACGCTAGAAAAAAATTATCTTCAAAGAATTTGAATCTTATTGTCGCCAACGATGTATCAGATAGTTCTATTGGTTTTGATTCAAACAATAATGAGGTGACATTAATTACTGAAAAAGAAGAATTAAAAATACCTAAAACCTCTAAAGAAAAGGTTGCAAGAAAAATAGTTCAATTTATTTCAAAAAACATCCTTAATGATTAGATGGATTTTGCTCAAATTAGTAGGAATCTTCCTACCTTCTTTGATATCAAAAGCGGTTAATCCCGGACAACAAGCAACTTCAAATATCGTACTTAACGTTGAATTTAAAATTCTTGATAACGAACTTGGTGACAAAATTCCCCTGCCTAAATTCAGCACTGCAGGATCGGCAGCCTTAGATTTGAGAACCAATATCAAGGAAAAAAAAGTTCTTCAGCCCGATGAGACTTTTCTTTTTACCACTGGATTTTCAATACATATTAAGGATTCTAAATATGCAGCCTTAATTCTCCCCAGGTCAGGCTTGGGGCATAAATACGGAATTGTTTTAGGAAACCTCGTGGGCCTTATTGATTCAGATTATCAAGGAGAAATCATGATCTCTTTGTGGAATAGATCCAAAGAATCATTCGAGGTTCTTCCTGGAGATAGGATTGCTCAGATGATGTTTTTTGCCGTTACTTCACCCAATTTCAAGTTGGTTTCTGAATTCGATTTCTCGGAAAGGGGCTCCAAGGGCTTTGGTTCTTCAGGTACCAAATAAATTAAAATCTGAAAGCTTTTTTTCTCAATCTAATCGCTGAAGGCGTTACCTCCACTAATTCGTCCTCTTCGATAAATTCCAATGCCTGTTCTAAAGAATGTTCAATGTGGGGAACCAAGATAAGATTTTCATCAGTACCTGAGGCTCTGATATTTGTTAACTGTTTTGCTTTGGTTGGATTGACCGGTAAGTCATTATCTCTGGAATGTAAGCCAACAATTTGACCTTTGTAAACGTTCAATCCATGTCCGACAAAAAGCTTTCCTCTGTTTTGTAGGTTGAATAACGAATAGGCTAAGGTTTTGCCTTCAGCCATGGAGACCAAGACCCCATTTTGACGTGTAGTAATCTCACCTTTTTTTGCAGGACCGTAATGATCGAAGATACTAGTTAGAATTCCGGTGCCGCTGGTTAAGGTAAGAAACTGTGACCTAAATCCAATCATGCCTCTGGAAGGAGCGATAAAATCCAATTTTATTCTTTCCGTTTCGCTGGGTTCCATACTTTTTAGTTCTGCTTTTCTTGCACCCATCTCTTCCATTACAGGTCCCTGATGTTGTTCCTCGATATCAATTACTATTTGTTCAAAAGGTTCATGAATTTCGCCATTCACTTCTTTTTGAATGACCTCAGGTTTTGAAACTCCCAATTCGAACCCGTCTCTACGCATGTTTTCTATCAAAACCGATAAATGCAATTCACCACGGCCAGAAACTTTGAATTTATCAGCACTTTCACCTTGCTCAACTCTTAAAGCAACATTACTTAGTAATTCTTGTTCAAGACGGTCTTTAATATTTCTTGACGTTACAAACTTACCTTCTTTACCAGCAAACGGGGAATCATTCACTTGAAAGGTCATACTCACAGTCGGCTCATCTACAGAGAGAGGAGGGAGTTGTTCTGTATTCTCTGGGTCACATAAAGTATCTGAGATATACAATTTTTCAATACCAGTCACACAGACAATGTCACCTGCTTCAGCTTTGTCGACTTCAACTCTTTCCAAACCTTCATGACTTAAAACTTGGAGAATTTTTCCTGCTTTTTGTTCTCCTTCAGCATCGATCACTACAACTTGATCGTTTGGTTTGACGTTTCCACGAGATATCCTGCCGATGCCAATTACACCCACATAGCTATTACTATCTAAAGCGCTGATTTGCATTTGAAAGGGTTCTTCCAAACTCACAGGCGGTTCATTCACTTTACTTAAAATAAGGTCTAAGAGTGGCGACATATCTTCTTCAATTTTCTCCAAATCCAAACCAGAGGTTCCATTCAATGCAGAGGTATAGATTGTAGGAAAATCCATCTGTTGATCGTTCCCACCCAATCTATCGAAGAGATCAAAAACTTGATCTTGTACCCAATCAGGTCTGGCACTTGGACGATCAATTTTATTTATAACCAGAATGGGATTTAGTCCTTTTTCAAAAGCTTTTTGAGTCACAAATCTGGTTTGTGGCATGGGTCCATCGACGGCATCAACTAGTAATAAAACCGAATCTACCATAGACAAAACTCTTTCAACTTCTCCACCAAAATCAGCATGCCCTGGAGTATCTACGATATTTATTTTGTGATCTTTCCACTTAATGGCAGTATTTTTAGAAAGAATCGTTATTCCTCTTTCTCTTTCTTGATCGTTGGAATCTAAGATTCTCTCCGAGCCAATATTTTTTCTATCTAAGGTACCGGAATGTTCTAGTAATTTATCGACTAAAGTGGTTTTCCCATGATCGACGTGTGCAATGATGGCGATATTTCTAATAAATTCAGGATTCATATAAGTGACTTATTAGGAGTCTAAAAAATCAAGTATGAAAATTTATTTTTCTTCTGAAGAATTAGAAGATTCATCACTAGCTTCTTCAGCAGAAGTTTCTTCTTGAGGAGCATCAGAAGGAGATACTTCAACGGCTTCAGCGGTTTCTTCAGCTGTGGCTTCAGGAGCCTCTTTTGTAACTTCTTCAGAAGGAGCTGAAGCTTTTACATCTTTTTCTTTTTCTTCTGCTGGAGGAGTTTCTTCTTTAGGACTTTCTTCAACAGGAGCAGCCTTTACAGCAGCTTTCTTTGAAAAACGTTTTTTGAACCTTTCAACTCTTCCACCAGTATCGATGATTTTATTCTGACCTGTATAGAAAGGATGAGAGGCTGAAGATACATCAAGAGGACAGTAAGGATAAGTATTACCATCTTCCCATTCTTTAGTTTGGTCAGTTTCCAATGTTGATGGAATGAGATAGTACTTATCTACACTCACATCATGAAATAGAACCGTTCTGTATTCTGGATGAATTTCTTTTTTCACTATTATTCTTGATTAAAAAAATATGCTGCCGCACTATACCAGAAGACTATTTATTCTCAAATAAACTTAAATGGAAAATTTATATTATGAAGTAGCGCTTCCTTTACCATTAAGAAACTCTTTTACTTACAGTTCAAACATCAAGATTTCCAATGGCTCCAGAGTTCAAGTTCCATTTAGAAACCGAGAAATTGTCGGATACGTTTTAAGAAAACAATCCAGCCCAAATGTAAAATCTATAAAACCCATAACTAAAGTTTTAGATAGAAATTCTCTAATCGATAAGCCCTCATACGATCTCATTCATTGGATAGCTAATTACTACAAGGCACCTATTGGAGAAATTTTTAAATCCTATTTCCCACCTTTCTTGAGAAAAGGCAAAGAAATAAAGGATTCCATAGAGGTGTACACAATTACAAACTTGGGTAAATTAGCAAGCAAAGAATCCTTTGGGCGTGCAAAAAAGCAATTTGAAGCCCTAGAAGTTTTTCAGCACAAATTAGAGTTATCCCGTCCAGGTTTAAAAGCAAACAAAATCTCTAAAGCCATCTTGGATGCTTTAATTTCAAAAGGTTATCTTGAGAAAAAAAGCCGCAATCGAAATGAATTGAAAACTAACAAGGAACTTAACTCAGAAGCTTTTTTTGAATTGAATGATGAGCAAAATAAAATTTATAAGTCCATTAAAAATTCATCAGCCAGTCTTACGCATCTAATTTTTGGTATTACGGGAAGTGGTAAAACCGAAATATATTTTCATCTCATTAGAGACTTCATAGAAAAAGGTAAACAAGTTATGATCCTGGTTCCAGAAATTGGTCTGACTCCAAATCTAAAAGCCGAAATCGAAAGGAGATTTGGCGAAGACAATGTCGCTCTTTTGCACTCGGAAATGTCAGAAAAAGATAGAGCTCATGCCTGGAACGATATGAACAAAGGCTTTAAATCTATTTTGATTGGAACAAGATCAGCAATTTTTACGCCGTTCAAGGATTTAGGCTTGATAGTGGTAGATGAAGAGCATGATTCTTCATACAAACAAATTGATGGTTTTAGATATTCAGCAAGAGACGTTGCAGTCTATCGAGCAAATCTTGAAAAAATTCCTGTCATCATGTGCTCAGCAACGCCAAGCTTGGAAAGTCTTAAAAATTGTCAGGATAAAAAATACTGCTTGCACAAGCTAACTCGAAGGGTAAAAGATGCCAGACAGCCTAAGTTTGAAATCTCTGATTTAAGATCATCTGAATTAAAGTCAGGTTTAACCGAATACAGTCTTAATGAAATTTCCAAAGAATTGAGTAAAGGCAATCAAGTTTTAGTCTTCCTCAACAAAAAGGGCTATGCACCAATGGTCTTTTGTAACAAATGCGGCTGGACCCCGGAATGCAGCAATTGTGACGTATCAATGGTTTATCACATCAATCCCAAAAGATTAGTTTGTCATCATTGTGGTACTAAGCATCCTATGCCTGTTGCTTGTCTGAACTGTAACGAAGAAAGTTTGGAATTTTTTCATACAGGAACCGAGAAACTCGAAGAATTTTTAAAAGAGTATTTTAAAAATACTTCTGTTATTAGAGTTGATCGAGAAGCTCTGGGTAAAGAGCAATTAAGATCCAACTCGGTATTACCGGATTCCAAAGAGCCTCTGATCTTGGTGGGAACACAGATTTTAGCCAAAGGTCATCACATGCCCAATTTGACTTTAGTGGTAGTAGTAGACGCTGACAGCGGTCTTTTTTCAGTTGATCACAAAGCTTCTGAAAGGTTGGCTCAGTTATTGATTCAGGTTTCAGGAAGAGCTGGCAGGGAAGATAAAGAAGGCAGAGTCATTTTGCAATCGTTTGTTCCGGAACATCCTTTTTTAGAAAAAATTTCTTCTTTTGATTACGATAGGATTGCCAACGAAATTTTAGAAGAAAGACAAACCAGCAAGCTTCCGCCTTTTGTTTATCAAATCAACATTCATGCGGAGTCCCTAAAACGACCCCTACCTGAGAAGGTTTTGATGGAAATTTCTCGTTCATTAAACTTAAATGATGATGAATTTATAGGGCCTAAACCAGAACTTATCGAAAAGCGAAAAAATTACTTTCGATGGGTCTTAACTCTAAAATCTGAAAATCGAAAAAAAATACATGCCCTTGCAAATCAAGTTATCAAGATGATCGATCAAAGCGATTATTCAAAAAATGTCAGAGTTGGAATTGATGTGGATCCACTCAACTAGCTTAGAGGTTTAAGCCTAAAGAAGTTTGAACTTCACATTTTCTTGTAGTTTCACCATGGTGATCTAATGAAATGGCAATGTCAGGCTCTTTTAAAAAACCAGATCCTTTTTCCGGCCATTCAATAAAGCTAATGGAATTCGCTTCTTGCAGATATTCTTCTAAACCTATTGCGCTAAGCTCGGTTATTTTTTCTACACGGTATAAATCGATGTGGAAGATTTTCAAATCATTGATTTCATAAGGTTCAATCAAAGTAAAGGTTGGACTATTGATGAAATTTTCTATACCCAGACAATTTAAAACTTCTTTTACCAAAGTGGTCTTTCCTGTGCCTAAGTCTCCAGAAAGATGAATAGAAATCGGATAATTATTTTCTTCAGTTAGAAAAGAGGCGATTTTTTCGGCAAGCTGTTTTGTTTCATCTAGACTCGATAAGACAAGTTCTTTATTCATTCTTCATTTTGATAAAGTTAAATAAATCAGAAGGCATCAACGATTTCATATCATGTTTTTCAACAAAGCTATCTGCTGCGCTTGCATGCATATCAACTCCTAAGCAAGCGGCATCTATAGACGATAAACCTTGAGCTATTAATCCAGAAACTAGTCCAGAGAGTACATCGCCCATGCCACCTACAGCCATGCCAGCATTGCCTTTTTTACACATAAATGAAGTTCTTTTGTTACCAACCAATGTTTCATGACCTTTAAGAATGACCGTTGCATTATATTTTTCGCAAAGCATAGCCAATGCTTGTGGCCTATTTTTTTGAATGGTCGAGACCTTTGTCTTGAGCAATCGTGCTGCTTCTCCTGGATGAGGTGTGAGGATTAATTTTTTTGGTAACTTAATTTTTAGTCTATTTTCAGAGAGGATATTTAATCCATCTGCATCAATCAAAATGGGTAGATTTTCTTTCGCTGCAAAGTTTGTTGTTTTATAAAGCATTTGATCAGCCCAGTAATTTCTACCCAATCCTGGACCGATACAAATGACTGTTTTATTAGGTAAGTGATTTTCTAAGTCAGATATGCTTTCTACGGTTTTTGACATAACTTCTGGACAATATGCCAAAGCAGCTGACAGATGGTCTTTTCTCGTTGCCAAGGTCGCCAAACCTGCACCACTTGCAAGAACTGCCTTTGAGGAAAGAAGGGCAGCACCACCAAAACCAAGATTTCCTGCAATGACTAAGACATGACCGTAGTCTCCTTTGTTGGAATTAGGGTTTCTGACGAGCTTTTTTTCGATATTTTTAGATTTAAATTCTTTGATTTTCAATTTGTATAAAAATTTATTAAATATATTATGTACAAACAATCCTGAAATCTAAAATTTATATGTCAGAAAAAGATTCCAAAGATATCAAAGTAGAGAGAAATCCTAAGATCAACATTCAAGAAGCTGATCCCTCTTTACCGCCTTCAGAACCTAAACCTGCAGCTACGGTGTTGCTGGTTAGAACTATCGAAGAAGCAGTAGAAGTTTTCATGATACAAAGATCAATCAAAACAAATTTTGGCGGTGCGTGGGTATTTCCTGGCGGGAAGCTCGATGAATATGATTTAAAAGATGACATCAACAATTACTGTCGTGGATTGACTGACGAAGTCGCATCTCAATTATTAGGTGTTAAATCAGGTGGACTCAACTATTGGATAGCTTGCATCAGAGAATGTTTTGAGGAATGTGGCGTCTTGCTTGCTTATAGAAGCAGTGGTGAAGTCTTTGGCTCTTCAGACGAAAGTGAAAAAGAAATTCTTAAAGAGTATCGAGATAAATTAAATAAAGGGGAGCCGGTTTTATTGGAATTGTGCCAAAAGTTGGACTTGCAACTTGCTGTTGATCGCCTCGCTTACATCTCACATTGGGTTACACCAAAATCCGAAGCTAAAAGATACAGCACGCATTTTTTCATTGCGTTATTTCCGGAAGGTCAAATTGCAAAGCACGATGGCAGCGAAGGCGTAAAAAGTATTTGGATCAAACCCGAGGATGCTCTCGCTCAGGGAGAAAAGGGCGAGTTTCCAATAATTTTCCCAACCATCAAGAATTTAGAATCCATTAGAGGTTTCACTGACACTGAAACACTGTTAAAGAATAAAGTGGAAGACCAAAATAACATTGTGACTGTGGAGCCAAAAATATTTATGCAGGATGGAAAAATGGTCTTGCTTATGCCAGGAGATGAAGGTTATGACGATCACTGAGTTATCGCCATTAGTCAGAAGAATTACAGCAGGTAATTCCAGCGTCTTTACCGGTCCTGGAACGAATACTTATCTTGTGGGTAAAGAAGAAATCACGGTTATTGATCCAGGTCCTGCAATGCCAGAGCACATTGAAAATATTGCTAAAGCTTGTGGCGATGACATCAAGCAAATACTAGTGACTCACACTCATCCCGATCATTCTCCTGGAGCTAAGTTACTGCACCAAAGAACAGCAGCACCGGTTATGGGTATGTATGCCCTTCATAAACAAACTCAGGATAAAACTTTCAAAGCAAATAAAGTTTTAGAGGATGGAGATGAAATTAGAGAAATTGAGTACACCTTGAAAGCTATTCATACTCCAGGACATGCTTCAAATCACCTTTGTTATCTCTTAGAAGAAGAGAAAATGATCTTTACCGGCGATCACATTATGGAAGGCTCCACAGTGGTCATAGGACCACCTGATGGCAATATGAAGCAATACATTGAGTCCCTAGAAAAACTCAAACAATTTGATATCTCCATGATTGCACCAGGGCATGGAAATCTCATGAAAGATCCTAAAAGCGTTGTAGATTGGATTGTCAGTCATAGAATGTTTAGAGAGAAGAAAGTTGTAGACGCTCTGACAGAATTTTCAAAAGCCAACTTAGATCAATTGGTTGAAAAGGTTTACGATGATGTCGATGAAAGGCTACATGGTATTGCAAGAGCTTCTCTATTGGCTCACTTGAACAAATTAATTGAAGAAGATAAAGCTGTAAGCAAAGGTGAAGAGTTTCACTGGAAAGGTTAATCTTTAAACCTTACTCCACAACCGCCATGTCCACAGTAGCCATTAGGATTCTTCGCCAAATATTGTTGGTGGTAATCTTCAGCATAGAATTCTTCTGAAACGGGTAAGATTTCTGTGACAATTTCACCAAAGCCATTGGCGTCTAATTTTGCTTGATAAATTTCTTTGCTTTTGACGGCCAGTTCTTCTTGAGCTTTATCAAAAAAATAAATTCCAGAACGATATTGCGTGCCTACATCACCACCTTGGCGCATGAATTGGGTAGGATCGTGTCCCTCCCAAAAGACTTGCAACAATTCTTCTAAATTGGAAGCATCTTCATAAGTCACAAAAACAATTTCAGAATGTGCAGTTAATCCTGAACAAACTTCTTCATAAGTAGGGTTGGGCGTGTGTCCAGCAGCATAGCCAACACCGGTAACCTTGACACAATCCAAATCCCAAAACATTTTTTCTGCTCCCCAAAAGCAGCCCATACCAAAAAGTATTCTGGGACTATCTTGAGACATGCACTCGGACATAAGCGCACCTGTCACAAAGTGATT